>JBHLKC010000177.1:5192-6939 GCA_048887065.1 Candidatus Hodarchaeota archaeon
ATCACAGAAAAAAAATTATTCTTCACTTGAACTCCTCGTAGTATTAGCATCAAACAGCATATCATTATTGAAAGCTGCTTGTCTAACGACTAACTCCTCTGTTGAAGCTTCTTCTTCGATTTGTTCAGTTATAAACCAACGTAAAAGTTCGTGAGGGGAATATTCTTTCAATTCTTCTGCTAAAGCCATAAGCTCATGAATCTTCTTTGTAATGTATTGTTCGTGTTCGTAAGCTGCCTTAACAATTTCTTTTACCGATGTCCAATCAGATTTGGGAGCGGAAATTTCAGGGAGCTTGACTTTACCCCCAGTATCGATAACGTAATTAATAAACTTATACGCGTGTGAAAGCTCTTCATTATACTGTGCAAAAAACCAGCTTGATAGATTATTGTAACTGTTTTCCTTCAACCATATACTTGCACTCAGGTATAAATAAGCAGAGTATACTTCTTCTCCAATCTGTTTTACTACAGCTTCGTTAAATTTTTCGCTAATTAACGCCATTTTAATAACCCCATTCAGTAATTTGAAAACATGACCCAAAGATTTCTAACACTTCATGAATATTACTTTATTGAATTCATAGTCATGATGGATATAACCTCTTTATCCCGTTTAGAATCCTTATAATGCTCTGAATATACTTCAATTATACTAGAACTGATTATAAACTTCAAAAAATCAGTCAATTTTGCCTTTTACTCGTTCTATATCTCATGAAGAAAAATAATAAAGCTGCAATAATAAGTACGCCAAATCCAGTCAATAAAAACACTCCAAATAATCCAAAGACTTCCCAAACAGGGCCAAGTACAATGGTTGAAGTTGTTCTACCAAAAGAGACGTAGACTCCTAGTGCTCCCAGTGCTGTTCCTCGTTGTTCAAAAGATGCCCTTCGTGCGGTTTCACCGTTAGCTGCAATATAGGATGTAATTAATGAGCCATTTAAAATAATATAAACCAAAACTAATAACCAGTAGTTCTGTATAATGAGAAAAACCAACATAGTTAGGCTAGAAATAATTAAGAATGGTGAAATTGTTGGAATAAAATTAAATTTATCAGTAATCTGTCCAAGATAAGGTTTAAACCATATAATAGCTATTGTAGACCAAAAAACGATTTCTGCGACTTCTCCACGAGTGTATCCCTTACTAACGATTAGAACAGGAAGAAAAGTAGCTGCTGCAAATTCAATAAATGATAAAAAGAATTGAAAAGCATAAACTTCGGCTAGATGATTACTCATAGTAATATTTTTGAAAGATCGAGCCATAAAGATTATGGACTCTTTAATCGCTTGAAGAATACTATCGACTTGTCTCCTATCTTTTGCAATAAGCCCTTCTGGTAATAAAAATATAGTAATTACGCCCGAAAATACTCCGATCCCTGCAATAATTCCAAATAGATTTCTAAGACCCCAAAGTAACTCATCAAGTAGTAAACTTGAAATTAATGAGCCAAAAATCGTACCAACGTCACCCATTTGAAATATACGTCCATTTGAATGCCCAAAAGTCTTTGGAGTGAAATCGGAAACATAAGCAAAAAGCGAAGGCCAAAAGCAAGACATTCCAAAAGCAACGAAAATTATTGAGAGGAAAACAAAAAACCAATCGAAGGCAAAAAATAGAAATATTAAAGCAAGAGTAAAAGAAAAATGTCCAAGCAGTAATAATGGTTTTCTTCCAATGATTTGAGAAAGCTCTCCTAAAGGAACGCGAAGAAATATCTGTAACAA
>JBHLKC010000178.1:0-6936 GCA_048887065.1 Candidatus Hodarchaeota archaeon
TTTCTTCCATCAGACCATACGACATGGGGAATATTATTAGAGTCCACCCGAATTGAAAAGTACTCCCCTGGTCTCGTAAAAGTGTTTGAAGTGGAAACACCATTTGAAATGTCTATTGGATTACCAAATATAGGTTCTCCAGACTGAGGAAACTCCAGTACACGGTAAAATGGTTTAAAAGAGTTTCCACCCTCATCATCGTAATAAACCAAATGAATTCTTCCTTGGGAATCAATCTCCATATCTGGTTCCCATTGATTACCAATAATACTAGGGTTTATCTGATATCGATTGCTCCAAGTTGAGCCGTAGTCATCAGAATACCTCAGATAGACATCCCATAACCCATCTGGTTCAAGCTTCTCGGACCATAGAGCATATAAACGATCATTTTGATCGAATTCAATCACGGGGAGAGACCCTTTTGCCGGTCTTTGGTCAGGGCTAGTTTCAAAAGTACAATTTTCACCATCTTGATTGATATCAACTGGAGTAGTAAAGGTTAGGCCTTTATCACTTGAAGATGTCACATAAATATCTCCCCACGAGCCATCTGTAAACCAAAACCAGGCCACATACACATCATTTTTGTCATCGGTGGTAACATAAGGACCAAGATGATCTTCAGGATTTGTTATAGAATCTGCTACTACACTGATTTCCTTAAAGGTGCTGCCACCATCGTCTGAGCGAGTTAATCGAACAAAGGTTGATCCAGACGTTACGTCAATATCATCGTAGACTACATACAGAGTCCCATCATTACTAACTGTCATAGTTTCTTTATCTGCAAATCCATCTCCGTAACTCGCTGTTACAAGATTCCAAGTTTCACCATAGTCTGTACTTCTAGCAACTGTCAATTGTGTGAAACCTTCACCAATGTTATCAAGTAAAGAATATTCTAAATAGGTGTAATACAAAGTTTCAGTTTCTTCATACCACACTAACCAAGGATCTGATTGGCCAGTATTAGGGACAAAATTTGGCATATTAAATGGAACTGACCAAGTTAATCCATTATCAACTGATTTTGTAAAACTAACTCTTACTCCTGCTCCATTATGAGAATAAGACTCTTTCCAGCCTGCAAATAAAGTACCATCTCCACTTATTGCTAGTGTAGCTTCCACATGATGACCATATATGTTATCAGTAGTCGATAATAGAATATTTTCAGAAAATTGTGAGATTGTGCCATTATCTTCATTCCCAGCGGGAATATTGATTGAATTAATCTGAAGTATCATCAATGAGATAAAGAGTATTAGAACCTTCCTTTTCATGAAAAACACATCTTTTATTAAGGGGGGATTGTGATCAAAAAAATTTAATGTTATTTAAGAATATAGGTACCTGCAATGTAAAGAAAACACATAGTAAACGTTACTAATTAGAGCTTCTGAAGAATATATATCAGTAGGATCCAGATTTATAAATCGAATTGTGTTGTTGAGATCTCCTCTTAGAGACCGTAATAGTCTCCTCTAACGCTGTATTTCCAATTATTAATTACTTGGAGCTTGGATTTTTTCGTCTTGTCCTGGCCCTTTTGCTAATCGAAGAGCGGTCGCTAAGTAATCTTCAACCTGAGATTGACGAAGTCTATCAATCAGGGGAGCATTTTGCTCAGTTAATTCTATCCATTTATTTAATTCTGTCTTTATTACCTTTTGTTGTCCCTCAATTCTTATTTGATATTTCTGTAAATGGTTATCGAGGGCAACTTGAGTTAACTCTTCTAATCGATTCATAGCTTGTTTCATATTTCCTTGGATCAATTCGAATTGACTTTGAATTAACCCCACCTCAATTTCAAGCATTATCGATTTTTGATTTGCTGCAATTTTCGTAATTTCATTTAGAATCTGTTCTATTTCTATTAAAACTGTTTCATGCCCTGTACTTGATAATTCCCACACCAAGATTTCTATCAAATTTAACAAGACATATACTCGTAAATCATAGTCAAGGTTCTCTTCTTTAAGGATGTTTTGAAAGATCTCTTGAGCCTGGGCTTTCATGATTATTCGAGGATTTTTCTTAAATAAGACTCCCTTTGCTACCTGTATCTGATGATGAAAAGATTCTTTTTTAGTTTCCATCTTACATTTTTCTAGCTGATTAAAGTATTGTTGAGCTTCATCCAATTCGCCCAATTCACAGCACGTTAATACTATATTGAATAATGTATCTGCTGCAAATAATGGATTTTCATAAAATTTTAATAATATCTCTAGACTATTTTTTAAATTTGATTTAGCTAAAAGATATTCAGCTTTTTTAAAATGAAGTTTCCCTAGGTTAAGGTACAATTCTGCTTCTGGTCCAGGATAAAAAACATATCCATCAGCTTCTTTTTCTTTCAGCTCTTTTGTTCGGATTAGAGAATCCTGCAATAAGTCTAATCCAAGATCGAATTCTCCCCTCATTGTATAGAGGTCAGCTAGAATCGATTGAATACTCATTGAAAGAGAGTATTTTCCATATAGGGCATAATCGGACTTATGAAGTTCTTTTGCGTAATAGAGTGCTTGATTATACTGTTGAATAGATTTTCCCAGCTTCCCCATTGAGTAATAGAAATACCCTAAATTGTTCAAACATAATGCTTGCAGTCTACAGTTTTTGATTGTAGAGGATAACTTTAAGCTTTCTTCTGTTTTCTCAAAAGCTTCTTTAAAATTTCCTTGATAAAAGCGGATTGCTCCCATTAGCCTTATGTTCTGAGCAATTTCCCCTTGATTATTATTTTTAGTGTTAATTGTTAATAGTTGTGATATTAGTTCAGATGCTTCATTATATTCACCTTTAATGGTATATAATTGTACAAGCATTAGCCATGTTACGGGAATGAAAAATCCTTTATCATTCATTATTTGAATGGCTTTAATATAATTCTCCATTGCTCTTTCTATATCCCCTTTGAAAAATGCTAAAACACCAAATCCGTGGTAGATGAGGTATAATGGAACATTTAAGTTTTCTTTTTCAATTAATGGTAAAATTTGTTCATAAATTTCATTAGCTTTCTTTAAATCCCCTTTAAATGCCCATTTAATCCCTTTGGCCATTTTCACGAGGATTTTAGAGATGGGATTCACTCTGTTAGATGCATAGGCCTTTAATTTTTCATAACATTCATCGGCTTCTTTTAGATTTCTACTATCCGAATAAAAAAAGGTTGTGAATAGATAAATCCATTCTTTGCCTCCTTTTTCGGGAAGTTGATCAAATAATCTGAGAGCTTCATTAAAATGAGTGAGGACTGGTTTATCAAAATATAAATTTAGAAAATTAAACATCCCCATCCCATATTGGAACCATGCTTCCCATTCTATGAGTTGTGTTCGTATTTCTCTTTCTAGTTTTTCTAATAATTCTATACTTTTGGTATAAATTTGATATAATTCTTTTTCCTTTCCCTGATAACTCCTGAGGATTGTTTTTAAAGCTAGAACAATAAACTGATTGCCTTGGTTGTGTTTTACGAGATTTTGTTTGTCAAGCCAGTCAATTAGAGATTCAGCCCTCTTTAACTCTCCTCTCAGACATAGAATGAGACCTTTGTAGCATTGGGCTTTAATCCGTTCTGCCTCATCCATAAATTGTTGTGCGTTAGCTCTTTGAAGCGCTTCTTTGTATTTACCCTCACGAAATAGAGTTTGAACAGCTGATTGATCCATACCTAATCCAACGAAGTTTTTATTGAATATAATACAACTAATACTCGGGTGAGTGTAAAAAGCACGTTTCTATTTTTTAATAGCGAATAGTTATGACTTTTTTTATAAATTGAGATGTCTCTATATTAAAGCCTACTTTCTTTTCAACAGAACTTCCCTTTTGATTAAAGATATAATTATTTATAAGTAGACATCCTTCATATGTTTTAATTCTATAAGGATAGGCAATAAACTGAAAAGACATAATCTACACATCCATTCAACTTATTCAGATGGTATTCTTTCCCCCGAAGAAATAGTAAAAGTAGCAAAACAGTTTCAATTATCTAAGATTGGTATTTGTGATCACGGATTTTCTAAGAAATTACCTGCGTCTAAGCAAATTAGTGATAGATTAGAGCAATACTTACTTCATCTAAATGACCTTAAGAGTTCTTGCGAGATCGAGCTATTAGTTGGTATAGAAATCGATGTGTCAAAATATTTTGGTGTTGATCCAATTAAATTACCATTTAATACATTAAATCAGTTCGATTACATTCTATTCGAATATATCAACACTGAATTCGAATATTGGGGAAAAGTGGGTTCAAGAGATATCACTGAGATCATTAACATTCGTAATCAATTGACTATCCCTATAGGACTTGCACATAATGACCTACAACAGAACTTTCTAGGCAAAGAAAGCCAAATCACGGAATTACTGGCAAACGAGGATATCTTTCTGGAACTTAATCAATCAGAAAAGCGTCAAATGCAACAAATAGGTCGAAATAGTAGAGAGGGGAAAGATTATTATTGCCACTTTTCATCTAAATTGTTAAAATTACTCAAAGAATTTACTGTTAAAGTTATAATAGGTACTGACTCTCATTCAGGGAGTAGTATTAACAGGATTTCCGATGTTATGGATTTTATAAAATCTCATCAATTATGTCTTCACGAATTAGCGTTATAATAGTCTTTTTTCGAAACAAGTCGTTGGATATACAACTACAAAAAAGGATAATGGTTAAATTAACGTTGCTGATATTTCTGGAGGAATCTAGTAGGAACATTAGTTTTGGTTAAGGAAGAAATCTTGTCAATCTTCATGAAGCAGCTATTTCATCACAAACAACAGGTGCGTTGAAGGCTATTTCACTACTATGTTTCTTTCTATCTTTTGACGTCATATAATTATCTCATTTCATCTAAATTGTCTGAAAGTGATTTAAAATATTGTATAAAATCAGTTCATTAGAATCCCAATATTTTTTCTTACATATTTAACCAAGTATCATAAAGTAGAATTAGTACACAGATAATGAGTATCTTTCATTGGTTATTAGTTCCTATCTCAACTTTTCTTGGCATAATTCGTTCGATAAGCATGTCATTTAACAACTAGTAGGTTTTTTAAAAGGATTCTGCCAATACCCATTCCTATTATTATTCCGAAATTTTAGAGAAAAATAAAATGCAGTCCATAAAATCTTATGATGGAGTTAAGATTTGTTACAGTGAAATAGGGCATGGTGACATCTGTTTAATATTCATTCATGGGCTTGGAGGAAATATGAAGGTGTGGAAACAACAAAAATCCTTTTCTTCAAAATATAAACTTGTGTTCATAGATTTAGCTGGACATGGTAAATCAAGTAAGGACAGAGAGGTTTATACCATGCAATCTTTTGCTCAGGATGTCAAAGCAGTGGTGAATAAGTTTGATTTTCAAAAATTATTCCTGATTGGATGGTCTATGGGCGGTCCAGTCATGTTGGAGGTTGAGAAGCTTATTTCAGATCAAGTAACTGGGCTAATTGGGGTAGATACCTTTGCATGGGAAGGATTCCTTAAAAAGGATGACACATGGATAACTCAATTTCTCAAACCTTTTCGGGAAAATTTCAATGATTCAATGATTGATTTCTACAAATCGTTCATTCCTGCTAATATGGAGGCATCTGAAGTCACAAACCTCTTAGCAGATATTCAAGATTTAGACCCGCGTGCTATATTGAGTACTTGGGAGGAACTTTGTAAATGGGATTTTAGGGACATAATAACTGAAATAAAGACCCCTATACGATGTATTCTGGCTAAACAGAACTATAATATGGGTGAAGCTGGAAAGGAATTTGAAAAACACTGCAAAGCAGTGTATATGGAAAATGTTGACCATATGTTATTTTGGGAAGAACCAAGTAAGTTTAATATACTATTAGAAAAACAAATTCAGCAAATTCTTGAACTAAAGCCAAATTCCTGAATTAAAAATGATAAAGAAGAAGGAAGTAAGATAATAAATATCCTAAACCAAGAGTTTTTTGGAACTATAGCATTGATTGAAGAAAAATTTTATGAATCTTCTTGATCTGCTCGTTTTAACATTTTTTGGGCTTCCCTAAGATGCGAGGAAACCATGGCTTGGTCATAGGAAGGCGTAGATGAGGCAAACATCTGTAAAATTCCCGTCATTCGATAATTTTTTCTTCGTAATGCTTCAATTAGTTCACGATCAAAAGAGGAACACATAAATGAGAAATGGATGATTTTTTCAAATGATAAGACGTATCTTTTCCATAGCTCAGTTTTCTTTAATGTTTCGATGACATTTTGGCGTATTTTTTTCCATTGCTTTTGGATTTCTTCAATTACTCGATCTAATAATTTCGTAATTTGTTCTTGTTCTGAAAATATCGTAAGGAATGAGGAAACGACTGCATATGGGTAATAAGGTACAGCTTCCATTAATGAATAGTAATCCTCAATGGTTTCCTTTCCATATTCGAATGGGAATACAATGAAATATCCATGTAATAGAGTGAGAATTTCCTTTGTTTCTCGATCTTCCCCCCATATGGTAAAGACTCGAGCACTCTTTTTATCGATATCTGGTATCTCTTTTGCCCATGGTTGAATATTTGCATAAAATATTGCAAGTGGACCAATATCCTCAACAACAGTTGCCACTTCCATTTTTCGGCCCGAATAGAACCGTGATAAAAGAGCTTTTGTCTCAAATTCCGTTAATCGCTTTTTATCTATGGCATGTGTTCGACCATTATAGAAATTCAATTGGTTGATTCTATGCTTTTTCATCTTTCATAGCTTCATCCTTTTTTTATGAAATTGAATGATTCAAGTATTAAAATTTTAATATTTTAAACCTAGAAAGAATTTTCTCCTCTTTCTGGTATCATCAGGCAATAAGTGGAGAATTTTGGGGTTACTTTATAAAAAGGGATTATCAATGTCGCTTAAC
>JBHLKC010000179.1:0-6918 GCA_048887065.1 Candidatus Hodarchaeota archaeon
TCAACCAATTTCCGAATTTATCAAAGACCATCCTTAAGACCTCAATCCTTCCTCGATTTGACGACGCATTTCTTCAATTTTCTTTTTATCTTCTTTACGTTTGTCTGTCTCAGCTACTGTCGGAGTAGCTGATGGTGTAGTAGTGACACCAGAGTCTGGAAGTGATCCAGATGCTAATTCCGCTTCTAGCTCAGCCATTTGTTGGGAAATACGATCATCAACTTCAACATCCATTCCGATTTCCGTGAGAGACGAATCAGTCAATGCTTCCTCCATGTCCGAAACCATCTCTATTGAGCTTTCTAGTCCCATCATCACTTCTTCCGTTTTTTCGGGAGAAGCTGACGCGATATTCGCATCTATAGCCACTTGGGCTTGAGCTAATGTTTCTGTTAGAGCTACATTATCAGCTGAAATGTCGAGAGTGTCAATTGTTCTCTGTAAGTTAGCAATTTTATTATGCGTATTAGAAACCTGAGTCAGGTAAAGTTCTCGGCGCTTTAGAGCTTGTTGAGCGCCCATCTTATTTCCAGATTTTAATAAAGTGCGAGCAAGCTCGTATTGTTCATCTGCTTGTCTTTGATAGTTTTTAATCTTTACCTCCATCTGATTAATGGTACGTTTCAGCTTAGCTTTAGTCTCGGTTGACGAGCTAGGTTTCTTTCCTGTAAGAAAACCTTTAAATCTTTTCAAGGTTTAAATCAACTCACTATAGTCTTATTAAATAATTATCATTTAAATTAATATAAAATCTTTATGTGTACTTCATATTATATCTTATTAAGACTTCCCATTAGTACCCCTCTCACAGCCCTCTTTTATTCAGAATTCTCTATCACATTGATATTATAACTTTATATATCTTTTAATAAAGAATCCTCTAGAAATTTAGGGAGTTATATAACGAAATTAGATTCCAGGAAAAGATATGACTACTCCATCCAATGTTTCAGTTTTAATTGCAATTTTCTTTTGGATTAGTGTTGTTAACGCTTGGTTCACTCGCTCTATCGTCCATGATGATTCTTGAATCAATTCAGTCAGACCTATTTGGCCTTGGGATCGTGTCGCTAGCTCCAGAATAACTTGATGGTCTTCAGTTAGGTTTGGATCAATAAATTCAATAACTTTCATTCCTCCTAACTGTCGGATGCTATGAATCAAACCATTTATTTTTAATAATTCGAGGACTTCTGTAATATCAGTAATCGAGACAGTAATCCCTTGACTTTCGTCATTTAATTTCAGAACTAATTCAGAGACGCTGAGAAGACCTCCTGTTCTATGTCGCATTTGTTTTCCAATCTCAAGAACCCTTAATGCTAAATAATTCTGATATTCATCTTTTCCTTTCAGTCTTTGAAAAAATGATGACTTCTTACCAATGTCAAAAATCCCTATAGCACGAGGTAGGCCAAGTTCTTCTCGTAAATTCATAACCCGTTGAGCTAATTCGGGATTCTTCTTTAAGTCAGCGTGATACTGCTTTTCTAACTTTTCGAGTTCATTGTGGAGCTCACGAACTTTTCGACTCATGGTTTCTAATGATTTTAGTGCCATTTCTGCACCTTTACGCTTCATCTCAGCTTCTTGGGTAATTTTTTCTTCAATCCGACGCAATCCCATGAGAATGGCTATCCTATCTATTGTTTAATAGTCTCAAATAATAATTTGTTTTATCAATTTATAATGTTTTACAATCCGATACTTGAGAACCTTTCTCAGAATAATAGCGCTATCAAATTCTGCATCTAAAAATGAAAACTTCTAATATTATGAGACAAATGAATAGGAAAATTGATTTCCTCAATGTTTAATGCTTAAATCACTTTTTCCTTGGGTTTCAATAGAACATATTATGCTCAAATTTCCTATACTTATAAACTTCAACTTGAAATTTTTCACCAAGGGAAAACACTTGGTGCTCGAAATGTCTTCTTCTGCGCCCAATTCTTTTTGCTCATTTTGTGGCGCAAAGATTCGAGATGTAGAAGTAAGAAAGTGTTTAAAGTGTGGTGCAATTTTCTGTTCTCAATGTGCTGCTCATTTACAAATTAATGGCATTCATCTCAAATGCCCTTGTGGGTCAACTAATATCGACAATGGATCTCCTACTAAAGATTTGAAAGTAGAAACACTAGAGCATATTTTTGAATTGAAACGATTCTTAAAGCAAGTTGGATATCGACCAGTAATTCTATTAAAGCGGACTGGGCATCTAGAATCACGATTAAGATCATTTAGGAAGCAATTTTTGATCCCAGGAAATCAAATCGATCATATCTTTCTAGAGACAAAAAAAATTGAAACATTCATTTTAACTGAGTTTCAGGAATATTGTGCTAAATTAAAACGGTTCTATCAAAAAGCAATGGGAATAGATCCTTCTATCGACGATTATCGAAACTTTACGATGCAACTTACTCTTTTCCAAAAGCATATCACAAGCTTCGATCAAACTGTTGTTAATAAACTCCTACCAATTCAAGAACTAATTGATCAGGTGGCAAAACAATGCGATGAATTCGATGAAATGGCTAAGAATCTTGGACGTTATTTCGATATTTTTGTTTTTGTACCTGGAGAACTTGCAATTGGATTTTTTCCTGACATTGATTTACAGAATAACCGAATACGAAAATGCTCAATTGATTTGGTCATAACAACAGATCGAATAGTCATATTTCGAAAGAAGAGGGCAAAACTCATTGGTCAGAGAATGATAATATATGATGAATTTCCACCAGAGGATCTAATTGATGTCCAAAAAACAAAGGAAGGCATATTGAAACGTGATAAGCTTGCCATTACTACAATTGAGCATGATTATGAACTTTATGGTGATTATCAAACACTAATGCGTATCTTTGATGGACTTCAGCTTTCTTATTATGGACGTCCAAGTGAGCTTTATATCCATGAACCTTTTCGGGATTGGGCGTCAGAAATCTATCAAGAGAAAATTCTTTCTGCTCTTAATTTTCAAACTGACACGAACAATGACTCCAATAGACAACCTGAATCTAATTTAATTCAAGAAAAAGATCCTGATTTTGTGACAGGAGTACTTGATGAGCGCCTACGCGACCTAAGAATCCGTAAATTAGCAACGGAGAAAGCTCTACAAGAATTAAAAGAAGGGAGACGAAAAGTAGCTAATCGGGATTATTTTGAGTTAGTCAAACAATTTGAATTGGAACTAGCTAAAGTAAATGAAGAAATTACAGAACTCTTGATTAGAACTGGCAAAACAAATATTTTATCTAATTTTTGACAAGATAAAACCAATTTAAAACCTTTTATTGAAAGGTCTGCCCATCCTTTCATATTCTGCATTAAGAATCGCTCGTATAAATGCTTTAGAAATTGAAGTTGCTTTAATTTAAAGTCAATTAGAACTTATTCAGGGGAATGTTCAGCAAGCCATGACTTTATTGAATCAAGCTAAAACAATTACACAAGAAAAAAACCTTGAGAACCATCGAGTAAGAATTGAAGTCAAGAATGAGTAATTGAAGAAGAACTACATAAACAGATTGAATTAACTGAACAAAATGCACCTCTGATTAAACGAATTCAACAATCACAAGTACAAGACTATATTGCAACTGCTTTACGGTTAGAAGGGAGAGGATCAACTCAGGAGGAGAGGATTATAACCAAAATTGATTAACAGAGAATCCTATAGATTCTTTAGTTCTCTGCGAAAATCAGAAAGCCATCTTGAAGCTTGTAGTTCTAATTTCTTTAATTCATCTTGTTTCAAGAGTTGGCCTGGTTTCTGCCGATCCATCCAATCTATCCATTGGTCAATATCTTCTGTAACCCAATGTTTCTCACCAAAGACGGAGGAATTCATTAATATTGCATAAAGTTCATCTAAATACGGTAGTATTCTATCAACAGTAGCAATAGCTTCTAAATGAAGGAGATCCAGTAGTTCAATTGCATTGGCCACGAATTCAGCTGCAATAGCTGGTAATTTTTTTATCTGAGTATAATCAATGCGATTTTGAAAATTATCGTCTGTACCCTCCGTTATACGAAGTTTTTCTAGACCAGCGGGAAACAATGTTTCTAGTTGTTCTTGTCGAATGAACTCTTCTAAATCAAAGTGATATTGCTCTAACTCGGAACGCACTGCTACAATATCTGTAAGTAGGTTTTTATGTTGTTTATGAAAAATATTTGGATCTATTTCCCCTCGGTCATAAGTACGAGACAATAGATCAAGAGTACCAATGCTTGCGTATAAACGCCCTTCTAATTCCCAACGTTTTGATAAAGTTGAAGGAAATGTCATCATTGTCATTTTATCCCAAATAATTATGTTGTTTTTGCACGATATAAAGTTCTTTTATATATTTCTTGTACAACCGAGAATATTCAAAAATTGAAATTTCCCCCGCCGCATAACGATCCTCTAGTGACGCTAATAATTCTGAAACTGCGATCCGTTCTGATTCGAGATCATCTTGAAGGGGTAGATCCTTCCCACTGAGACCCTCAGTCGGTTGGACTTGGACGATCTGTCGAGCTCTTAATCGTGCTAACTCCTCATCTTTTTCTTGAAGTTGCTTAGTTAATGAATTTAATTCCGTTCTTAATACTGTTGTTTCCGCAGATATTGGTTTCCCTGCGACATCAGGTGTCACAGGGGCTAATTTCGAGACTGTATCTCGAACAGACTTAGCTGTCTCTCCTTTAGGAGTAGGAGGCACTCTAGACATAAGATTTTTTAGAGCAATAATCACTTGATAGAGATGAAATTCTCCCCGCCAATTGTCCAGAATTCGTAATTGAACGAAATTATCATCATCAATATTAGGGTGATCCATCAGCCCTATGGCTGTAACTACAGGAGCTACATTAGGAAAATATTCAGGAAGAAAAACCTCGAAAACAAATCTGTTTTTTCCACGATTTGTAGTATAAGTAAGCGTTCCTTGCCATCTTGCTAATGATTCTCCTACAGGATTAAAGCCTGAAGCTGCAGAATTCGAATATACTAGCTGTGCTTCTCTAGCTAGAATGAAGTCTCTATCCATTTCTAACGCCTTTTAACTTAAATAACAGGTGATTTTGTTATATTAACATAGGATTTTAATTTAGCTATATTTGATCCTCTTAAAAAATTCTTGGAATAAGGAAGAGTCAGCGATCGTACTTCGCTTTAATCAATATCTTTTCTCCATTTATAGGATTATCAGATGTAATTTCCGATGACATTCCGTTAATTTTCATTTTTTTTGCTTTTTCGTAGTTGTAAGAAAATCCATTATTGCTTCTCCAAGTAATTCAAACGCCTGTTCAATATTATGACCCGTTTTTGCGCTAGTAGTGAGAAAATGAATATTGAATCCACGGTGTCTTTGAGAAATCTGAGATAATCGTTCAACAAAAGCTATGACTTTCTGTTCCGAAATACAATGGGAATCAAATTCACAAAGATCTTTCTTATTACCGAGGACAATCAATGGAACAGGGCCACTTCCATTATTTCGCCAAAGTTCATTCATCCATGAAACAATATTCTGAAGGCTTTCCATTCGTGTCATGTCAAATACTACTAAGGCTCCAACTGCAGCCATATAATAGGCTTTCCGGACATTACTAAAGCGAGGCTGTCCTGCAAGATCCCAAATTACAAATTTAATCTGTCTACCACCTGTATAGATGATAGATGATTTTTTAGCGGCTAAATCTGCTCCAATTGTCATTTGGTAATCCTGTTTAAACCCTTCTCCCAAGTACTGCCTTCGTATTGACGTTTTACCAACGGCACCATCTCCAATTAAAATAATTTTCAAAGTATGGTGCTCACGTATGAATGTTGCTTTTGTGACCTCTATTAACCGATTAATAGCTGCACGGA
Organism: Candidatus Hodarchaeota archaeon; assembly: GCA_048887065.1. GTDB lineage: Archaea > Asgardarchaeota > Heimdallarchaeia > Hodarchaeales > Hodarchaeaceae > Hodarchaeum. The sequence continues at coordinate 5,876 of JBHLKC010000179.1, forward strand.
GGGTTGGATTTGTTTGAGGTTTTTCTTCAGGATATTGTCGAATGAGTCGAGCAATTTGGACTGCAAGAGTTGCCACTCTATCACGAGAAACATATTTAGAAGTAACAATTGAAATAATGTAAGCTTTTTCAACCATAAAGAAATGAATTGTTTGGGATTCAAGAGCGAGTACCTCTATTATCTCTCCAAGCTTAAATTTCACATAATTCTTAATGGCGCTTAAAATGAAGCCTAAGGATTCTTGATGATCTACTTTATCTGATAGAGGAAAATCAAATAGTGGGTAACCACTATTTCTAAAACAGGATATTAGGTAGATTTCTTCTTTTTTCTCGGCTTGAATTAAACCAAATCGTCTGAAATCTTCAATGTGATCTTTTTCTGTTTTAATAGATTGTGAAAAGGCTTCTTGGATAATACTCAGATAATCACTATTCCCAGATAAAGCCTGTTCAAGATCGACCTTTACTTTATGATAAAACTCTTCTATTTCGTCAGCTATAGAGTCATCTGATACTTTTTCTTCTATTGTTTTCTGTCTAGCTGGAGGAGGAGAGTTTTTATCTTCCATAGGAATCGTTTTCTCCGATTTTTTTACTTAAGTAAGGTTTTCATCTGTTTCTCAAAAATAGGATTGTATTATTTTAAACTAAAACCCAATGTTTATATAAAGTTGTGCGTTTTGAATAACCCCATCAAAATCTCTTGAACCACCTAGTTTTAAATTCTGTCTTTTTCTCCACATACACGGAAAGAAATGGATTCATTTAATATGAGGGAGGTAAAAAGAGATAACTTCCCGCTTTATTATATCACATATTAGAAAAAGTTGCCTATTAGAAAATGTTGTCTTACATAAAGATAGTAAGTAGAAACTCATTCAGGGAACAATTTTTCTTCGATTTTAACAAATATCCAAGGAATTATGAAGGTTAAAGCAAATACCATAACAAAAAAGGAGGATTGATTAAATACAGTAGTTATCCAGATAATAGAAGTTTGCTGAATGTTTTCAAACAGTCCTTCGATGACTTTAGAAGCTA
>JBHLKC010000180.1:0-6832 GCA_048887065.1 Candidatus Hodarchaeota archaeon
TTATGTCAAAAAGAGGAGATATCTAAGGAGGATATCCTGAAGTTTCGAGGGGATTTGAAAGTAGATGAACTAAATGTCGTCATTTCCAAGGTACAAAAAAGTATCCCCCAATTTAAGGATAAATTATTTTATTTCGCAAGATCACTTGCATAATAGTAACCACACTTCCACTTGCAGCACTTGTGCGCAATCGGTTCCCCATTCACGACTCCATTTTAGGAAAATTTCTACCAATGACATTAGATCTAATTCAAAAAGCATGGGATAAGTATCAAAAGCTTATAGGTAAAGGATTAAGCTTTAAAGACTGTTCTTTATTAGCAGTTGCAGAATATCTTGAGTGTAATGATATTTTGAGTTTTGCTGATGAATTTGATGGCTTAATAAATCGAATTTCACAGTTTAACATTATCGTAGAATTATGATGTAATAACTAAAAATGCTCTTTCTCTTCCCCCTGGAAATTCCAATAGATTCTTGTTGTATTTAAAATTTACTGGAGAGATGCTCAAAAATAGAAGTAAATTAGCAGGTGGCTTTACAAGATGGTTCTGGCCTTGTTTAGGTCATCTACTCCAATAACTAATCTATTATTTTCAGCTAGGTAAATTAAATCAATATTTATATTTTCTCGAGCTAATTTACGGAATAACCTTCCTCCTGAACCTGGTTTCTTCACAATATCTTTAATTTCTAATACAAGAACCTCTCGTTGTTCTTTTATCTTAAAACCAGCTCGTTCAAGTACATTGTAGGCTTTTCCAGACTCTTCTACTAAAATATGGATTAAATCTTCTCCTTCGGATATAGCTCCGCAAAGGCCTTCTATATTAATATTTTCCTTTCCTAAGGTTTCTCCTAAATCAGCAAGAGCGCCAGGCCTGTTTTCTAATACAATAGTAATATCCTTCAATAGAAAAATCCTCACGATCGGTTTAATTGTGAGGAGAGGTGATATGCTTTATATTATTTTTCTAGTTAAATCCATGACTTTCCTGATTTAATTAGGTTCCATAGACAACACAAGGGGGGGATCCAGTACTACCAGATGCGGTAGGGAGAGGTTCGCCAATTATTTCTCCTTTAATTAAGATTTCTTTTTTTTTAGATTTTTCAGTCGTTATTTTTGCCATAGAGAATTACTCCTTTTTTTTCTTTCAAAGATATACCTGATTTGGGGACATGACACCTTAAACCAGACATAATTCAGGGGAATTGATCTTATATTTCCTGATTAGTACAACTTATCCAAGTGTAATTATACATTAGACAATTCAAATCAGGTATATACCCTTATACCGACGATTCATCTAGATTTATTTCGACTCACACAACAAAAAAAACGGAATAAACCTACAATTGAACTCAGGTCAATTCTTAAATAGTTGAATCATTAGTAATTCAGATAATCATGAAGTCGATCTTAATTCGATTAATAATTATTGGAGAAGGGGCCCAGAAGATACGTGAAAAGCATCTAGGAAAACACTTCAGCTCAAACTATCAAATGACTGTGGGAGCAGAGTTTGCCATGAAAGAAATGAACATTGGTGGATATACCATTAAATTTCAAACTTGGGAACTCTTGACTGGCTTAAAATTTAAAACTGTACGTTCAGTTTATTGCTATGGAGCAGGAGGAATTATCATAGTTTTTAATAAAGGACGAAAGAAGAGTTTTAACGAAATTACTCAGTATTTTAATGAGTTTAAGAAGCACAATGGGAAGAGATTTGAGGATTTTTCGTCTGATCAGCTCGTTCTTCTTGGCCTTAAAGATAATGGAAATGATATCCGTAAATCTAAGGAAGAAGGGGAGGCATTAGCTCAAACCCTAGGGATGAAATATTATGAAATGACCGTTATAGAGAGTAAAAAAATTGGTACGATCCTAACGAAGATGGGTGAGGCATATATAGACCAATTCACAAATTAGAAATTCCATTATTTTCTTTTGTTTTTGCTCTCATAATTCTAAATAGACAGGAATTTCTTTGCTAGATTCTTATAGATCTTAATGACTCTCTCTTTATCAGTTGTTTTTGTTTCAAAATAATCCATACCCAATTCATCTGCTAATTCTTGACCTTCTTCGCTAGTAACTTCTTTAGAATTAGTATTGAATCCAACTAATGCAATTGGAATGTCTTGTGAAGAAACATGTGTACAGACAACTTGATACCATTTTTTTATTGCATTAAAAGAGTCTCGATTGCCCTTATCATATGTAATAATACAAGAAGATGCTCCTCTATACCACGCGCCTCCAAGAGCTAACCCCCAAGATCCAACTTTTCCACCATATTCTCTACCATAATATTCCCGATAATCTTTGATGAATTCGTCAAAACTGTTGTAATATTTATCAATAAGTTCTTTAGAAATAACATGAGGCCTAGTTTCACGATGTAACATAAGATTTATGCTTGATTGCCCCAATTTTATTTTAAAAGAATTGATATCTACCTCCAGTGATGGAGGGGGAATTTTTGGATCTTCCTGCAAATATACCATTTGAGCAATTAAATCTAAAGGTTCTCCCACAATGATAACTTTTAGTAAATATTCTGAACTCAATTTACTAACCATCACCTAATTTAGTTATCTATTATGAGTGTTAAGATATATAAATTCTATATATTTCTGACGACTAGTTTTATCCTATACATTATCTTACCTCCTTTTGAACAACTGGGATTAGTGAAGCTTCAAGTGGTGATGACAGATCCCCACAGGGTGGTCATCGTAGGAGAGGACATCGAGACTCAGATTCAGGAAAAACTCCACCAGTCTCCCCAGACAGAACAGCAAGACCTACAACCTACTTTGTCTTGGCTTTATCATTCCCATACTCACCCTAGAAATCCTTTCTCACTTAATGTGATGAATTGTGATGAATTGTGATGGATCCTTTTTTTATAAATTTCTCTCATAATGGATCTAGTGTAAATTTAACAATTGGTTCCAGAAGTCAGGCTGTGTCATATCGAATCCAATTTCCCACGAGCCTGATTAACTGCTGCTAGATTGTTTTGTACAACTTTAATCATGGTTTTATCGTCAAGTTCCTTATAAATAGCGATACTACGCTGGTAGTGCATCTCAGCTTCAGAAAGCTCTCCAAGTCGCCAATGAGTGACTCCTAGATTGATCAAAATACCAGCCATCATCTCAGAGTCTTTAAGTCTCTCTGCTAATGCTAGAGCTCGCTGAAAACATTCTTTAGCTAGAAGATTTTTTCCCTCCTTCGCGTAGACATATCCAAGATCGAATGAGGTAATAAGTACGTCTTTCTGAGTACCACTTTTCTCCCAGAGATCAAGAGCTTGTTTTAAAAAATCCTCTGCAGTTGAAAATTCCTCTTTTTTATAATGAATTAACCCTAGAATATGAAGAGCGTCTCCGTGTCCGAAAATATTAAAGGGATCCTGTTTTATTAACTGTAAAGCCTCTTGAGCAAGACTTTCGGCCCTTTCTAGTTGGCCTTTCTTCCATAAAGTCTCACTTTGTATAATGAGATCTCTGATCTGATTCTTTTGTCGAGTTGTGTCCCGAGTGTCCATATAGGGATCATGGAATTTGTACCTTAAAGAGTATTGCAGGTAAGTGTGATTTAATGAGAATATTCACCAGTTTGTTTTACAAACTTTTCACAAGTAAAAAGGATTATAGAGGAAGTATTTTGGTTCATTCCTGCGACTGGTTCCGAATCGGTAACCAATGTAGAATTAGGTTTTGTGCTGGATAATCTCAATGATTTGATTGATATAGTCCATAAGAAGATTGTTAAGCGGGAGAATTTTACTTTGAGATAATGGATAGGCAATTTCATTTTTCAATGGAATCGATATCAAAACTTTATCTTTAATAAAGTCATTCCAAAGAGTAGCCGATTGTTTCACGTCTAAATCTTGTTCCGTGCTAGCTGAATCAAGTATCGGTTCAGGAATTTGATTTTGAACGAGTATAATTTGCTTCCCTTTAAAATGAGCATAGATTTCATTATACATATCGATCGTACTTACTACCTCATCCGAATCCAATCGAGAGACAAGGATTGCCACATTAGACACGACAATACTATTAATGAGATCAGCACTGTAGCCAGGTCTTGTATCAAGAATAATATACTCGTAATTTTTCTGGAGCCATTTACTCTCCCATCGAAATCTCTCTAGATGTCGGGAGTAAAAACTGCTGGTAGATTCTCCCTCGGGGATAGCAATCTCCTTTCCTTCGGCACAAATAATATCAAAATGCTTATAATGGACTATTAGATCCTTAAGAGAAGCGTTTGATAAGTAAAAATCATTCCACACAGAAGGAGGAGTAATCTTGAAGACATTAGTAAATGTAGATCCTCCAGTATCTTGTTCAATTAATAAAACCTTACCACCCTCTTTTCTAGCTATTAATCGAGCTAAATTAATCGCAATAGCCGTTTTTCCGGTTCCCCCTTTATAGGAATGAACCATTAATATCTTGGTCTTGTTGGCTGATTTCATAATACGTTTTCATCCTCCTGTACCCATCTTAGGGAGGTGTAGCATAAAAATATTCAATGGATTCAATGGTTGTTACTTGGATTAGTCCCTGATTTAAGAATTTCTTTAGAATACGCCATACTCGTGTTTCATTTGGGTCTTTAAGAAAATGCATGATATCTTTCACTGACATCCCACGATCAAAATTAATTTGCTGTTCAACAAACACGAGTGCTATCTGTTGTTCCTCCTCAGATAACTCCTTCCGAAAAGGAAAGGCGTGTAGATTAATCTCACTCATTTTTGCTCGAATCCATTGGTGTAACGCCTCGTTTATAACATCATTAATACTGAAGACAAGGTGCCTGTTTTTTAGATATTCATTCTCTAACATATTTTCAATAACCTGCTGTAACTCAGGTCGGAATTTGATCTCTCCTTTCGTTAAAAATTCATATACCTGATCAATACAACTACGAATAACATCTACATCCGAGTTCATATCCAAATGCGTCTTGATAAATTCAAATTTTTCAATACGACTTGGTTTTAGGGTCACATGGATATGTTTCTTTTGGTTCTTAGCGTTATTACTGATAAGAGCATCAGAATCTTGTTTTAAAGAGTTTTTACGATTAGATGGATTATTCATTACAATTAACTCGCTTAGCTTTACAAAAATTATTTTGATATCCTGTTAATACTGAAATCAATTCTTACTATTTATGCGTGATGAGAAAGTTATAACATCATTTATGATTAAAAGGATATCTTCATTTGAGAAAGTTTTTGTTTGCATATATAAAAGTATTAGTACAAAATCTTTATATACTATTTAATGATAGTATAATTATGTTGACATAATTATGTCAGCTAAAAGTAAAGAAAGAGCTAATGAGGTTTAAATAAATGAATTTGATGAATTGCGTAAATAAAAAGGAACAAATAATCTCTAAAATCATCTTTAGAACATTCGTATTAATTTTAATAGGGATTTATCCGCTAATTATATCGATACCGCCTGGTACCTCGGCAGTACCAATAAGTGATGAATTTAGTGTTTTGAAAGTTGGATCATCCAGAGAGGCAGCAATACAGAAGACTTCAGAAGTGCTTGAATCAATATTGGGCTCCTCATTAAATACAGAAACTGTTTCAAATCTAAATTCTTTCATAAGAACAGTTGAAGAAATAACTACTCCTGAACTAGTGATAATAGGACATGGTACAAAATATGGCTTACAGTTTTATGATAATTTAGAGATCTCTTGGTATGGAATCTCTAATGTACTACAACGTGCAGATATAAATTCGAAAGTCCATTTTCTCGCTTGCTATTCTTCAAATATTCGCCAATATTACCCCTCTTCAAAACTTGGGTTAACTTTTGAAGAATTAATAGGAGTAGAGGCTGCTGCTTTTTCAGTTGCAAAATCCATTATAATAAACCATATGTTGAGATACAAAGGTTTTTCAGAAAGTCTATCAATTACAGGAGAGCGTTACGATCCTTATATTCAAAAATTAGAGTCTTTAGCACGAATACTGACTGATAATCCCTTTCCCAGCGGTTTAACCTTGAGTCAACACACTACTGCTAGAACTAGAATTACTGCTGCTGTCATGATTGATGAAAACCCTAAATGGACGCTATGGGATCCATACCTCCCCCCCCCTTATTGGTATGATCATTCTGATATAATAGAAGATATTGAAGAATGGTCATCTGAATTGGATGAAACGTTTGGAATTGATGTAACAGTCGAATTTGTTGAGAAATTTCAATTAGAGCAAAACCAAGCAGGAACAAGTTATACCATCAAAGGTACGAATTATACAGCTACGGATAACCTTCATGCTGCCATGCTTCAAGCGATGCAAGCTTTTCCAGGAGAATGGGATCCTATAAATGCAGTTAACGACTATGATATCCTTATTGTCTATGTTTATGGGTGGAATGGAGGTAAGCAGCAGGCCTGGGGAGTGGGCTATGGTAATGCAGTAGTTTGTGCTTTTACTCACCCATGGTTCCAAAGTGTCAAGTTATGTCATGAGATTTCACATCTTTACGGGGCTAGCCATCCTGACCCTGGTCCTTATGGTCTAGAAACAGAACCAAAAGACTCTTGGTATGATGAATTTCCTGATTATGCACAAAGCGCTAGTATCATGAGTTACGCGCATGCTACAACCTGGTTTACTGCCTTACAACAGCCAATTACGTGGGATTCACATAATTATGAAAAAATGTACTTTCATACTCGTGATCAGTTTGCTGATACTGATCCAGATGGTGATGGTATTACCAATGAATGGGAATATATCTTAGGCTATTATTCTTATGATAA
>JBHLKC010000181.1:0-6808 GCA_048887065.1 Candidatus Hodarchaeota archaeon
TCCTAATAGAGTTAATTGAGCTGATCCCCGTTTGATGTGTTGCTCACCAAAAGAATCAGAAGCACCAAAAGCCCAAATAATTTTGACGGTTCCAGAGGTAGGAATATCTTTATCATATTCATCTTCTGTATTTAATAATCGCTTGATTTCGATTGTTGTTACCTCATTGGTTTCTGTACCATTGAATTCTAAAATATTATCAGTTCCCCCAAGATCGATATCAGGAGGATGGGGGCCTGTTAATCCAGTTGAAAAGGCATCGATAATGATAACATCGCCAGTGTTGTTAATCCATCCAAATATCATATCTGCATCTTGCATCATTAATATGGGATCAATACCAAGAGCAACCCAACCAGATGTCTTCGCAACAATCCCAATGTAGATTTCGCTCTCAATGTTTTCCCAATAGAGGGTATAGTCCCCATTAGCGAATGTACTATTGAATGCGTACTCCCCATTTGAAATAATACCATCTAGAACAATCTGTTGTTCTTGGGCACGTATTTCAGGTGAATTTATGAATGATTGAAAAGTTATAAGGCATGATAACAGAAGTATAAAAATAATATTTCCCTTTAAAGATTGTCTATTTCTTCTACAACAACACTTATGATGATTAGGGCTTTGGGTCGTGATTTTCTCCACCATCATTTTTTTTAACAATAAATACGGATATTTAATTATCAATTTTTAAATATCGTCTAGCAAAAATCAGAGTTTCTTCAATGCACCTTTTATTCCCCGTCTAATTTATAAATTAACAATTAGAACATCAATTAAAATTAGAATAGGCGTAATTAATGAAATGTTAGACTTTAATAAGAATATTCTTGCCATAGATATAGGAAAAGGAACTGAAGATATTTTTTATTACGAACCACAGCGTAAGTTAGAGAATTGTATTCAAATCATTCGTCCATCTCGAGCTCAATTACTTAAACGACTGTTAGATCGTCATAAAGCAACAAATTATGATATTCTTATCGATGGAACTATCATGGGAGGTGAACCGTGGCATATACCTCTTTATAAAATTGCTCAAATGCCAAATCGAGAAGTTATTATGACACCTGGTGCTGCTCGTTCGCTACGATATAATTTAAACCAAGTTAAAAGTAAAGGAGTCAAAATCCTAGATTATTATCCTTTAAAAACTGATTCTACTCAAATCCATCTTCAAACATATGATGTTGACTTTCAATGGTATGAAAAGGTCTTCAATGGGTTTGATATTGATATTTTCAAGGAGTGCGACGTATTATTACTCGCGTGTCAGGAACATGGATATCCAGGCCCTAATGGGGGTTCTGTTCGTGAATTTCGTATGAGAGAATGTTATCAAAGGTTTCTTGACCCTTCTCCAGTTTTAACATCATTAATGTTTGAACATCGTAAAATTCCAGATTTTGCATGGCGTTTCAAGGCAAATGCTGATCTTGCACGAAAGTTCTTCCCCCAGGCGGAAATATTTTTAATGGATTCGTCTCCAGCGGTTGTTTTAGGTACAATGTTAGATCCTAAAGTTCCAGATGGACTGAAAACGGTCATTAATATTGGGAATGGACATACTTTAGTAATGATATTAAATTCTAAATGGGAAATTCTAGCTATCTGGGAGCACCATACTGGAGGTTTATCAACATCTAGTATAGATGAATTTCTTGAGAAATTATTTTCAAACCAACTTTCTCATGACTTTGTACTAAAGCAGGGTGGTCATGGTTTTTACAAACGAATTCGAGAGATTTCGCCTAAAGCAGCCAATAATATTATTGTTCTTGGTCCTAATCGAAATTTAATGAAAGAATCAAGATTCGCTGATTCAATAATTTGGAGTCACCCTTTAGGAAGCATGATGCTTTCTGGCCCAGCAGGTTTACTTAAGACTTATGAGATTAAGTCAAAAAAAGGTATTTAAACAACAAAAAAATGAATCGTTTTGATTTCCTAAAGAAGATTCTTGTATTATTGTTAATTTTGATTTCAATGATTAGCTAACAGAAATTATTGATAATCCATATTTTTAATTACTGAATCCTTTTAGAGCAAAATTAATTTCATTTTTGTAATTTAATTTCTGGAGCTGATAAGTTTTGAAGAAGATTCTACGAATAAATATGACTGATTTAAGCCATAAATGGAAGAATTTACCTAAGAAGTACAATCATCTTGGAGGACGAGGACTTACTTCAACCATCATCGCTGAAGAGGTAGATCCAACCTGTAATCCGTTAGAAGCAAAAAATAAGTTTGTTGCAGCACCTGGATTTGTTACTGGAACAAATACTCCGAGTTCAGGAAGATTCTCTGTAGGTGCCAAGTCTCCTTTGACAGGAACTATTAAAGAAGCGAATGCTGGAGGTTTAAGCCCACAAAAATTGGCTAAACTAGGTATTCGTGCATTAGTTATTGAAGGTAAACCTCAAACAAAAGATTGGTATAATATTTACCTTACGAAAGGTAAATGCGATATAATAAAGGCGAATGAATATGCAGGAATCGGGCTTTATGAACTAATATCTAAATTATGGGAGAAATATCCGAATAAACCAGGCATTTTCGGATGTGGAATCGCTGGTCAAAAACTTATGTTCTCTGCAGGGATTTTTAGTAATAATCCTGATAATTCGGATCCTGGTAGGTATGCTGGCCGTGGTGGATTAGGAGCAGTTCTTGGATCGAAAGGAGTTATTGCTATAATCGCTGATGATACTCGATGCAAACGAGTACAACCTAATAATAAAGATTTATTTGAAATTGGACGGAAAAAACTTGTAAAAGGACTGAAGAAACACGAGGCTCGAGAAGCTCTTCGTGATTATGGAACTGAAGGATTAATGAATCCAATGAACGAGACTGGTGGGCTTCCAACTCGTAACTGGTCACAGGGTCAATTTGAAGGAGCAGAAAAAATTTCAGGAGAAGCAATCTATGAGCTTGTTAAAAAAACGAAAGAGAAATTTCCAGATTCTGAAGCACGGACTGGTTGGGCATGTAATCCTGGATGCATTATAGGGTGTGCAAACAAAGTGCCTTATCCTCTTGATCATGAAAAAGCAGGACAGATACAGGTTTCAACTTTAGAATATGAGACTGCAATGGCTCTTGGATCCCTCTGTGGAATCGATTCGTTATATCACCTTGCTGAACTGAACCGTATTTGCAATGATTTAGGATTAGATACCATAGAAACTGGAAATACAATCGCTGTCGCGATGGAAGCTGGGCTAGTTGAATTTGGAAAGGGCAATGAAGCTATTGAATTCTTGAAAAAAGTAGGTACTGATGACCCAGTAGGCCGATTAATAGGATTGGGAGCTTTTAGGTTTGGTCAAGCGTATGGAATAACCCATGTTGGACATTCCAAAGGACAAGCATTGCCTGCATTTGATCCTAGACCCCTGAAAGGCATTGGCATAACTTACGCGTGCAGTCCAATGGGAGGTGATCATACTGCTGGTTATACCATCTTTTCTGAAGTAGAAGGAGTTAATCCTGTCGATCCAATGGATACCAAGAAAGGAGAGCTTTCTCGGTTTTACCAATACTTTACAGCGTTTATCGATTCGATAGGGTATTGCCTATTTACAGCTTATGCATTATTAGACATCCCTTCATCAATGGAGGGGATGCTAGAAACTGCGAAAGGTATGCTTGGATTAGAAGAAATAGATTATGAACAGTATGGTATGGAAATTTTGAGGTTAGAGCGTGATTTCAATAAAAGAGCAGGATTTACTGCAATAGACGATCGTTTGCCTGAATTTTTCCGGGAAGAACCTTTACCTCCGCATAATGTTGTCTTTGATGTTCCAAGAAAAGAAATTGAAAAAGTCTTCAAAGAATAGAATAAGAATATCTAAGAGCTTATTACGATTGTCTCTCTCCAGGAGCATAACTTACTACGCTCCAATATTTGTCATCTTTCGCATAATCAAAGGAAGCCATATTATTAGGTTTAATTGAGATTTTTACCCATTTCGCTAGTTTACTCACACCTTCAAGTGTTTTTTCAGCATCTTCCTTAGAAAAATATTTCTCAAGTAAAGAGACGGCCTCTAGATCCCATTCAGCAAAATCCACTTCACCCTTGCCATAGACTATTACTCCTCTTGTAGGTGGGCCTGCGACATCAATTAATAACGTTACATTATCATTTCTCAAAATATTCCGTATTTTGCGACTTTTTTCAGGAGCAGCAATAGTAAATTGCCCATTTTCATATTTAAACCAAACTGGAACAGCATGAATTGTGCCATTATCATTAAAAGTACAAATTCGTGCAATTTTGGTTTCTTTTAGGAAAATTTCTATTTCTTCATCTGTTAAAGCAGGAGATTGAGTATAAGACAGCCTTCTCACCAAATTTTGACTTCATTAAAACTGATTTATATAATAGTGTACTTCATTATTTTCAAGGTTATTTCTAAAAGTGTTTCAAGAACCTCCAAGAATCAATTCTTTTTAATTTTTATAGGAAAGAATATTTATCCAAGAATCAAAAGAATATTTTGTTAGCATTTCTCGAAAAAGGTGTTGTCTCACATTACTGGTCTTAATGCCACTAGGAAACCTGTTGAATAGAGTTTCAAAAAACTATCACGAATTCTCTAAAACCATTACATTAAATCCCTTAATGCAAGGAGATTCGGAAATTTATGGAGATTCAATGGAAATCAATTGGATTGATAATAGCTATCATGGTTATTGGGGGTTTAGCATTCATTTCAATTATTAGTTTCTTGATTCCAGCATCGAGCTCAACGATCACATTAGCTACCACTACTTCTACCGATAATTCTGGTTTGTTGGATTATCTACATCCTGAAATGACAAAGGACACAGGTGTAAAAGTTGATATTGTTCCAGTAGGAACAGGGGCTGCAATAGAACATGGTAAGAGTGGGCTTGCTGATGTTATCATAGTGCATGCAAGGGCCTTGGAAGATCAATTTGTTGCTGAAGGGTATGGGGTTCATCGTGTCGACTTAATGTACAATGATTTCATCATAGTTGGACCTTCGGAAGATCCAGCAAATATAAAAGGGTTGACAAACAGCACGGAGATTTTCATACGCCTCTATAATGCACGACAGTCAATAGGATTTGTAAGTAGAGGCGATAACTCGGGTACACATGTCAAGGAACTGGAATTATGGACTTTAGTTAATATTAATATTCAATCGGATAGTATTGCATGGGCTGAAAATAATCCTTGGTATTTAGAAACAGGATCTGGAATGGGGAGTACATTATCCACTGCTTCCATTGCTCAAGCTTACACATTGACAGATCGTGGTACATGGTTATTCAATGAAGAAAGTCTAGATCTGGACCTCTTAGCACAAGGATCTGATTTATGGCATAATCCGTATGGGGCTATCCTTGTAAATCCAGATAAATTTGAATTTATTAAAATCAACTTTGAAATGGCAAAAAAATATGTTCAATGGTTGATTTCGACCAAAGGACAGTCAATGATTAATAACTATACAATTAAAGGAAATCAAGCTTTTTTTGCAGATTTCATTAATCATGTCGAAGAATTATCTGCTGAAGAACTTGATTTTTGGAATCTCGATAATTCTAGCATTATAACCTACAGATATAACAAAAAGAACCGTTAGATCATATTTTATAGATCAATATTAAAAGATTTCAACAAAGAATTTTTGGAGTAAGAGATAAAATGGCAAATGAGCTAATTGAAGCATTAGTTCAGTCTTTATTTTTAATTATAACATTAGATCCTGAAGTATTACACATTACATTTCTTTCTCTACGTGTTTCACTTACAGCTGTGACTTTAGCTAGTACAGTTGGAATTCCTCTAGGAATCATCCTTGGCTCTCGCTCGTTTCCAGGAAAACGTTTAATATTGACACTAGTCAATACAGGAATGTCTTTTCCTCCAGTAGTAATGGGATTATTAATTTTTCTTTTATTCTCGACATCTGGACCATTTGGTCAGATTGAAATCTTACTCACTGAGACAGCAATGATGCTAGCTCAATTACTTCTTGCTGTACCCATTATTACTGGTCTATCCTCAAGCGCTGTATCAAATTTAGACCCAAATATCAGAGAAACTGCTATTACTTTAGGTGCAACACCGAGACAGGTATTGTTTGCTCAACTTCGAGAAGTAAAAACAGAAATCAGTGCTGCTTTCATCGCAGCGTTTGGTGCAGCAATTTCAGAAATTGGTGCTATACAGATAGTGGGAGGAAATATTCGTTGGAAGACAAGAACATTAACAACATCAATTGGGAAGGAGATTGCATCAGGAAGATGGGCTTATGCAATGGCGTTGGGAATTATTTTACTCACAACTGCTTTTATAATGAACATAATTTTCACCTATTTGCAGCACTCCCAACAAGTTCTTTTGAAGGCTGATTAGATGGATACCCCATTAATAACATTAGATAAGTTAAATATCATGAGTAATGAAATCAATGGATCCTCCATCACGATCGTTCATGAGGTTGATCTTACGATTTATGAAAAAGAAATTTTTGGGATAATAGGACCTTCTGGAGCTGGTAAAACTACTCTATTACGAACTCTAGCTCTTTTAATAAATCCGAAACAAATTTCAGGAAATTATTTTTACCAAAATAAGCAGGTTCTTCCTCTCTCCAATGATAGTGAATTTCAGCAAGTCAGAAAGGAACTTATTTTTATCCACCAATTTCCAGTTTTATTTAAAGGAACTGTTAACTACAATATTAGATATGGTCTTAAAATTCGGAAACAAGATCCTGATGTCGAATTTTTAGAACAACTGATTTCTTCATTCAAA
>JBHLKC010000182.1:0-6789 GCA_048887065.1 Candidatus Hodarchaeota archaeon
CTAGTTCATACTTATTTGCAGCTTCTATCCAGTTGTAATCCTTCTCTTCATCCCTCGCTCTTTCCAACAAAACTTCTCCTGGTTCCTCTTTTGTGTTTTGCGTTCTCATCGCCCTGATATTATGATTTTAAAACCGTTCAACGATAGTTCGGTCATGCCTATCGAATTAATTAAACATACTATTGTTTCTAGCATAAGAGTATTTTGGAAAAAAATGAAAACATACTTCTTTTGCCTCCTAATGTTCTAATTGACAAGCCAATCTGACTTCTACCATAGATGCTCTAGTTAGATTAATATACCCCAATTATGTTAATTTTATAATTAATTCTTCCCTTAATAACTTTGATAATCTCTTCATTCCTTCAACAATTTTCTCTTCGGGCATATTTGAGAAATTTAGTCGAATTGCATAAACCATAGTATTTTAAGTTCTTTGAGTTTTCTTTTTACTCGCAAAATTCAGCAGAATTTTTAATTCAATAATTGCACAATTTTTTAAGATGAAAAAAGTGTCTTCTTTTTGTAAAACTGAAGTTTGATATTCATTTTAACATTTGTTCGGAACGTTTATTCTATTATCCAACGACGAGTTCCGAAAAAAATGCGATATAAGAAGAAAATAAATAAACCATAATCAAGCAGAACTATTTCAGAGATTAAACCTAATAGTTTAGTGATTCCTTGGTGAGTAATTGTGCCTCAAATAATGAAGTATGCTTCACTCCTTTCGCCATTATTCAGATTAAAGAATTATCTGGAGAGAACTATTTCTCAACCGCTAAGACGTCATTTCGCACCAAAACCTTCTGACAATACATATGAGCTGGGCAATTGGAGTAATGAAGCAACTATCCAGACAAAGTATGGAGTTGTTCTCGGGTTTTCAGACAAAAACACCTGGTGTTGGAAAGGAATTCCTTATGGTACTCCTCCAGTAGGAGATTTAAGATGGAAAGCACCACTTGATCCTATTCCTTGGCTGGGAACTCGCAAAACAACGAAATTCGGTAATTCTGCAGCACAAGTTATGCTTATCATGGGTCCAACAGGTTCAGAAGACTGTCTTTACCTCAATATATGGCGTCCTAAGAGCTCGGAAACTGAACTACCAGTGTACTTGTATATTCATGGTGGGGGTAATTCCATTGGATCATCAAACACGTCAAGCTATTTTGGTAATGCTTTAGCTGAACTATCAAACTTGGTATACATCTCTGTCAATTATCGACTCGGTGCAATGGGCTGGTTCAAGCATCCTGCTGTGACTAGTTCTGGTTCCCCAGAAGACCAGAGTGGGAATTATGGAACCCTAGACCTTATTAAATCCTTACAATGGATTAGGAATAACATCAAAGCTTTTGGGGGTAACCCAAACAATGTCACAATTGCAGGTGAGTCTGGAGGGGCGTTCAATGTACTTTCACTCTTGATTTCTCCCTCTGCAAAGGGACTTTTCCATCGAGCTGTTGTTGAAAGTGGTCTGACATCAATATGTACTATCGAGGAAGCAAAAGCTCAAAGTGAACGACTTTTGGTTGCCTTGCTTATCAAAGATCGAACAGTTGCCAATGAAGAAGAGGCTGTAAAGTACATCAGCGAAATGCAAGATAATGAGATTAATACATATCTACGTTCTAAATCAGCCTTCACGATTACAAAGAATATTCCCACTATTGTTTTGGGAATGGCCCAATGGCGTTCTATTATTGCTGATGGGACAGTTATACCTGCAGAGGGGTATAAGGTTTTTTCATCTGGGGAATGGGCAAACAAGGTACCAGTAATAATTGGCTGTACAAAAGATGAAATGAACCTCTTTGGTCATTTCATCAAAGATCATACTTTGAGCTCCAAGATTTGGCATTATCATTCCATGTTATGGCGTGCAAACGGTGTTGATCAACCAGCTAGCGAAATGACCTCAAACAGCAAAGTGTCTGTTTATGCATACAGGTTTGATTGGGGAAGCCCTGATGATAAAGGGGTTAGTGTTCTACCAAAAAACAAAGGACAGGAGCTAGGGGCGCACCATGGCGCTGATATACCCTTCTTCTTGGGAACAAGTGGATCAGATTTTGCCATTTTGATAGGAAAGACTCACACAGAGGATAACAAGATCGGTCGTGAAAAATTGAAAGCCTTGTGTATGAGCTATCTTGCTAATTTTGCAGGAACTGGGAATCCTAATAATAGTGACTTACCACATTGGCCTACTTGGGACAACACTGAAGGTGAAGACAAGTTACTTATCCTTGATGCCGATTTCAACGATTTGAGATTGTCATACTCTAGTGAAAAGATCACTGTTCAAGATGTTCTAGACCTCGTTAATTCGGAGTTCGATGAACCTGAACGAGGGGAGGTATTGACTATTCTGGAAGATTTCATTCCCTTTAAGAAATAGATGGGCTTCTATAACTGAACAGAGGGAGTTTATCGGATGCAGTATAGACGAATTAAAAAAGCGGGATTGTATCTTTAGAACTTCCTAAATAGTCACATCTAATTATGATCAGAGTTAAAATTCTCTAATTCATTATCTGAAACTGATTTCTTTGAAAAACTGAAAATCTCGGAAATGGTCCATTCTAAAATTGAAAAGAATGAAAAAGAATAGGAAATATTTTCTTCAGGCAGAACCCGCAGTTATGGGAAAAAGTTGATAAAATTTTCTTAGGAGTAGGAGTATCTACCAACATAATTTAATGAAATGATGGCATAAAATGTTTTATTAAAAACAAAGAGTATCAAAATTACAATCAAAATAAAACAGAGCATGACAATTCACTGGCATTTAGATTAATAGTGGTCTGAAACATATTCAAGCACACAAGAAGAAGAATATTTATAGCTGATAACGGGAGATGACTTAATTATCTGTAAGTTCTCTTAAAAATTAACTAGAAGGGTGAAAATAACGCAAAATATCAAAAATGAAAGAGAACAAATTTTGTTAAAACTAGCGGGGGATGAAGAGAAGGATTATAACTGGGTGAAAGCTGTAAAACTGTACGAACAAGCGTTACAGTCTTATTTAAATAAAAAAATGATGAAAAAAGCTGCTGTGACTTACAAGAAGCAGGGATATGCTTATGCGCAGGCAGCTCGGACAATGAAAAACGTAGAGGAATATCTAATAAAAACCAAAGAGGCAATCAGTGCTTACAAACAAGCCGCAGATCTCTTTAAGCAGACTGGAAATAACCCTGAAAAATTAGAATGTGAAGCTGAAGCATTATACATCAGCGGATTTATTAAAAATTCGATTATGGAGGCAAAAGAGGCGTTTAGTAAATCTTGTGAACTTTTTATGGAATCTAGTGATCTCTATTCCAAGGAGGAGGATCAGGACAGTATTGTAAGAATTATGAGTCGAATAGGGATGGCCTCTTTATACAGAGTAACTTATTGTAGCACCCAAGAAGAGATTAAGCAGTTTTCTCACGAAGGTAGAGACATTGCAGCAAAAGCTTGGAAGCTTTCAAAGGAGATCGGAAATGTCCAGTTTTTTGTTGAATCATTTTTTGCTGAAGGGTGGCTTATGTTTCTTGAATGGTTTATTACACCTTTTAAAAGGGATGAAATCTGGAGAAAAAAAACTAAGAGTCTTCTTTTAAGATCTAATGAAACTTTAAGGATTATTTCAGACTGCGAAGACTCTAGACTTCTTGGAATGTTCTACTATGGCCATGGTGCTATACATTTTGTCCTTGGAAATCAGTTTTCTGAAGCTGAAAGGGATCAGAGGAAATATGTTGACAAAGGGATAGAGTTTTTAGAAAAGGCTTTGACTTTCGCTAGGAAGTCAAAGGATAAAGCTCTGATAATTGAGTTGTTATTTATCTTTAACTGGTCTGTCTCAGGTTCGGGTAGATTTAATTACCTCCTGAAGAGAGTACTAGCTGATCTTGATGAGATCGTTGAGCTAGGGAAAGTATTTTCAGGTTTATATAGTATCTGGTCATTCTATTCGAGCTATTACCCAGCACTTACTCATGGGTACTTTGCTTCGAGGAGTTTTTTCACCCCAGCCCAAAGGAAATCTTATGCTGAAAAAGCAATCGAACAAGCGATAGAATGCTTAAAGATTTCTTCTTTTTTACCATTTTCAGCTTTGATATATCAAACATTGACATGGTCATACTCACAATTAGCCATTATTGCAGCCACAAAGAAGGAACGGAATGAATATGCTCAGAAGATGTTTCAATACGCGAAACAGGCAGAAAATATTACCGAAAAGTACGAAGGGGGATGGTCTAAGGCTTCAGGCTTATCCTCTCTCTATAGAGCTTACAAAACCCTTGCAGATATCACTGATAACGAAGAAGAAAGAAATAGAATGTTATCTGCTGCTGTAAATGCTGCCAAAAATTATATCAAACACTCTATTGAGTCTCGTACTGGTAATATTGTTGCTCAAATGCGGGTAGGACTCCTCTACGAGGAACTTGGTATAACGACCGAGGACACCAAATCACTGATGAATGCAAGGGTAACATTTCAAAACGTGATCAATGAATGCCATGAAAGAGGGTATCATTTCTTTGCAGCTGCAGCTCACGAATACATCGCGCATATTGATGATCGACTAGGCAAATACATAGTTTCCGCAGAACATTACGAAAGAGCCCGAGAAGCTCACTCTGAGTCACTGAAAAATATCGAATACAAACCCCTTAAAGATAGAGTCAAAGAGAAGATAGAGTATACAAAAGCATGGAGCTTAATCCAAAGAGCAAAAGCCTATCATAAAAAAGAAAATCATCTTAAAGCTAAAAAAACCTATCAGAAGGGTTATGAGATTCTTAAGGAACTTCTAAACTACAATTATGAAGCTCCCTATTATATTGCTTGGGCTTTTCAAGAGGAAGCAGAACGACTCAGTAAGAAAGAAAGACATGAAGAAGCCTTAGAGAAATATAAAACGACCAGAAAAAACTTCATAATTGCCATAAAAACGCTGAAAAATGCTTCCAAGCAGTCTTCAGATAAAAGGGAAAGAATCAGAATCGAGAACCTTGAAAAAGTTGCTAATGCAAGAATACTCTACTGTTCTGCCAGAGCTGCCATTGAAAGAGCAAGAATTCTAGAAAAACAGGGGAAGCTTCTTGCAGCTGCAGAAAAATTTGCCTCTGCAGCTTCCCAATTTAGAGAGGTTTCCAATTCATTTGAAATTGAGCAGGAGCGAGGGGAACTTGAAGCTGGGTACTATCTCTGTAGAGCTTGGGAAAGCATGGAACTCGCAGAAAAATATGAGGATCCCGACAGATTCGGAGAAGCGGCAACTCTGTTTTCAAAAGCCAGTAAACTCTTTATTGACAGTAAACTAAAGTTACTGGCCTCAGGTAACTCGGCTTTCTGCCAAGCACTAGAGTACGGTTGTAAGTTTGACGAGACAACTGATATTCAGAATAAAGCCCAGTTATACCCAAAAATAAAGATGATACTTAGAAAAGCTGCATCTTCATATCGGAAGGGAGGATTTGAAAGCGGAGCTGATTGGGCTTTGGCAACAGCAACTTATTTCGATGCAACATGGCACTTAATTCAAACGGACAAAGAAATAGAGCCTGATGAAAAACAGAAGCTGTTAGGAATCGTATCTAGGTATTTAAAGTCCGCAACAGAGCTTTTTAATAAGGCTGGTTATAGTAGTAAAGAAAGAGAGGTTTTAGAACTTCTAGATATGGTTCAAAAAGAAGAGAAAATACTGGTTTCGGCCTTAAACACTATTAAAGAACCTTCCATCTCTAAAAGCACCATAGGTATAGTTACTCCCACTAGTCCTATTGAAACCAGCTTTTCACCTGATTATCGTGAAATTCAACAGCTCACAGAAGAAGTAAGAAGATTGGCGGAGGAAAAGGCGCTAAAAAAGAAATATGAACTAGTCTATAGAGACCTACTCAAAGAGTTCCCCACGATTCAGAGAAGGGAGTATAGAGTTGGTATCGCTCAAATAGGCCTATCAAAAACAGGAGACATACTAAGCGATTTATACGAAGAAAAGGCTCCAGGTTTTTTTGGTATTCAAAAGGATAAGATTGAAATCGTGCGATCAAAGGTCAAAAACATGATAGAAATCGCTTTCTCAAAAGGGGTCAATATCCTACTCTTCCCAGAACTGACTATCGACCTCAATTACAGTCAACTACTAGAAGACATATCAACTCTTGCTAAAGCATACGATATGCACATAATTCCAGGCTCTTATCATGATCAAAATACAAAAAGAAACATTAGTCTAGTCATAAATTCTAATGGAATCCTTTGGGAACAAGAAAAACATATCCCAGCTAACATACATTATGAAGGAAAACGATTCAAAGAGGGAATAGATATAGGAGTTATCCCGAGAAAAACCATTATCTGCAACACAGAATTTGGAAGGATTGCAATTGTCATTTGTCGAGACTTTTTGGATATGGATTTAAGAGTAGAATTGAAAAACTTTGAACCGCCAGTAGACTTAATCTTCAATCCAGCTTTCACTCCTGTCACAGCTGACTTCAAAGCAGCACACTTTGATGCTCGTAGATCAATTTATGCTTACTGTTTTTTTGCAAACATTGCAGAATACGGTGATTCCCTAATATACACTCCTGAGAGGGAGCATATTGAACGAACTATACCAAAAAAAGAGGAAAATATTATCTATAAGGATGTAGACCTCTTCAAATTGCGTTCAGAACGCATAAAATGGCAAAAAATTCAGGGAAACAATAAACCATTTATCCAAAGCACAAAATAGAACTCACCATCCCAATCTAAATTAAGAGAATT
>JBHLKC010000183.1:0-6773 GCA_048887065.1 Candidatus Hodarchaeota archaeon
ATCACTGGGTATCGATGTACTAATCGCGATTGGAGGAGATGATACTTTAGGTGTTGCAGCTGCAATGCATAAATATGCAGAAGCTAAGGTTATAGGCGTTCCAAAAACCATAGATAATGACCTTTCCAATACTGATTATACCTTTGGATTCTGGTCTGCAATCCAGCTTGCATCAAATACTATGGACAATTTAATAACTACTGCAAGATCTCATCAACGAACATTTGTCGTTCAAGTCATGGGACGAGACGCTGGTTGGTTAACACTGGTTAGTGGTATAGCAACGGGTGCAGCCATTATTTTAATCCCAGAAAAACCCTTTGATTTGGAAAAAGAGATTGTAGCAGTATTGAAAAAAAGGGTTAAGAGTGGCAAGAGATATCATATAATAGCTTGTAGTGAAGGAGCAGTCCCAACGAGGGAATCATTACAACGAGATTTTCAAACAATATCAGAAGAGACTATAGCAGAATTACCAAAAGATGATTATGGTAATCCTCTCCTCGCAAAATTAAATATGTCCAAGATTATTGTCAAAGAATTAAATCTCAGAGCTGATCTGAAAGATTATTTTCAAGACCATGGGGCTGAATTTGAAATCCGTGATGTTGTTCTTGGACACACTATGCGAGCAGGATCACCAAATTCGTTTGATCGCCTATTAGGACTACGTCTTGGTGTTTATGCAGCAAAACTAGCCTCAAAGGGTCATTATGGTTTAATGGTTAGATTAAATGGAGAAAACATTGATGCTGTTCCCCTAGAAGAAGGAGCAAAAAAGAAATTGGTTCCTGAGAATTCAGATTTAATTGAGATACGTGATTTGATAACTAAGGTAAAATATCTATCAAAATAGTGCATATTTAAAAGGGAAAAGACTGAAATAACTATAATTGAGGAATGCCTCTAAGTAAAATGCAAATGGATCATGGATTTTGCCATTTCGAGGAAGTTTTGTGCTGGAAACCAAATCTTTGGGCCAATATTTTACTCCTACTTGTATCACACAATTTATGGTTAATTTGATAACTAAGAAATCAAAAGAACTTGAAATTCTCGAACCATGTGCAGGGAAAGGAGCATTTTTAAAAGAGCTTATTTCAAAAGGCTATAGTAATCTCACTGGTATAGAAATTGATGCATCTCTCACTTTTGAGTCGCCTATTCCTGTTCAAATTGGTAATTTTTTTGATTTTCCTATAGAAAAAAAATATGATCTTGTAATTGGAAACCCTCCGTATGTTCGTTGGAAAAATCTCAATGAGGAACAACGTGGCTATTTTTTTGCCTCAACTTTTTGGCATAAACGGATGAATGGATTGACAGACATCCTTCAACCTTTCATTTTTAAAAGCGTTGATCATCTAAAGCCTGGGGGAGAATTAATTTTCATAACTCCCCTTTTTTGGATGCAGACTCTTCATGCGGAACCATTAAGGCGATTCTTACTTGAAAATGGCTTTTTTGAGCTGATAGTAAATTTTCACGAGACGAGGATATTTTCACAAGCTAATTTAAATCTCATAATTTTCAAATATCAAAAGAAATTTAATTCAAAAAAAGCCAATAATAATAATAAACGACCAGTAAGAGTTGTTAATTATTGGCACAAAGGGAGTCTAAATCAAAATATCATTGATCGGATACTTTTTCTCCTGCAAACACCATCATGGAGCTATAATTCATCAAGAGAAGGTGATTTAGAGTTCTTTCTGACTCATCAACCATACAATTCAAAACTTTGGAGGTTTATTCCTCTTAAAATCGAAGAAGAAATAAAGAATTTTGAGAAAATCTGCCAATTTTCCCCCATATTCAATATTGAAGGTCAAAACTTACAACTATCGTCTCTCTATTCTGCAAATGACCTTATATCATTAGGTTATTCAAAAAAAGCTTTTGTAAAACGTAAATTAGGAAAAAAAACTTATTTTCAAGCCCCACAAACAGCTTCACTTTCAAAATATCTATCTCATGATATTAGGAAAGCAAATATTCCAAATAAACGATTTATCAGGATCGGTGACGTGGTAGAGATTGGTAATGGTATGGTTAGTGGTTTAGATAAAGCATTTCGCTTAAAAATCAAGAATAAACTCAATAAAAAAGAATTACGATTGGTTATCCCTGTTATTAAAGCAAAAGCTCTCAGGAGATACTTTCCTGAGTATGTTACAGAGTATTTTTTGGTTAAACCTGGAGTAATACGATCAGAAGATATTCTCGAAAGAGATTTTCCAGCTTTATATGAGCAGCTCAAGCCTTTTCGCCAAAAGCTTGAGAATAGGTATCAATATAACAGGATCATCCCATATTGGGAATGGGTTTTTATCAGAAACTATAGTCTCATGAAACATGCTAAAGAATTGATCTGTGTTCCCTGTAAAGACCGATATGATTCAAGGGGATATTTTCGTTTTGCATTATCAAAAAATGAGACTTTTACGACCCAAGATGTTACTGTAATGGTAAAATTTGGATGGGTAAGAGAATCATCTGAATACATATCAGCATTCTTGAATAGCACAAAAGTCTATGAATGGGTTACAAATAAAGGTTTAATAAGAGGAGGAGTAGCGGAATTTTCAGAAAAACCATTATCTTCAATTCCATTCCGTCTAATTAATTGGGACTCCTCCCTTGAACGCAAGATACATACAAGAATTACATCATTGGTCCAAGAGATTTACTTGAAGAAGAAAGAGGATCTCAACAAGATACGACAAATCAATGATCTTATCATGGATTTAATCAATTGATATCACTGTAATAAGAGAAATAGAGGAAAAATTCTTTAAATAGGATGATTTAAGGGATAATCCGTGACCAATATTAACAATGATTTAAATTTATATGAACAACAGAAAACCAAATTGGAAATTAAAGAATGGATCAAATTTTGTGAGTCTAATTATAAATTGAAAATTCCTGATGCCCTATTTTACAGCTCAGAGGAATATTTTGTTTCAGTTTTAGCGGGGTTGTGGTTAATTCAATTCTTTAATGGCTTCGAGCAGCTTTACGACTCTTCTTCTCTTTTAAGAGAATTGCAAAGGATAAAAATGCAATATCCGATGGCAAAAGCTTTATGGGATTTTCTTGGGATTTTATTTAGAATTCTTATTGAAAATAACAACCTAGAATCAATTCTATCAGCTAAATTCCCTGATCTACATTATGCTATAGAAAATGATATTCTTGGTACAATATTACAGAGATCATTGGATTTTGATGATCGAAAGAAATTGGCAGCAAATTATACAAATTTTAGGGCTGCGGACATCCTGGTCTCTTTAGTACAGCCATTCAACCCATCATCAGTTGTAGATCCTTCATGTGGATCTGGAAGGTTAGTAACCGCCTTTTTAAAAACTATTGACTCTGTGAAGAAAATTACTCATATCAGGATTAACGATATCATGCCTTCTGCTGTACTTATTGCATATTGTAGAATTATCCTTAAATTATCAAGAGTTACTCAAGATTTTCATATTTTAGAGGCTTCAATCGGGGATGCTTTTGAGATATTTAGTGCAAACAATGAAAATCAAAGAGTCCGGAAAATGACTTACGATCTTGTATTAATGAATCCTCCATTTACACGTTCTCATCGAATCTCTATTGAGCAAAGAAAGAAGTTGTCTAAACTTGAAAATATATATCGACATTTTATAAGTGGACAATTAGGATTACATGGTTATTCTACTTTTCTGGCAGACATGTTGGTCAATCAAAATGGAATAATCGCATTAATTCTTCCAGCTGCTACAATTCTTTCAGATTATTCGCGAGGAATACATGAGCTATTGTTAAAAAATTATAAAATAGAAATTATTGCTTCTTCTCTTACAGAAAAATCTTATTCTGAAGATAGTAACTTACGAGAAATATTTATCATAGCAAAACGCAGACATCCAATAAATGAGAATGAAACCGTAAATTTTATCAACATTTTAGAATCAAATAAGATAACTAAATATCATATTTCTTCATCACAAATGGTTTCAATGAAGAGATTAGCGAAGGAGTGGAATTGGACTCTTTTTCTACGGAATCCCACATTACTTAACATCCGAGATAATATTCTCACGTCTAGCTTAATCAAGAATGGCAAGGATCTCAATTTAGATATTGTGAGGGGAGTAGAAATGTATGGTCCTGATTTCTTTTTCATTCCAAATCAGGTCTGGAAGATTATAAATGAAGAAAAGAATACAATAGTTATACAATCTAAAAGAGCGATTATTAAAATTCCTAAGGAATTCCTAGTGAGATCATTAAGAAAACCAAGTAAATATACTCAATATATTACCCCTAAGGTAAGTGACTTTGCTTTATCAATTCCTAATGCAAGTATATCATCTCAAAAATGGTTAAAAGAATATTTAGATCTTACAGAACATTTTGCATCAGCAGCAAAACAAAAATTTGGATCACAATGGATTTCACATATCTATAATCAGATCCAAACTAAACGTCCTTGGGGACATCTGTTCTTCATTGATAAATTTAGCATATCTACAACAAGTGTGTTGGGGCACTATTTTGAAATCAGGACATCCTGTTCAAAGAATTTTTATTTGATACGAAATTATAATACGAATCAAGCAAAATTACTTGCAGCATGGTGTAATTCGACTTTCTTCATTGTTCTTTTTCTTTCTATACGACGTGAGATTGGTGGATCCTACGGAAGATTACAAATAATTGATTACATGAAAGAACCGTTATTTCTTGATTTTTCAAAGTGTTCAAAGACTGTAAAAGACCTAATAATAATCGAATTTGATAAACTTCGAAATTCAAAACTACCCTCAATTCCACTTCAAATACGATTGAAGAAAAAGAAAGCACTAGATCTTGCTATCGCTCAAGGTCTTAATATTTCTTCAAAAGAGGCGGAAAATCTCTTAGAAAGCATGTATGCTCTTCTTGAAAGCATTTTTAAAGAATTAGAGAAACGGGATAAGAGCTAATAATAACAATGGAGAGATAAATTCATTTTCTTCTTTTTTTGTATGATTTTATTAGAAGCATACAGAGAATTAAGGAGACAAAAGTAATCTTTTTATCAAAACTTAATTCTTGGGTCGTTTTTGACACACTAGTTTTAATTCCATAGTCAGTCATTACTTTTTCAAGAGCAGCAGATGCATTTAATAATCCAAAACCATAAATTGGATCCTTTCCGATCTCCCCTAAATCCGTACTTGTTTCCTGTAACACTTTTCGTATATCTTCTACTGATAAATATCTATTTAGGGATAACATGAGTGCTATGGTTCCAGATACAAGCGGAGCAGCTAGAGATGTTCCATTT
This sequence comes from Candidatus Hodarchaeota archaeon, assembly GCA_048887065.1. GTDB lineage: Archaea > Asgardarchaeota > Heimdallarchaeia > Hodarchaeales > Hodarchaeaceae > Hodarchaeum. The sequence continues at coordinate 5,321 of JBHLKC010000183.1, forward strand.
CTAAGATTAAGGGTGGAATTATTAGGATTAATTGTGTAAATATTTTCTCCTGGAGCACAAATTTCGTTTTGGTCTCCAGTACAGGAAAAATCAGCATGTTCACGAGATCTGGTGGTTGCAGAAACAGCGATTACTTCAGAATAATTACCAGGGTAATGAACAGACGTTTTAGGTGGTGAACAATTCGGTATGTTACCTGTTACACTGACGATAGCAATTCCTGATTCATATGCATTTTTAAGTGCTGTATGAAATGAGTTGGGAGGAATTCCACATGCCTGAATAGATAAATGGATGATATCAGCTCCATTTGTTATTGCATAGTTTATAGCTTTGACAAACGTTTCCCAATCGTTCCCACTGAAGGCATTGTTTTCGTCAAGAAATCTCAAATTCATCAAGCTAATTTTTGGAGCGGCCCCAACACCAATATTATCATCATCATCCGCTGCAATCAAACCAGCGACATTTGTACCATGATAATGGCCTGCAGGGGGATTTGGAGGTGGTGAGGATGCGAACGGGGGAGATGGATCATTATCGTTGTCACGGAAATCCCAACCCATAACGTCATCGATATACCCATTATTATCGTCATCCTTTCCGTTCTCAGGAGTATCCCCTGGATTAATCCAAAAATGATCCTCCAGATCAGGATGATTAAAATCGATACCGCTATCGATTACAGCAACAATAACCTCCTTACTTCCCTGTGTATAGCTCCAAGCTTTTTCGATTCCTACATCTTGAAGGTGCCAATTATAAGTAGGATCAAGGTGATTAGTAGCTTTGGCAAGAAAGGAGGAACTGATTATTGAGGTGTTTATAATAATAAAAAATATCGTGTAGTAAATTGGTTTTATTGACAACTATAAAGCCTTCATCTCTACCTCGATCCCGAGGGTTTTTGCTTGATGTTTCAATACTTCGATTCCATAATCTGGTTTCCTTAATGTGAATTCAATAATCCAGTTGTTAATATCGAAAATTTCCATTTCAACTTTAGTAAAATCGAAACAAAAGGCACGAAATTGATAGTTGGGAGGGTAAGAACATCTAAAAAGTTTTTTAGGACGAATTTTATCAATTTCAGCCATTAATGGCTGAATATCTTCAATAGCTGAAATTGCTACAACTGGTAATTCTGGAAAATTACTTTTTAGCAATTTAATTCGTTCCTCTAGAGCTTCTTTATTATCCAAGAGATCTATCTTGTTAATTACCAAGATACGGTAATTTTTAGGATTGATTTCATTAAGGGTTTCAATTGAGACCCGAGCTTTCTTGAGTACTATTTTTGGTGGTTCATTTCCATCTACAACAATAAATATTATATCAGCTGCAAGACTTTCTTCTAATGTTGATTTGAAAGAATCTATCAAAAATGTTGGTAGGTCTTCGATGAATCCTACAGTATCAGTGCAAAATACTTTCAAGTCGTCGAGTTGGAAAC
>JBHLKC010000184.1:0-6753 GCA_048887065.1 Candidatus Hodarchaeota archaeon
ATTACTTTGATCAATAAGAGTTTTAAACCCTGACATCATTTCATTGAAGCTTTCAAGGGTCTGTGTTTGAGAGGTTGAAAACTCGGCCTGGAATTTTGTTAATTCTTCATTTAGAAATTTCTCCTGAGGTACTAGTGTGTCCTTATATTGATGCAACTGCGAATTAACTTCTGCTTTCAACTTATCAACAACTTGTTTTAACTCTAATACCGTAGTCCCTTTCATTTCATCAGTCTTATTCTTAGAATCGGAAATCAAGTCATTTACGCGAGTTGATACTTCTTCACGGCTTTTATCACTAGTTGCTTGAACAGCATTAGCAAAATTACTAAAAGTTGATTCAGTACTACTGACCACTTTTTGGAAATCATTGTCAGTCTGGATTTTAATTGCTTCTGAAAATTCCAATATTGTACTTTCTACCCTGTTTCTAGCTTCTGATAATTGATCTGCTATTCTTTCTTGAACTTGTTGCAAAAATTCGAATAACTGGTTCTGAGTTGAAGTGAGGGATTCAGTAACTGTTTGTTGTACATTCTTTGCGCTGTTAACAGCGTTTGATTTGATTTCTTCGCGTGAAGATGTAAAAGTTGTTACTACTTCTTGTTTCTGCGTGTTTATCTGTTGTTGAATATTCTCATTACATGATTCAAGGGCAGAGAGTGCTGACTGTTGAATGGTATCACCCATTTGAGTTATTTTATCCGTTAAATCAGAAGTAAAATTCGTGATTTGTGAGGAAATTTTTTCATTACGTTCATCAATTGATTGTATTAGAGTCTGACCTGTTTTTTCCATTGTCAAATTAACATTTTTAATTCCCTCAGTTAAGGAATTTTGTGTTTCTGAAACCATATTTTTAACTTGAGTAGATAACGCTTGGTTTCGTTCATTCTCTCTACTCTGGAATTCACCGATCCCAGATTGATATTTCTCATGAATTGTTTGATTTGTTGCTTGAAACTTGGTCTCAATTTCACTTGCTTTTTGCTGGAATGTATCTTTCAGGTTTCCAACTAATGATTGATGATCCGATTGTTTCGCCTCAATCATTTGTGCAAAGCTATTTTTCGTTTGATTAGCCTCTTGTTCAATTTCGAGAGCGTATTTTGATATTTGGGCTTCAGCTTCTCCTTCACCTTTCATTTCTGCTTGTTTCAAAGTTTCCTGAGCCAAACTCAATCCTTCTGAGATCTTTTGAGACTCCTCTCTCAATTTACCGAGGATAATTCTCAATTTTTCCTCGATATGAGCATCAAGTTGAGCTGCTAAAGTTTCAACTTGAGAAATAGTTATTTCAGCAGATGATTTCAAGTCTTTGAATGGAAGATGAGCAACAAACCTCGAAGCAATTCCAGGTATTTCATGGACATAACCTTTATTTTTTAGACCCTTAATTGATCTTACGACATCTTCTGATGTGAATTCAGTATTTTGGATTAACTCGCCTAAGCTAATTGGGCCTAGAGCGAGTAGTGTTACATATATCTTACTCTCTTGAAAATCTAGATCAAGACTTTCTAATCCAAGACTCATAGATATTCTCACTTCCTTACTAGGTAATTTTATCTCTTTTTTTTAATCGTAAGACATCAATTAAATTAATCTTTCTTTATCCAATTAGGTACTAATTTAACATTATATTTTTCTCTATTTCAGGTCTTACTATAGAACAAACTCATAAAAAAAACCTACACGAAATAATTTCAACAACTAGATGACTATCTTTACTTATTAACTATAAAGAGAGGATAATTACAAATGTTATGCTTCAAAATAAGCCTCATTACTGTATATTCAAAATTAGCTAATCTTACTGTTGGTCTTTATTGGCCAACCTTCATATATTGAAAATTCATAGAGAAGTCATAGTAAAATATATATCGCAATTTTTGAAAAATGAATATAAAGGTGCGATTTTATTACTTGAAAATGATGGACCTCAAAGCTTTGAAAGAAAAAGATATTATCGAGGCTGCGCTTTATCTTTTGGATCGGCCTATTTCCTTTCAAGAACTTGCTGAATTAATTCAGAAAGATGAAAACTCAGTTGAAAAATTCATTGAACAGTTGAGAGATGAATATATCGATCAAAAAACAGCATTCACAATTGTTGATCTTGAAAAAGGCCTCATTCAATTGAAATTACGTGATGAAGTAGCTGCACAGCTACAGTGGCCATTTATAAAACGCTCTGAAGTTCCCCGTCATCTATTGAAAGTATTAAGCTTAATCGCCTTTAAGGAGTATGTACTAGGCGAACAAATCACTCCAAGTAAACTCCAGAAGATTCTCGGAAAGAAAGTCATCGATGACCTGAAAGAATTAAACATGATGTCATTGATTTCTATAAACCCAAAAGGGAAAAAGAGAGTAATAAATGTTACAGAAGAATTCTTAAACCTTTTTAAACTGCCTTTAGAACCTGAAAAAACAAAAGCTGCAATTCAAATGGGATTGAAAGAGTACGCATTACAACAGTTACAATTCGATTAGAAAATCTAATATTATTGATGATTGACTATGTTTAGACGCTTTCGCCGTAAAAAAAAGGAAAAAACTGAGGAAAAAGTTGCAGAAGCGAAAGTAGACATTGAAGAAATTAAGACACAAGTAGAACTTAAAGATATATCAGAGGTTAATGAAATTCGTGAAGTACAGACATCTGAAGATGCTCAGAGTGCCGTACTAAGGGAATTCTCAATTCCAGAGACTCCTTTTGAAGAAAAGTTCGCAGGAATTCCACAGGTCATATCAGAAGAAACTCCATCGGAAATCGAATCTCCAGAAGTAGCAGTTGATATCCTTCCATTTGCTAGAGCTGCAATGGAAAATGAAGTTTCTGTCCATGGATTTATTTCTCCAGAGTTATTAAAACCATTTCCAATCGAATCAAAACAAGAAAGGGGCGATACTACCGCTGTTATTTTACCAAAAATTGAATATCAGCCCATTTCTCTTCAAGAAAGAATTGAAGGCGCTCTATTTTCTATTGGAAGACCAATCCACGTTTCCGAGCTTATTGACAACTTTGAAGAAGATTCACCGACTATAAAACGGACTTTGAGAAAACTTCAACGTCGTAGAAAACGTACTTCTCCAATCATTGTCGACGAGATTTCTAAAGATCGTTGGGTTTTGCACTTAAATCCAATTTATTCAGAGTTCTTCAGTCCATTATACCCAGAATCCTTCATGGAACCAGACGAAAGGAGAATTTTAACCGAAATTTGTTATCGCCAACCGATTTCCCTTGCTATGGTTAAGAAAATGGTTCCTACTATTGGCCCAGTTAAAGTGACTGAGCTGTGTAAACGCCTTGAAGCTCGTGGATATATAACAGGAGAAAAACGAGCAAGATCAATAGTATACGTATCAAACCCAAAGTTTGCTTACGATTTTGGCTTTGATGATGAAAGTCGCAGATTGAAACTCCAAATGCTCTGGAGATTGAAAAGATTAATGGGTGATTATGAAACAGAAGAGGAAGAAGAAGAAGAAGAAGATTCAATAGAAGAGGAACCAATAGAAGAAAAACCAGTAGCAGCAATAGAAGAAGAGCAAAAAGAAGTTAGGTTAGAAGAAGAAGAAGATTCAATAGAAGAGGAACCAATAGAAGAAAAATCAGTAGCAGCAATAGAAGAAGAGCAAAAAGAAGTTAGGTTAGAAGAAGAAGAAGATTCAATAGAAGAGAAACCAATAGAAGAAAAACCAGTAGCAGCAATAGAAGAAGAGCAAAAAGAAGTTAGGTTAGAAGAAGAAGAAGATTCAATAGAAGAGGAACCAATAGAAGAAAAACCAGTAGCAGCAATAGAAGAAGAACAAAGGGAGGTTAAGGTAGAAGAAGGGGAAGAGGATGAAATAGTAGACAAAGGGTCAGAAGAAGAAATAAAAGAGAAAGAAATACTAAAAGCAGAAATAAATGAGGAAATGGGAAGAGAGATCATGGATGGATCTAAAAAAGCGAAAGAGACTGACCTTGGTTCTGATATTAAAATAAATAACGATAAAGAAGATATTACGGGAATTACAGACGAAATTAACGTTCAAGAAACTGAATTATTAGACGAAGAAGAGTAATTCATCTTTTCTGAAAAAAATAGTTCTACGACGAAAATATGTTGTTTTATATTTATAAAGACTTAAAGTACTCACGGACAAGTTCTACATATAAGTTAGGAATTAAATCTCCTCCTAATTTCGCAGAACACTCATAAAAAGGAAGATTCTTTTCTTTTGACCAATCTTCCCCTTCTTGAGTCGTAACCTGACGTAAATCCTCCAAATCAATTTTATTTCCGATTATAACTATTGGAGAACTGCTACTTACAGATCTAAAATCTAAAACCCAACGATCTAATGCTTCAAAGGTTTCTGGTCTCGTAATATCATATACAATAATGCAACCAGAAGCTCCTTCATAATAAGATCGACGTAGGTTATTTCCAAATAGTTCTTGACCAGCAGTATCCATCAAAATTAATTTAATTCGTTGTTCATCAACAACTATTCGTTTGGTAGTGATATCGACTCCAAGAGTGGGTATGTAGTTCGTATCGAACTTATTTTCAGCGTAGCGACGGATAAGTGAAGTTTTACCTACCTGATATGATCCAGCGGAGCATATTTTGAGTACCCATTCGTCATCCATTATTTTACATCCTCATCTCGCTAAACGCTTACGAGGGTCGTAGGTATTAAGCAGTTAAAAGCTTTTTTTAATGACAAATTTCTTTGAGTATAACTGCGTTTTGAAGGTTTCTATAAGTAAGTGTAAATACGAGACTTTTTTGGATTCACTATTGTTAATGAAGGGTATCTAAATATAACCAAAAACAACTTGTATTCGCCTAGTACGATTATATCATTTTAGTAAATCAAGTCATTTTTTGAAACAAACTAGGAGCTGTATTTATTTTGACAACAGATATTATAGACATCCGATTGCATGGTAGAGGCGGACAAGGAGTTATGACTAGTTCATATTTAATCGCTGAAGCCGCATTATTGGAAGATAAATTTGTCCATGCGTTTCCAACGTTTGGACCAGAACGTAGTGGTGCGCCTATCGCAGCGTTTGCCCGTATTTCGAAGACAAAATTCTATGTAAAGACCGAAGTATATGAGCCAGATATTGTTGTTGTTCAAGATCCTTCTTTACTTGGCCAAATCGATGTGACAGCTGGTTTAAGGGAAAAAGGATTCATTCTCATTAATACCAACGATCCTGAGAATGAATCAGTTCAAAGTATCCGAAATAAGCGCCCTGATGCAAAATTTGCTACGGTTGACGCATCTAAAATCGCACGAGAAGAAATTGGTTTATCAGTCACAAACACAGCCATTTTAGGCGCTTTATGTAAAATAACTGATGAAAGTGTCATCAGATTAGATACTCTAGAAAGAGCGATAAAAAATCGATTCAAAGGCAAAGGAGCTATAGCTGAGAAGAATATTAAGGCTATCAGCCGTTCTTATCAGGAGGTTATCATATAAATGTCTCCAGATGTATTACCTACAGATGTCAATGATGAAGATTTCAAGAAATGGGTAGCAGAAAAATGGGGGTACAAAAAACTACCTATGGCTGGTAGCACGCCCGCAGGTTCTGCAAAATTTTTTAAAACAGGTGATTGGGCTGCAAAAATTCCTAGGTTAATCCCCGAAAATTGTACGAGCTGCAATTATTGTTATTTTTATTGCCCTGATAGTGCAATAACCATGGAAACCCAAGAAGACGGAAAAGCTTTTCCAAAATTCGATTTATTCTACTGTAAAGGGTGTGGTGTATGTGCACACGAATGTCCTGGCCGAAAAGGTGAAAAGGCTATTGTAATGGAGGATATAAAATGAGTCGCACCGCTGTTACAGGAGACGATGCTATTGCATATGCAGCTAAAGCTGTTAATCCTGATGTCGTTGCTGCCTACCCAATTACACCTCAAACAATTATTGTTGAAAAATTTTCCGAGTTTGTAGCCGATGGAGAAGTAGATACAGAATTTGTATGCGTTGAATCAGAACATTCGGCAATGTCTGCCTGTGTCGGAGCTAGTACAGCAGGAGGACGTGTTTTCACATCTTCTGCTTCTGCTGGGCTAATGCTTATGTATGAAATCGTACAAATAGCTTCATCTTCACGTACACCAATTGTTATGGCAATAGCTAATCGAGCGATTAGTGGGCCAATAAATATTCATGGAGAACAGACTGATCAGCTCTTATTTCGTGATAGTGGATGGATTAGCCTATTTAGTGAGACAAACCAAGAAGCGTATGATCAAACAATATTGGCTTTTAAGATTGGAGAACATCACGAGGTTTTATTACCCGTAGCTGTCGGTATTGACGGTTTTATTATTAGCCACGCTATTGAGGGGATTGAACTCGTATCTCGTGAGTTTACGATGAATTTCCTTGATGGTGATAGAAAAACTAATTTAAGACTCGACCCTGATAACCCTGTAAGCATTGGATTGCTTCATTTACCTGATTATTACATGGAAGCACGTGCACAAGTTCGTGAAGCTCAAAAAAGATCTAAGAATGTTATCCTTGAAACATTTGAGGAATGGAAGAATTTAACTGGACGTGAATACAAGCCGATTGAAAGTTACATGATTGATGACGCAGATTACGCATTTGTTACAATGGGAAGCGGAGCGGGAAACGCTAGAACTGCCATTGATGAACTTAGGAAAAAAGGTGAGAAAGTTGGTCTTATCAAGATACGCGTGTATCGTCCTTGGTTTA
>JBHLKC010000185.1:0-6703 GCA_048887065.1 Candidatus Hodarchaeota archaeon
GGAGTAACTTTTCAAAGAGGTAGACAATTGTGCGATCATCATCAACCAAAAAGATTTTGGCTATTTTTATCCCTCAAATCATATTTACTAGTAATTGTTAATGTCTTGAATCATTTTTTAAAACTAATTGAATTGGGCAAAAAAATTCACAGTTTTTTTATTTGATCTAATTTTAAATGACTTTATAATCAAAAAATTCATTAAAAAGAAAAGTTAAATACAATTAGTGATTTTCCTTTTCTGGATGGAAGTATACGTTTGATCTAGTCTTTCAACATGTCACTAGATGAATACAAATATATCAATATAAGGTCTATAAGGATGTAAAAGGATTATACGAGAAGTAATTTAACTTAAAACTTTATTCTAAAAAAAAAAGAAAGAATATAATTTATATTACCTTCTTCGTCGTTTTACGAGAATTAATATGCAACTAAAGGCTAAAGCAACTATTAGAATTTCAAATCCAGGACTCAATTTTGTAGTCGTAGTCAATGTCACCGTTGTTGTGGTAGTTGTCGTCGTCGTTGTTGTAGTGGTTGTCGTCGCCGTTGTTGTGGTAGTTATCGTCGTCGTTGTTGTAGTGGTTGTTTTACTTGTGGAGGTTATCACATAAACCGTTGGATCATCCATAATTATTCCATAGGAGTCGTTTGCCCAAATGTTAACATAAACTGTTGCAACACTTATTGGAGGAATTGATGCACTCCAAATACCTTGATCAGGAGAACCACTTAACCCTGCATTTAATAAAAACCACGTTACTCCACCATCTGTAGAATAATTATAGAGAACATGTGAGACTCCTGATATATCTGAGACATTGGCCTCTAGAGGAATGGAAGAACCACTAGTAAAAGTAGACGGGATTACTGTCCATGTTACTTTAGGAGACATGGCATTAAGTACTAAACTACTTGCATTCAGCTTACCAAACCCAAATACAGTATTAGGAGTGCTTCCCCAGCTTTTAACATCTGAATCTATTGAAGTTGTATTAGCTAGAAGATCCAGTATTTGGTCATACGTAAGATTAGGATTCATTTGTAATGCTAGGGCAATTGCTCCTGCCACGATGGGGGCTGCCATGCTTGTTCCAGACTTATATTCATAGTAGAAATATAGAGGTGTGATAGGAAGGATTTCATCCTTGCTTTTGGTGGAAAAAAGATATTCACCAGGCGCAGTGATAAATGGAAGCATTTTCTCATCGATTCGAGGGCCTCTACTACTAAAACTCGTGACATTACCAAGTTTATATGGATCAAACACGTTTAAATCAGCGGAAACGTGCGCTCCAATAGCTATTGCCGAGTCTGCTGTTGCGGGAACAGAAAGCGTATAGTTGGGTGAAATTTGGTTAGGATCAGTAAAATAGGTAAACACCCCATTTCCATCCGTTAAACTATTAGATAGATAGGTATTGTATACTTGGCCAGAATTATTTTTCTGAGGGATAGTATTACCTAGATCACTTATTGTCAATAGGGCAGGAACTGCCCCAGCTGTCCATATTGTATCGTGATCTTGAAATTGACCTGACAATTTTTGAATCGTAATATATTGCTTCATGGTTCCACGAGTACTATTTGTTTGGTGGCCATACACAACATACGAATCAGTCCCCAATGGATCATTAGGGTCAGGGATTGGAGGGAGTGTTGAACCATCTTTGGGTATATTAGATATCACTGCATTATCATGCATAAGTAATGAGAAGCTGGCATTGTGATGAGGATAACGCCAAAGAATGGTAAATCGGATTTCTTTGATGGGAGGATCATCAGTAATCCAGTTTAGTTCCCATAGAAGATCCCCATTACTCTTCGCTGTTAGTGTATCTTGAGCATGTGTGTTTTTATCAGCATAATTACCCCCAGCAACAACAACGATCACTCCTTGTTGTTTAGCCCAGTCAATCTTTTGATCCAAAGCATCAGAACCGTCCCGAAACTTATTATCGAAGAATGATAATGAAATGGAAATGACATCAACCTGCTCTTTCACTGCCCAATCGATTGCGTCGGTGACATAACCTTCTAAATAACTCCCTACTGTATCATTATATGCTTTTGCAACAAGAAGAGTAGCATTTGGAGCAATTCCAGTGAATTTTGTTAAACCAGGGTATCCAGCAGCAATGATACCTGCGACGTGGGTTCCATGGCCTTGAAGATCTACTTCTGTATTGATAACTGGGTCTGTTAGATTTGTACCACGAACATATAACTTTTTACTGTCTCCTAAATCCCAGATTTTCTCGATTTTAGGGATTATTAATGGCATCAATTGGTCGTTTGCTGAAATTGAATTCGATTGATCTGTATCATTAAACAAAAAAAAGACCTCACCAGCTTCTCTAGCTCCATTTGCATTTTCATCGTGATAAATGTAATCAAGTCCCTCATCAAATGCATTTATTGTCGCAAAAACAGTGGTATTGGGAAAAGCGAGCTCTTCTTGCGTAAAGTTCAATTCTTCATTACTATCTTTATTATTGTCAGCATCAATATCAATGTAAGGCTCATTCGGCGCAGCCATTTTAACCTCATAAGAGGATCCGTTGGGTAGATAGAAGCTAGGGTGTTGCCAGTCTATTCCTGAATCTATAACAGCAACTCTGACATTTGTTCCAAGTATTGGCTGTCCTTTTGAATCGTCCAACTGCCATAGATCATCAGCTTCGATGTCTTCAGCAGCGTTATCTAACGCATTAAAATCTAAGATACTCAACATACTAACTAGTAATACAATAACTAGAATTGCTAGAATTTTCCAATATTTCCGTGAGTCTATTTCTGTCAATATTTCATCCCTGCTAAACATTTAAATTAGCATTAGTATCTTTAGAAGACACAATTTCATTAGTTTCTAACTATAATGAACATAATATTTTAAAGGTTTTGCTACTTTTTTATTGTTTTTTATAAAAAACTCATTAATAAGTAATGTCTTTAACTGTTTTATCATCTTTGTAAATGTGAATAATATGAATCATTTTATAAAAACTAAATGAAATAGGCAAATAGATTGATAACATTTCAATTTGGTTGTATAAAATGCAAAGAAAAGAGATTTTACGTTATCATAAAGGAATAAAACAGAATATAATGGATAGTATTGCAAATGAACATATTATCAAATTATTCTTAAATGAAATAGAGATTTTATCATTTGCTACATTCCCACTTAGTATGGATGAATTAGTTATAGGTTTTCTCTTCTCTGAGGGGATTATTTCATCATTAGATGATATTATAAGTTATAAATACCATAAAAAGGTGAAAGAATACCATATTAATGTTGATAAAGAAATTATTAGCTTGAATTTACCAACATTGACATCTGGTTGTGCTAAGGGTAAAACTTTCACAAAATTGGAAGATATCGACCCCACAAAAGATAGATTCATCAACTTTGCTATATTTGCTAAAAGTGATGAATTAACAGAATTAATGAAGGAGTTTCAAAACAAGTCCACACTCTTTAATGAGACAGGAGCAGTACATATGGCAGCTTTAGCAAGTACTACAAGAATAAAATATTACTATGAGGATCTAGGACGCCATAATGCTATTGATAAGGTTTTAGGAAAAGCTTTGCTTGATAAAACGTTATTAGAGGATAAATTGCTTTTTACTACAGGCCGTATTTCTTCAGAAATTATTTCCAAAATCATAATTGCGGGATTACCAATAGTTGTATCGCGCTCTTCTCCTACCTCCTATGCCATCGACTTAGGGAGTAAATTTGGAGTTACTGTGATAGGTTTTTGCAGGGGAAATCGATTCAATGTGTATTCTCATTCGAGTAGAATCATATAATTCAAATTAGTCAAAGATAAACATTTTTTCTAATTCAATAATCAAAGGACAGAAAAAATCATCATTCATAATTTCCCAACATTTTTAAATTCTATTAGAAAAGAAAGCATTCATTCTATTTTTCAGAGTGACGAATAATGGCAAGTAAAAGCGATTCAGGAGAAGTTACCAGTTTAAAATCCAGTGTGTGTCCATACTGTGGTTGTGGATGTAAGATAACACTTTTAGAAAAAGCAAATAAATTAACTGCAAAAGGAGCGGGAAAGAATAGCCTAAATAAGAAATTTCTATGTATAAAAGGAAATAGCGTTGGCGATTGGATTAAATCAGAAGATAGACTTACTCGGCCATTAATTAGAAACCGAGAGGGTGGATTCGACGAGGTTGAGTGGTATCAAGCGCTAGGGCATGTAGCATTAGAGTTAAAGCGTATAAAGGAGACATATGGTTCTAGAGCAATTGGAGTATTTGTTAGTGCCAAAACAACAAATGAAGAAATTTACATTGCGCAAAAATTTGCACGATTGGTTTTGGGAACTCATAATGTAGACCATTGTGCGAGATTGTGTCATGCAACAACTGCTGTTGGGTTAGCTCAAAATCTTGGTGCAGGAGTTATGACCAATAGTCTTGTTGATATTCCATCAGCTGATGTAATACTTATTACAGGGTGTAATCCTGCCTCCACACATCCACTAACATGGAACGTTATTAGAAAACAAAAAAAGGCCACAGGGAATCCATTTATAATTGTCGTTGATCCAAGGATGACAAAAACCGCAAAACAAGCCGATCTTTACATCCCAATTCGTCCAGGAACAGACGCAGCTTTTGTAAATGGTCTTCTGAAAGTGATCTATGATGAAGAACTTGAAGATCAAGAATTCGTTGAAAAACAAACTAACCTTCTCTCATATGTCGAATTAATGAAAGTTCTTCATTTAATTGATCTCGACGAGGTAGCAAGAATTTCAGGTGTCCCTATCGAAACTATTAAACAAATCGCTAGAATATATGGAGAGGCAAAATCTGCTTCTATTCTTTGGGGAATGGGTGTTACCCAACATCTTACAGGTGTTGTAAATATTTGTCAGTACGCTAATCTTGCCATGGTGACTGGAAATTATGGACGTCCTGGGACGGGGGTTAATCCATTACGAGGTCAAGTTAACGTTCAGGGGGCGTGCGATTTAGGAGGATTACCAGATTGTTTCCCAGGGTATAAAGTCGTGAATCAAGAGAATACACAAGTTTTCGCTGGGTACTGGGGAATCCCTCCCGAGAAACTTCCGCCTACTGCAGGTCTGACCTCAGTGGAGGCTATTGAATCTATACCAGAGCGAATCAAAGCTCTTTACGTTATAGGGGAGAATCCTGCTCAGTCTCATCCAGATTTGAGGCATACTGTTCAAAATTTAAAAAACTTGGAACTATTAGTAGTTCAAGATATTTTTCCTAATAAAACTACAGAATATGCTACTGTTGTACTCCCCGCAGCTTGTGTCTTCGAGAAAGAAGGAACATTTACAAACTCAGAGAGACGAGTACAATACTCGACAAAACAGTTAGACCCCCCTGGTGAAGCAAAAGCAGATTGGGAGATTGTAAAGGAATTAGCTAAAGAAATGGGTTTCGAAGCTTATTTCCAGTACAATAGTGCTGAGGATATTTTCAATGAAATTCGAAAAACAGTCTCGACGTATAGTGGCCTTACTTATGAAAGAATGAAGTCAGCTGAAAATGGTGGTATCCAATGGCCATGCAATGAAAAATATCCTAATGGTGTTCAATTTATGTATGAAGCAGAATTCTTTACCTCTGATGGTAAAGGGAAATTCTATCCGTGTCCTCCCACCCCTATGAAGACTAATAGAGATTACCCCTTTACACTAATCACTGGCCGTATTTATTCACACTTTCATACAATGACTATGTCTGGACGCAGTCCAAAATTGATGAAGCGTGCCTCACAGGCTACTGCTCAAATTAATGCTGAGGATGCCCGTATATTATTAATTGAAGAAGGAGATTTAGTTGAAATTAGATCACCACTTGGTTCGATAAAAGTAAAAGCGAAAATTTCGACGGATATTATTCGTGGCCACGTTTTTGTACCTTTTCATTATTCCGAAACCTTGGTGAATAAACTAACAGATTCTGCTGTAGATCCACTTGGTCAAACCCCATGCTTCAAAGTTATCCCTGTTATTCTAAGATTGGCATCATTGAAACCTAGTCTTGATCAAGAAGGTAAGGACGATGAATCTCCTGAAATTAGAGAGTCAAAATTACTTTCAGTCTCAATTTATGAATCGATGATAAAGCAAGGATATGTACCAATCGCGGGGGGGACTTACTTCGGAGCAAAAATGCATAGAATGAGTTTTAAACTGAATGAAAAAGATAAAATTGATATTACGATAAAACCTATTTACATGAAAATTGAACTTGATTTTACTACTCCAAAGGGAAATTATCAGCACATATTAAGTGTTCCTGATATAACAATTGATCAGATTACCATTAACAATTTACGGAAAGCAATTGGTAGAGTTTGTACTAAAATTATCAATTCGCTTGAAAACGGTTAAACTGGAAAAACAGTGTTGGAGCTAGCTCTTTTCAATGTACATTTTCCTTTTATACTAATTTCTTTTTTAAATTTGCAATTTTCACTGATAAATTCGTGAACTGATCTGGATAAGAGTGATCAGTGGCAACCTTATAGGCATCAAGTAAACAATGTAGAGAAAGAGAATATAACCCTTTAGATCTGTAGATTTCTGATTCATTTATTAGAGCGGTTATTAAAGCTGGAATTTCTGCATTAGAGCTCTTTTTATAAGAGTTTATTTTCCAATTGAGGTATTGATAAAAGA
>JBHLKC010000186.1:0-6695 GCA_048887065.1 Candidatus Hodarchaeota archaeon
TGTTTTGGGAGATGTATGAATGGGCTATGAACCTACTCTTGGCGTTAATCGATGCTCCCAGTCATTTTGTTGATGAAATCCTCGATGCCCCTAAAGATCTTGTATGGGATACCATTGGCGCAATTATCGGAGCTGGTCTTGGTTATTTTGACATGATAAAGAGCGAAAGTCGATCTACTTAAGATAAAATTGATGGATGAATTGAGCTGTTTTTATGACTCCCTCCTTTATACCGTACTCTCCTAGATTTTACTCTGAGGAAGAGCTACTGGATCGAACACGTTTATTCTTTCAGACATTCAATCAGAGAAGGTCTGTCCGTCAGTTTTCAGAAAAACCTATTCCGATAGAAGTTATTGAAAACTTAATTAAAACTGCAGGTTCTGCACCATCAGGAGCAAATAAACAACCATGGACCTTTGTTGTTGTCAGTGATCCTAAATTAAAACATAAGATTCGGATCGCTACTGAACAAATAGAAAAAAGCTTTTATGAACAACGAATTTCAGATGAATGGCGCCAGGATTTAGTACCTTTAGGTACTGATTGGCAGAAACCATTTTTAGAAGATGCTCCATATTTAATAGTTGTATTTCAACAAAACTATAGAATTGATTCGCAAGGTAGAAAAAGAAAGCACTATTATGTTATAAAAAGTGTGGGAATAGCTGTAGGGTTTCTTATTATGGCTATTCATAATGCAGGACTTGTCACAGTCCCACATACTCCTTCTCCCATGAGCTTTTTACGTGAGATTCTAGGAAGGCCTAAAAACGAAAAAGCTTTTGTTATTCTTCCAGTTGGGTATCCAATCGAAAATGCGCAGGTACCTAATATCAAGAGAAAAAAGCTTACTGACATTTTGGTGTGGAAATAATCCATCGTTTAATTGTACAATTATTGAAATGAAAAGCTCAAAATTCGATAATTAATTCGACTGTACTTCGAGGATTCTACAGATGGTAAAACCTAACCAATTTTTTCCCAACAAATTATTTTTTTTCCTTGAATATCTTTATAATGATAAGCTCTTAGTCTTTGCAATAATTATTGCAACGGTAATAACTATAGGAAATATTACGAACAAAATTTTACTAAATTTCGAGCCACTACAATATTCATTATTCTCTTATGATAAAATACCTCATCTTCTTGCAGCATTTATTCTGGTAAGGTGTATATATTGGTTTTTAATATTTAATAATCCTGATTCTCCTCAAAACCTGATTTTGAGGGCATCGGTTATCACAATCATTCTTTATGCAGTAATTTGGGAATCATTTGAATTATTTACATTCCTGATTCAGGAAAGTATATCAGACCAATTTTTATCGGAACTCTTTGATGTTCCTTTGGATTGGTTGTATGACCTTGCTGGAGTGTTTTTAAGTTATTTTTTAGGTATTTCCTCCCCTAAAAAGTGATACACCTTCTATATCTTTGTTTACAATCAATACAAATTGATAAGTATATTGAATTAAAACTAAATTCGATTTCTACATCTTTTTTTTACGGTTTCCATTATCGGAGTATTTTAAAACTAATTAAAAAATTCATTTACTCAATCATCATGTGGAATCAGTGAAAGTTTTGGAATTGACCCAATCAGATCTAATGTTAATAATTGCAGTAATAGTTCTACTCCTTGCAGTTTTAACTGTAATAATAAAAATAGCCAAACGTTATATTTTCGGTTAAACTCATTTTTAATTCATAGAAATTAAAAAAAATCAAATTTATAATTCCAAAATGGTGAATTTCAAGTGGATTTGTCAATTCGTAAATTAATAATCTTTGCATTGACTATTGTGGGTTTTTTCTTATTTCTCTTAGGATTATTAATCTTTTTGAACCTAAGTGATGGATTTTAGGATTATTAAACTTATTTTAGCAACCAGATAATCCCTTCTGTTTGGTTCTAGGTTTGATTGTGATGTACATAAACCGTACAGAAAATACTCGACTGATCAACCTCTTCAATGGTCGCATCCAGATGCATTTCTGATATTAATGTAGAAAAATCTTCAGCTGTATATGTCGTTGCTTTAAAACCATCTTTACAGGCAATAACACCCTCCCCACTCCTTTCTAAATCAATTTCTCCTAATAATCCCTCTCTCGATTGTTCTATAAACCAATCAAGTCTGGCTCCCCAGATTTTTTCAGAATAACTGGATAAGAGAATCCTCCCACCATCCTTAGTGACTCTAAGACATTCTATTATTAAAACGTGTGGGTCAACATGGAATGCTGAAATCCCATTTTGGATTGCTATAGTCACATCGAACATCTGGTCATTAAACCTCAGAGATTTAGCATTCATTTCATATAATTCCACATTTGAATATTCAGATAGAAGGTCTCCTGCTAATTCTAGACTATCTTGCGATGTATCAATACCATAAACTTTCTTCGCTTTTCCAGCTAATCTGATCAATACTCTCCCATATCCACAACCGAGTTCGAGAACTGTATCTGATGGTTTAATATGATTATTCAAGACATATTGGAGTTCAGCTTCTAGATATTGCTTTATTCGTGGAGAAGCGATTTCATAACACCGTTTTAGTCTGAGAGCTGACAGCTTTTCAGAATAGTAACTATTCTCATTCATTTTTTAAAAATCCGCGCAACAGAGTGATGTTAAGTAATTGAAATAAAATTGGACTTTATTTATACTCTTCTGAAATTAACAAGTGCAAGTTATAAAAAAGGCAAGATCCCTTTTCAATCAAATACAGTTATATGCATGCAAAATAAAGCTTTTAAGCATCTCCTTGCTTTGAATCCATACAATGAGAGAATTTTTTCATTTGGCTTTGATATCTTTCCAAAACCTTTTTTTTACAGTCAATAATCTGAAAAAATGGCAACTATCTTACTTTGACCCGTTAATTTCTGTAGAATTTGCTTTTTTCAATATTTAATTATCTGTTTTAAACCAGGGTTTTTCAATAAGGGACAAACCAAAAAAGAATGAAAAATGAGAGTAATGAAAATTAATTTAAAATTATCATTTAGCATAGTTATTCTAATCTTCATTTCTAGAGGAGTATTATTTCCTATTAATGGGAGAGAGACAATAATGGCAAAAAATACAATTATGAATGGCGGTACAGCAAAAATCGAGCGGGATTATTGGCCTACAACGGAATGGAAGAGTACTACTCCTGAAGCACAAGGGATAAATCGAATCAAATTAGAACAAATGATGGATTTTATATATGAATATTATTCAACACACTTCACTGAAGATAGCCTCCATTCAGTGATACTAATCTATAATGGATTTATTGTTTTAGAGGCATATCCTAACCCGAATTACACTCAGGATACCAGTCACCAGCTTCATTCTATAACCAAGAGTATTATTTCTATTTTGATAGGGATTGCTATTGAAAAAGGTTTCATTGCTAGTTTGAATCAAAAATTATTGGAGTTTTTTCCAAATAGGACAATTACAAATCTAGATGAACGAAAGCAGGGAATAACCCTAAAACACCTCTTAACAATGACTACAGGACTTGATTTAAGCCTTTTATGGATGGAAGAAGAAGATCCTATCCAAGGAATCCTTGACCTCCCAATGAACAGCAACCCAGGAATGAAGTGGTATTATAGTAATGGGCCTGTAGACCTCTTAGCAGCTATTATCGAGATATGTACTGGAAATTCGACTCTGGAATTTGCGCAACAATACCTTTTTGAACCACTTGGAATATCTGGGGTAACTTGGACTCAGAATCCCCAAGGTATATATCGTGGAGGTACTGGCCTTCAGCTCAGACCTCGTGATATGGCCAAATTAGGATTCCTATATCTTAATATGGGAACTTGGAGTGACCAACGAGTTATTTCTCAAGAATGGGTTATTACATCCACAGAAACTCAATTTTTTCCTTCTTACAGTCGTGGGATTGTGGGTTATGGATATTTATGGTGGACGTACCCTGAACTTGGAATTTATTATGCCAGTGGTTGGAATGGGCAGAAGATATTTGTTTTTCCAGAATGTGATTTAGTTCTCGTCTTTACTGCGGATCAGGACATTCCTCTTAACCAGAAATTGTTTTATCGTTATATTATTCCTGCTCTTACGAATAACACAATCAATCCCCCTAAATTTATTTTGGTTTTATTGTACACCTCTGTAATAGCAGTAATTATAGTACCCGTACTAGCTATTATTTTATTTTGGATAAGAAAGAAGAAGAAATTTGTGTGAGTTGAACTTCTTCATCATAACTTTGATCCTATCTGAAAAATAGACACTTTATTGGTTTTTTGAACATTTAAAAATAAAGTGCTCATTTTATAAAACACCTTACTAGAAGCGCATTGTAGTTAAGAAAAAAATGAGAAAAGAAGCAAATCAACAATTATATGAAGTGAAATAATGAGCATTCAAAAAGTGAACATTCAGATATTAGTAGAGAACAATTCTGGTCCTGGAGGGACTCTGGGTGAATCTGGCTTTTCAGCATATATAGAAGCGCATTTCATTGATTCATCAAAATTAAGAATCTTGTTTGACGCTGGTCCGTCACCTGTTGCCTTCCTCAACAATATTAAAGAATTAAAAGTCGATCTTTCTCCTTTAGATGCGATTGTTCTGAGCCATGGCCATTGGGATCACGTAGGAGGCTTAAAAGAGGCGCTTTCATTAACAAAAAGACGAATTCCCTTAATTTGTCATCCTCAGGCTCTGTCACCGAAAATTTTAGTTGATAAAGGAGAAGTTATCAACATAGGAATCCAAGATTTCTTTGAATCAGTAGACGACTTGAAGAAACAAGCTAATCTGATAACAACTGCATCCTCTCATAAACTCAATGGATCTGTAATGACAACAGGTGAGGTTGATCGAAAAAATGACTTTGAAATATTAACAGGAAAATTAACAGAGATTACAACAATTAAAAACGGTAAAAAAATTCACGATATGATTGAAGACGATCTCTCTCTTGTTTTTCAAATGGTAGACGATTCAATTGTGATTCTTGCAGGATGCTGCCATTCAGGTATAGTGAATACTGTTAATACTGTCACAGAACTTACTGGTTCAGGTAAAATAGTTGGGATTATCGGTGGTTTACATCTTTTTAACGCAACAGAATTGCGATTAAAGAAAACAGTCCAAGAATTAAAGAAATTTCCGATAAGAGTTATGGCTCCCTGTCATTGCTCTGGATTTCGGGGAAAATATGCACTTTATCCAGCTTTTGGGAAAAAATTTCGTGATGTTGAGGTTTCCTCAATAATTAAAATTGAAGCTGCGGAATAAAACGTATAACATCTGGTTCTAAAATTCGCTTTTGTAAAAAATTTTAGGTCGATAACTAACCTTCGAGTTTCTTTATCAAATCAATATAAGTTTTCATTGCCTCTTCTTTTGACATTCCTTTTCGAGAAGCCCAGGCATCGTACTTGTATCGTGCTTTAATATTCATCCGTCCTGGTCGTTTTCCTTCTATATCTCCTTTAAGAGCCTGTTTATAAAGTCCATACATTTCAAGTAAAACTTCTGGTGGTTGATTTGGTAATTTATTGGCTTTTTCCACCGCTTCATCAAATTCAGCTTTTACACTGGGGTTTATTTTTTCAGACATGATTCTTTCTCCTTAAAGATAATGAATGCTTTTTTCTCAAATTAAGAAATCTCTTTGTAACTATCACCTTTTAGCTTTGGATAGGAATGAAAGATTAACTTTAAAATATGATTTCTAAAAGAATGGTTTTAAGACTCTCATTTCTGAAAATTTTTCTTTTGAATTATCCAGTTTAATAGCAATTAATTTTCTTGAATTTACCTAGTTCTTAAGTCCTAATAAATAACAATTAATGTGAATTGTATCCTTTTCTTAACAAAAAATGATGAATGCTAAATACAACGCTCAAATATATAGAATCTGCCTCAATCAAATTCTTCTTATACTCGAGTATATGTTCAAATAAAAAATATTGATTTGATGTAACCCTGAACACAAGGAACTGATTTTATGGATCAACTTCACTCAATTGGAAAAGTACTAATAGGAAATTGGTACGGTAAGATAGGTGATGATATAGTAGAAGAAAGCTGGAGCACTCCAGCGGCTAACTCTATTATGGGCATGTTTAGATGGATTAAAGATGCTAAAATTTATTTTTATGAGTTTATAGTCATTGATAAGACCGAAGAGAAGATCAAATTAAAAATTAAGCATTTCAACTCCGATTTCACAGGATGGGAGGAGAAAGCAGATTTTGTTTACTATGTATTGAAAGAGGTAACAGATTCTAAAATCATTTTTGGATCAGATGACCCTAGCGAAAAAGGGCGAATAATATATGAAAGACCTGACGAAAATACGCTGATTGCGGTTCTAGAAATGGCTCAAACTGGAAAAGTTTTGAAATTTGAATTCACGAAAAAAACCTAAATATGATTTAGATAATAAAATGTATTTAAGTTTGGGTTACAATTGTTTACTAAGAAATTTATGGAAGTTTTAGACAATCGGAAGTATCGTCAAAGAAAGAATAAAAGTAAAAGAAGATGAGAAAGAATTAGCCTGTCCGTTTTGCCATACCCATACAATCAATCAAAGTGAGTTTCACGGAAAATTACGCATTAACTGTAATAATTGTGGGATGCAAGCATTTTTGACAAAGATTCCTCATAGATAAGCATCCTTTCTATTCTCCAAGTATAA
>JBHLKC010000187.1:0-6686 GCA_048887065.1 Candidatus Hodarchaeota archaeon
CCATTAGCCATTAATTCATATCTACTTCTCAGATAATATTCATCATGAGTATGGTTCAAACCAAAGTTGTGTCCAATTACGTGGGCACCGTTACTCCAATAGATCTCCTCGGGATAATCAGGATTATCTTCTGGCCCCACTGGTGCAATACCAATCATGGGTTGGATAGAATCAGGTCCACTTGGGGGTATAAGTTCAACAGTTTTACAGGGATCATCTGTATAGATAGTTGGAATATTACCTAGAGTTGCATAAATCCAGATAAAAATCATGTCATAATTATGGAAACCAGAAGGAAAACGATCTTGGGAATCAGCCATTGCTTCATTAACAAATTTCTGAACACCTGACAAATCATCCAATTCACTGACTTCTACTTCATTAACATAAAACCATGATGCTGGATGATTGGTCTCATCTTCAGTGTATTTCGGTTGTAAATCAATTAATCCACTAGTTACCCATCTCCAATAATTCACAATCTGATCCATATATTTCGTTTTGATCTCTGAAGGCTCATATTCATAATCTGGTATGCCTCCACCCTGTGTTACAAAGCTCATAAAAAGAACAGCGATTTCAATCTCACCAGTTCGTGGACATTGACTACTAATACGCTGTTTATGCTCTATCTCCATTTTTTGAGATTGATCAAATTCATTATCAATATTTTGTTCTTGTATCTCTGTATCAGATAGGACAGAAGATTTGTTAGGTAGGATTGGGATTATTAGAGGCAATAGAATTAAAACTAGTATGAAAAAGGACTTTATAGAGACTTGGTCTTTCATTCAACAAACTCCTATCCAAATTGGTTGGGAAAAAATTAGAGAAAACTGAATTTTCTTCCCTCTAGAGAATTTCAAGCATATATGAAATTTCAACTAGTCCTGTGTTTTAACCTCTTATAACTTAAAAAGATTGTTAACAAACATTTTAGAATTAATCAAAATATGGAATAATTTCAGTATCATATTATTATACTATAATTAGTAAAATATTCTTTGAGGGAAGACAAATGTATATAAAGAGAGATCGACCAATAAATGTACTATTTTTAATATGCATTATATCGTTAGGGAGCGTAAATCTTTATTTTATAACTCAATCACTTATTCAAATTAATAGTAATACAACAGAACAATTAAATTTGTTTAAATCAAATAAAAATAATGATGAGCTAGATAGAACACCAAAAGCTCCTTCTGAACTAAGAAAAATTGAAGAAAAATCTCACTTACTCGATAGCTCCCATTTTTCATCTCTTCCTTTGAAAGTTAAAATCGAGGATGAATCGTTAACGTCGCTCCAATCCCGTTTTGACAAATTATTATTACCACTAGCTGATTACAAAGGACTTTCAACATTGATAAATGGCACAAGTAACGTATACTCTGTTTCTTGCAGTCCAAATACAAATGTTCTAGCTACTGGCTTTAGTAATGGATCAGTGATTTTATTAAATTTAACAACTGGAAGGACTTTATGGGCCCAATATCAAGGAAGTACAATTCGATCAGTTGATTTTCATCCAAATGGAAGTGTGATCGCATCAGGAGCAGATGACGGAACCATTAACTTCTGGAAAGTAAACACAGGAAATCTAATCAAAGCATTAAATGCACACCCCTCTAGAGTCAATTCAATCAGGTTTAGTCCAGATGGAAAATTGCTAGCATCAGGTTCTAATGATTGGACCATCAAATTATGGAATATAACATCGACTATAAGTAGATTTAAAACTTTGGATGATCATATAGATGATGTAAATGCCATTGCTTTTCATGAAAATAGCAGCGTAATTGCCTCTGGTTCAGTTGATAAATATATTAAATTATGGGATATCGGGATATCATCCAACGCAACACTAAAGGATCTCAATACGGGAGATGAAGTTAACGCTATTGCATACAGCACAGATGGGAAATATATCGTAGCAGGATCAGGATGGACGCAAAAGAATATCTCAATCTGGGATGGAAAGACTGGTAATTCAATTGGTTCCATTGCTAATGCGCATACAAATGAAATTTTAGCAATAACAATTGATCCTACAAACACTTTCATGGTTTCTGGTTCAGCAGATAAACATGTTAAGGTATGGAATATTGCTTCGCGTCGTGAAATTCGAAATATGACGGAACATGGAGGATCTGTTAACTCACTTTGTTTCACGGGAAATATCTTAGTATCAGGCTCAAATGATGATACAATCAAGATTTGGAACCTAGGTTTGGGAAATATTAAAGAAAAACTCATTGGGCATGATGCGAGTGTAAATTCCGTTGATTTTAACGCAAATGGAACATTAATAGCATCGGGTTCTGTAGATACAAACATAACCGTATGGAACCTCGAATCAGGGGATATTTTATGGATTGATGAGAGTAATTTCATCAATTCAGTAGATTTTAGTCCCACGAATAATAGTTTATTGGTCGCAGGATCCCGTAGTGATACCGTAAACATCCAATTGTGGGATGTGGATTCGAATACCTTTATTCCACTAAGTAATCAGACTTCATTTGTAGAAGCAGTAGCTTTTCATCCAAATGGGCGCTTTTTTGTATCAGGCTCAAGAGATCGAAGTATTGCATTATGGGATGTCAAAACCAAAAAAACAATTGATTCTATAAAATTCCCAACGATATCTACCTACAGCTTATCATTAGGATTTAATCCAAGTGGATCTATCCTTGTTTCTGGTTTAAACAATGGATCCTTAGTCTTTTTAGATTTTCAGACATTTACTCCATTTCTTACACTTAATAATCATAGTGATGAGATAACGTCAGTTTCATTCAGTCCTGATGGAGAATACATTATCTCTGGTTCAAAAAATTCAACTATTCTCGTTCACAATGCAACTTCCTATGAATTCATTTATAAAATCGATACCCATTCTTCAGATATTAACACATTAGCATTTAGTCCTGATGGAACAGTATTTGCTTCAGGATCGGATGATGAAATCATTGGAATATGGAACACATCAAATGGGAAAAATATTCATTGGTTAAATGCTTCTAATCAAGTCTCTTCCATTGCGTTTAATCCTCTCGGAAATCAATTAGTTTCTGGTCATATTTTAGAAAATGATATTAATATCTGGAATATTAGCAGTTTTCTATTCGCGTTTGAGAATAGAAGTTCATCAATTGTAATTCGAAGTTCCAGTCAATTCTTCATGAAAAATCTAGATGTCGAACTTTATGCAGGATGGAATACCTCAATCTTGACATTAGTGACAAATTCCACAGCTTTTCGCACCCCTTCAACATTTGGATATTATGTCCTGCATGTCTCAGCAACTTATTTAGGTCACAGAAGAATCCGAGATTACCAGCTATTAGTTGTAGCGACCTACAACGATTATGATGGAGATCAGATGCCTAATTGGTGGGAAGAAGATAATAGTTTAGAGATTCTTGAAGATGATGCAGACGAGGATCCTGATAACGATGATTTGACTAATCTCCAAGAATTTGAAGAAGGAACCATTTTCAATAACTCTGATACCGACAATGATGGGTGGATGGATGGTTCAGAAGTTAACGCCGGATCTGACCCCCTTGTAACCAATGATCCACCCACAGTTAGATGGTCGATTATAACACTAAACCTCAATAATGAAGTTACAAGCGTTTCAACATGGAACTGGACAGTAAAAAGTACAAATGCAGAAAACATTGAACTATGGCATAACGGAATTTCATTAGGAGTTCAAAATAATACTTTTAAATGGTCTGTAAGCTTGGTGGAAGGCAATAACAGCATCAGTGTCCAAGCATGGTATGACTATCGGTATAACACCTATTCTTTTACATTTAATACATTTTATAAACCGAAATCTCCATTTGATCCGTTCTTCATTATAACTGTTATTATTGCTACTATTGTTCTGTTGTCAGTGTATTATAGTACCGCTATCTATGCTTTACGGCGCAGAAGAGAATATCCCTATGACGGCAAACCAACCATTGTTTCTTGGGATATATCTGATTCAACAAAACTAGCAGATCTTACCGAAGGAAAAATAGAACTTAGAACGAATTTTTTAGAGGGTTTTCGAACTCTTGCTAAAAAAATTACTAAAACTCATAAAGGGGATCCTTATAGATATGCAGTTGCGGGAGATAACTTCGTATCTTATTTTGAGGAACGAAAAAATAAAAATCATGCATTAAATGGGGTCATTGCGGCGCGAGAATTGATGAAGGAATTTAGGGGAGAATTCTTAAGAGAATGGAAAAGCCAATTTTCGGAAGAAATTAACCCAAAAATTCCCCCAATTGACATAAAATGTGGAATTGCTATTGATGACACTCGTTTTACGAAATCTGAAGGTATTATTGAATTAGAGTGTAAATTCCTATATAATCATGTTGCATTCACCGATCATGCAAAGAAATCTGAAAGCAAGATAATAATAACACAGAGAGTCGAAGCAAAGCTTCCAGAAGATACAGGAACTTATGGTTTTGAAGTGCATAGCTTTGAAGACTTCATAAAAGGAGATATCACTTATGAGACATTTGAGATCAAAGAGATTGAAAAGAATGGTTAGGTATATCTATTATAACTATCGTGTTATTATCCTTTAATATTTTACAAGATATTTTCACAACAAATAATAAAATTAAATTTGGGTGAAGTGAAATTGAATCAAAAAGAAAAGGATAAAGAAGAAATTAGATTTACAACAAACCGAATAAAATACCTAAAAAATAGTATAGATTATAATTCTCAAATAATTCGATTTTTGGACACGAAAGCTCAACTGATTATAATCACACTTGTAGTATTCATTCCTTTGGTAAGTAACCAATTGATGGGAACAACATGGGAAAATGAAAGTGTAATAATCATCATTAGTAGTATTGTGGCTCTTGTCCTTTTGAGTGGCTCTTTCATTTTTTCGATTCTAGTTATCATCTCACGAACCCCTGAAGCACCAAAAACAAAATTTTTTGGATTAGACATATTGACATTGGCAAACGACTCAAAACACTCAAATGATTCTAGAAACGTTTACAAGACAAAGATTGATGAAATGGATGATAAAGAAATAATTTCTGATTATTGTGATCAGATATATACACTCGGAATGATTATGGTAAGAAAATTCAAATGCTTTCAATGGGCTATATATTTTTTAATAGGAGGTATAATATTGAGCGTGGGAACTATTATTGTTGCTCAAATATTATAAAATCACGGAGATAGAATATCTTCTAGAATCTACAATGCAGCAAGTTTAATAGATTTCTTTCAATTACTCTTATGATAAATACACTTCAATTAGATTTTAATTCTTAGAAAAAGTTTGGAGGGGTAATTTTATAATGACCTAAAGTCATTTATGCCTTACCCTCCAGAAGAAACTCCTTAAAATTGACTAATATTGGAATTATAGGAGATTTATAATAAATTCAAGTTAAAAAGAACTAGGATTTGTGGCAAATAGTTTGCAAAAATCAATAATTCGATTTTCAATTGCATCCAATGCTTCTTTTCTGAAATCAGGATCGGTAATTCTATTTGCTTCATCGATTTTTTGTCCCATGAGTATATTAAATTCATTTATTTCAGCTTTATCTTCATCACTTTCTTTTTTATATAATAGGAATCTCAGACATTTCCTTTTTAAATAAGCCTTAAAGAAGAGAAAATTACTATGACGAAAGGTGGATAGAATTCATCAGTAATATTTATGTAAAATTCTGCGTATATTGATGATAGAAAGAGTGGAATATATGAGTCAGAATGAAAACCAGAGAAAACTCGCTGTTCTTATAGATGCTGACAATGCTCAACCTGCAATCATTGAGGAGCTTCTAGCTGAAATTGCTAAATTCGGTACAGCTATTGTTAGAAGAGTCTATGGAGACTGGACAAGCTCTCATTTGAAAGGATGGAAAGATATTCTTCTTGATTATGCTATCCAACCTATCCAACAATTTCGATATACAGTAGGTAAAAATGCTACTGATAGTGCAATGATAATCGATGCTATGGATTTAATTTATACAAGCAGATTTGATGGTTTTTGTCTAGTATCTAGTGATAGTGATTTTACCCGTCTTGCTTTAAGAGCTCGCGAAGCTGGTCTTATTGTTTATGGATTTGGAGAACAAAAGACACCAAAACCTTTTGTTAACGCGTGTGATAAATTTATTTACACAGAAATTTTACGTAAAGATGAAACAACCTTAACTACGTATAAAACCTCAACAAAAGAACTAAAAGGCGACACCAAACTTGTTACATTATTAAGAAATGCTATAGAATCATCTGCAGATGAAAGCGGTTGGGCTAATTTAGCTCCTGTTGGTCAGAATATTGCCAATCAGTCACCAGAATTTGATCCGAGAAATTATGGATATAAAAAATTGAGTGATATAATTAGAGCTATTCAACTTTTCGACATTGATGAACGTTCTTCTGATAAATCGCCTATTAAATCTATCTATGTGCGTGATAAACGGAAAAAGATCACTAAATGAATAGAATACTCAAAATATGGATTTTATAACGCGATTTGGACCAGATTATAAAACTATATTCGATGTTTTGGTAATTTAACCAATAAATTTTTCCTAGTGTCGTCAAACCAGCCTGAGAGAAGCTTATAGGAGTAATAGAAATTCCTGATAAAAATTGTTTAAAATGAATTATTACCCTCT
>JBHLKC010000188.1:0-6648 GCA_048887065.1 Candidatus Hodarchaeota archaeon
ATATACATACACGGAATTTTATTGCGATGATCAATATCAATCTCTTTTTGCATTTCTTTATAGTCCAAATAATAGCTCAATTATTGGTAAAGTCGAAAAAGGTTCCAATGTGGAGATAGAGATTAGAATACTTGAGGATAATCCCACGTTTCTTCATTTAGGGAGGCTTGAAGGGACAATTACTTATAATGGGAATGTAACTTTCGAAATTGTACGTCTCCAAAGATGGATTATTAAAGTAACCTCAAATAATAGTGCCTGGGAAGAATTATACCCCGATGGAGTTATAGAAGGCGATTTACTTGTTAGAGAGCGTTCGGATGAATCTACCTTCAATCCAATTAATCCTGAACAACGGGGGAATCATACAGGAGTTTTATGTGAGAAGAGAAATTTGAAAACAGGGTGGTTGGAATATGATTACTATAAATTAACGAATCAAACGCATCTGCTTTATGAGACGGAGTTAACAGCAGAAGATTTTGAAAGTACTCTAGGGATGGAAATTCTATCACTGGTTCCACTGTTTATTGTATCAATGTTTTACGCACGAAAAAGAAAATAATCAAGATTTTATTTAGAGAGAAATTTCAGGATTATAATTAAAAACTTTTTAATCTGATTTTCTTTTAGTAGAACATTTTCTTATCTTTTCTCCTGATTCCTAAAAGTTTTGTATCAATAGAGACTTTCCTCCTGAAGGAAAAAAGAGATCTAACGTACTTTATCTTGATTAATTGCCTCAATCATATAATGTAAAAATTAATGAATTTTTAACCAAAAATTATTAAATTGGATAAGCTAGATTGCTGTATTTACCAAAACGACGAATCAAAAACACGGTCAAGATGTTCAAGAAAGAGAGGCATCCAGATGACATTTTTTCGATTCACTCTTACAATATTTTTAATTAGCATTTTGGTTTTTGGATCTAACATCCATTTTGCCAGCTCTGAAACTGAACTTAAGAAAGTCGTTCAAACTGATTTTAAAAATTGGTACAGTTTCTCTGCGACTCCAAGTAATGATTCTTTTGGAATTAGTACTAGAATACCTGGGGTTGAGGGTGCATTCGCCGTTGTTGTAACTGATGACGTCGGTGGAGTGTATGTAGCTTATCAAAGTCATTGGGAGGAAGATAATATTGAGTCTAAAAGCCTACATGTTTATTTCGCTTATTCTCATGATTTTGGAGAAAGTTGGAGTAAAAGTTTCAGAGTCGACGATAGTGAAAGCTCTTCAGTTCAATGTGATAGCCCGAGTATCGCTATAGATCGAAATAATGGCCATATATTTGTTGCTTGGAAGGACAATCGAACTGGAGTAGCGAAGGTATATATCGATAAATCCGTTGATCGTGGTGTTTCCTTTGGTTCTGATGTTACAGTTTATGACTGGCCCAACGATTACATACCCCCATGGCTACCTAACACCGTCAACCTATGTGTCAGTAACGATGGAACAATCTATATTACGTGGATTTCATATTTTGGTGACTGTTATACAGATTGCAATATATCTTTTACACACTCTACTGATGGTGGTCAGACTTTCAAATCTCCTATTATCATTAGTTCGATGGAACATGAAGCTATTCTTGCTCATCCAAGGTTAGTAATTGATAGCAATAATGTCCTTTATGTTGTCTATTCAAGACGGAATTCCACTTCGTCGAGTGTTCATTTAGTTAAATCTCAAAATGGGGGGTTATCGTTTGATACGCCAGTAAAAGTCACTGATGTCTCCACACAAAGATACTGTGGAGCAGCGCAAGTCGCTATATCACCTGATGGAAAAATTCATGTTGTATGGACTGATAACAGAGCTGGAGATGGACCACAATATTTAGATATATACTATGCTACCTCTTTGGATGGTGGGCTATCCTTTGAACCTAATATTCGCGTTAATGATGATCTTGGTGTGTTACCTCCTAATAAACACCCACATTTCACCCGCGGTGCACAGGGAACCCCCACAATAACAATTGGTAGCGATTCAATAGTTCACATTTTCTGGGAGGATTTTAGAAATTTTGTGGATGACAATAACTATTGTAGAGATATCTACTATGCATCTTCAAAAAATAGTACGCAATTTTCAGACAATTTTAAAGTCAATTACGTTCACTCTGAAGCGAAAAGTGTCAATTGTGCCGACCCAAACTTAGCTATAGATTCTCAAGATAATTTCTACTTAGTATATTCAGATGCGCCATCTGGTGACAATGATTATCATTACATCTATTTTATGCATATTCCCCAACCATCAAAAACCTCCTCTTCGATCTTTGGTTTTCAACTCATCCCACTACTTACCACTTTCCTGATTGTGATAATTATTGCCCAGAAAAAGACAAAATCTCTGAAATGATTTTCCTGAAACATTTGATGTATCATTTAGACATGTTATAGAAAATCTAGTGGAATTGAAATAATTCTTGATGTTTAAGATTTTGAAAAAATATTATCATCGGTTCTTTGATGAGCTTGAAAAAGATAATAGTAACTATTAAACAGCATGTTGTATTATGGCTTCTATTATCTTTGGTGCGGCTTCTGTCGGGATAGTATGACCCATCCCTTCAATAATCATCAACTTAGCGTTAGGAATGGTTTTAGCAGTGTCTTTTCCAGCTTCAACAGGAACGAATGGATCTGCATCTCCATGTATGACAAGAGTGGGTATATCTACCATTTTAAGTTCTGCTTCTCGACTACCAGATGCCATAATAGCGCTCATTTGGCGAACCACACCTGCTGGATAAAAATTACGATCATAAACTTGCGCCGAACGTTGTTGATAGAATTCCTCATCGAAAACCATGCTAGGACCATTTAAGATACGCCACATCTGAACAGAATATTCAATGTTTTTTTCTCGATCCTCTGGGGCAGGTGTTGTTAGAATAGACATTGCTTCTGGTTTTGGAAGGGTAGGTTGAATAGAGGACATTATACTTGTAAGTGAACGAACACGCTCAGGAAAATGGATAGCTATCGTCAGAGCAATCATTCCACCCATGGAAGCTCCAACAATGTGAGCAGATTCCACCTTTAATGCATCAAGCAGTCCTACTGCATCTTTTGCCATATCTAACAGGGTGTAGGGAACTTCGATTGTTTCTCCCTGTTGCAGCGACTGAAACAATTGCATTGGGTTAGGAATTGGGTAATTGTCAAGTTTTGTTGATAAACCCACATCACGATTGTCAAATCGAATAACCCAGTAACCTTTTGAAGCTATTTGTTTACAGAATTCTTCATCCCACATTATCATCTGCAAACCTAATCCCATGATTAATAGCAATGGAGTCGTTGATGGGTCTCCAAATGTATCATGCATTATTTCAATACTATCATTGACTTTTACCACGGATTCTTCACTTTTTTGTATTTTAGACATCAGATTATCTTCCTTTAATTTTGATACTTATTCATTAGCTTTGAACAGATGAAAATGTTATAATTAATGGTTTTATTGATTTAAAAACGCTATCATCCAAGTAAAAGTTGAATAATATTAATATTTGGAAAATTACTAGGAATTCTTTTTCTTACCAATTGACGGAACTCTCTTCCAGAAACGCCAAGATAAAGAACGTTTCCATGTTAACTGAAAACTACAAATTGTTAAACTTGCAAAAACAAAAAATAAAATCATTGGAATTATTAAAATGCCAGCCAGACCAGTTAGATCAAGGGAAAGGCTGAAATTGGCCCCAGATATAGTAGTATCGTAATAAATAACTTCTTTTTCACCCTGAAGCATGAAAGAGAAAACAGAAAGAACTGTAAAAAAATCTAAATACATGATAGGTGAAAAAGTTTCAGGTGATCCAACCAGAGCTGATCTAATAGTAGCGATGGCTAAAAAGAATAGAAATGTAAACAGCCCTGCATAAAGACGTCTTTGTGTAAGAGATGAAAAAGTGAGAATAAAACTAGTAAGAACCAAAATTAGCACTTCAGTAAATACAATGACCCCTAGTAAGATAGGGAGTGCTGCAATGATATCAACACCATTTATACCTACAGCAGCTAGAATCCATTCAAGAATACACGGTAAGGTAAATAGAATGTTACCAAATAGAATTAGGGCCCCGTACTTGCCAATTAAATACTCATTACGACTAATTCTTGAATCATAAACTTCCATAACTTTATTCATTAGATCATCAGAAATTAAGCCTGCTCCAAAAATAATAAGGCCTATTAACATAATGATTGAATAACCAGTATCAAATACAGGATTTACTTCATTAGGAGAGGCTATCATGACTTGAAACCGAACAAAATTACGAATTGTCCCCCATACATGATCCTCCAATATTTCATTTGCAGTTTTTGTTTCCAACAACCAATCTATTCCAGTCAATAATGTAAGGTTAGATAAAAGTAGTATAAGCAGGATAAGTGCAATAACAATCTTTAAAACACGGGATCGATGCCATTGATGCGTCAAATTAAACCAAGCAATGCTCCACAAACGCCATAATCTTCTTCGACGGAACCCATCATATGGTCGAAAATGAAATTTCTCAACAAATGCTTCTTCTTCCATTTATTGCACCTAAACACATTGAGGTCAATGTAAGCTGGAATTTCGTGATTAATTCATAGTAAATAGATCCTAAAGAGTCCCTTAAAGCATTTAAAATCCTCGGAAGGGGATGATAAAAACGTTGCTTCGGGCTCAATAGAAAGAAAGGAATTAAGTAATTATCCAATTTACGAAAATAACTGAAAAAATTAGTTTTGATTGACTTTTTACTTGTTAATAGGGCATCTTCATTTTCATTTTGGGTGTAAACTTCATCCCTCTTATTTGAGGGTAATCTAATTAACTTTTAAACCACGTAATTTTCTATTATCAAAATTTTTTCAGATTTAATACATGAACTGACGTTTCGAAGTAAAAAAAATCGAGTTTCTAGATGGATGCATTTCCTCTTTCATAAAAATATTAAACTCCTCTGTGCTTTCAAATCAAGTATATTCAAAAAAGTTTGAGGTAAGAATATATGAACAGAAAAGCATTGATCATCCTTGGATGTTTCTTTTTAACAGTGATTATAAGTCTCTCTCAAAATACTGTAACTGGATATGCAATAACTGGACAATTAATGAAATCTAACTTCTATCGTCTTGATAGAGACTGGTCCAGTATTTCGTTGATTTATCCAGATAAGTTTCATACGCCATATGAACTTACCGAAGAATTATACCTTTTGAATTCTACTATACCAGAGTTAGTAGATCTTTTTAAAATCGGTGAAAGTATAGAAGGAAGACCAATTTATTGTATAAGGATAACTAATGAACAGAACCCAACTCCTAAAGCAGGAGCATTAATAGTTGCCCATCATCATGCACGAGAGCAAATTACAATAGAAGTTTCCTTGCGGTTTTTGCACCAATTAGTGAATAATTATGACATAAACGAAGAAGTAACAGAGTATGTTGACAACCAAGAAATTTATGTGATTCCTTGCCTTAATCCTGATGGATTGCATTATGTATTAGGAAATGAAACTCTGGACAGCGATTATTGGCTAAGGAAAAATATGCGTCAGTTTGATGACGATGGAGACCTTAAGTTTGATGAAGATCACATAGATGATACGAATAGCGATGGAATTGTTTCAGGGTACGATGTTTACGAAAAATCAGGTGAAGATTTGATCTATCTCTATAGTTATTATGAAGGTATTGACGATGACAATGACGGCCTTGTTAATGAAGACCAAAGGGGAGGCATTGATCTTAATCGTAATTATGCTTATCGTTGGAATGATTCGAGCTGTACATCAGGAGCGACTGGTAATACATTAGACGAGGCTTATCCAGGAACCAGTCCATTTTCGGAACCTGAAACACAAGCTTTTCGTGACTTTGTACAGGATAAATCTTTTGCAATGGCTATATCACTTCACTCTGGAATTAATGCGACTTATTTTCCTTGGGCTTCTGAAGAAGCTGTTTGGGCTGAACCTTCTTTATATAACACAATTTATCATGATCTGAAAGATCTACTTCCCTATAGGTTCTTTGGTGAAGGATATCTACCAGCGCAATCTGGAAGGCAATTACCTAGTGTAAGTTACACCAGTGCTGGTACTTGGGATGACTGGATGTATGCACAACAGGGCTGTGTTGTACCAATGACCTTTGAACTCTATAAGAATGGATCTTTTGTAGACCTCATTGAGGTAGAAAAGGAAAACGATACGCATTTGATTGAACGATGGGACTGTATCTATGAATATTTTGCTCCAACAGAATCAGGAAAACATTTTAACTCCTTATGGGGAGATATCACTCCAGCTTTCGATTATTGGTTACAAAATACTCCACGTCTTGCTGTAGAGGTAAAATCTATTACGGGAGGCACCACTGAAGGTGATTCAATTGAAGTTAAGCTAAACGTGCAGAATTTAAGTCCTCGAATGAGTACTATTTCCGATTTGAAGGTTCTTAACGAGAATTTTAACATTCTATCAAAAGACACCTCACCTGTGACGATTTCAAAAATAGCTGCAGATGTTAGTGATGAAAAATCCTTTAGCTTTAATCTTGATGAATCATTGGGTTCAAATGAAACAATTATTCTGTATCTTGGTAACGAGTATATTGGTTATACAAAAAT
>JBHLKC010000189.1:0-6634 GCA_048887065.1 Candidatus Hodarchaeota archaeon
AAAATTGATCCAGTCACACCTGATACTCCTGTTGAAACTGCATTCAACCGTATGCGGGATTTAGATGTTTCTGTGGTCCCAGTAATTGAAAATAACAAACTTACTGGTGTGGCAACCATTACTGACTGTTGGGGGATGTTGCCTGAAAAATATGAGGATCAAAAGGGATTTATTGCCGTTTCCAATCCACGACTCACAAATTATGCATTTACATTGCTAATGACCGCGTTATATTTTTGCTTTGGAATACTAGCACCCCTCATTGGTATAACAGGATTCCTAAAAGGACCTGTTGCAGGTTCTGCGGTATATTCTGCTACATACTATCTTTTTGATGCCCATGGAAAAGGATTTTGGATCCGATATATTGATTTTCAAGGCACCTACAGCTTATTATGGCTGGGATTGACGGTTTATGGAATTATCTTCCTCATTGTTGGGATTTTTAGTGCTTTTGCGGTACTACAATGGGCCCATGCTGATTATCAACTTGTTCGTATGGACAGAAATTGGCAAGTTTACGGACTTGTTACAGGAATATTAAATATCCTGATCATCTGGGGACTATTCTTAGTATTCATGTTTACTGGAGCTTTGCGTGTGCCAGGTAGTCAGATCACTCTTGATATCTTAGGTGCAATTTTTAGCGGGTTAGCTATCCTTTTTTTACTTGCAGCAGTGTCCAGGGATCTTTTCTTCCGTGAAGGCGCTAAATCGTCCGAGGAGGGCTAAACACAGATGCCTCGTGGTGGTGGTGGATTTCGTGGTGGAGGTTTTGGTGGTGGAGGTTTTCGAGGAGGAGGATTCCGTGGTGGCAGCCGTGGCTTTCGAGTAGGAAGCGTACGCTCATCAGGGCGCCCTTTTGGTCGTACAGGAGCGCGTAGAACAGTTTCAAGATCCCCTCGAGGGTCTTTTCATCGGCGACATCATCAGCGACATTGGGGACCTTACTATCGGCCTTGGTATCGTAGATGGTGGCATTGGCATTGGTGGTGGGGTTACCCCTACCGTCCATGGTATTATGCACCGGTTTACTGGGGCGGAGGGATTCTATTATTTGTCCTCGCCTTACTAATCATTCTACCCTTCATTGGATTAGCATTTTTCCCTTTTCCATTTACTAACGCTTCATCTGACGGAGTAATAACCTATCGTGATACTCAGACACTCTATTTCAATCAATACTGGTATGAAAGAGAACATATGACAACTGGTCAAACTATTGAATATTCCATGCAAGCGCTAGGTAATCCCTCTAGCGAAGTGACATTTCTTATCTGGGACCAACCATTTGAGAGTTTTCCAGAGACTAGAACGTTAACGGGGAGTTATAGTGAAAGTATGACCGTTGAAGGCAATCACGACTACGAATATCTAGGATATTATCTATACAAGGATTCAACTCTCCACTACGAATTCAATGTTACCTCTGGTGGATCAATTGAATTCTTTATTGCTGATGCTAATGATCTTAATAGATGGAATAATTGGGAAACAATATCTCCATTACAATCTTTTGAAGGATCAACAGGTTCTAGTTATACAAATACTTTTAATGTACCGTATCCCCAAGATTGGTACCTCGTTTGGTATAATAGTGGTTCATCCCCCGTGAATATTGATTTTAGTGTTGATTATACCGCAGTTAGGATGTTCGACTTTTCCCAAGCAGATGTTGTCTTTGAAGGTGTCGAAGAAGTACCCACTGATTCATTCACTGTCCCTCATTCAGGAGACTGGTATTTCTTTATTTATTTTGACCCATTCACGAATCCTAGTGAATCTGTCCAAATTACATTTGATATTTCTTACAATACTGAAGTTACTCACACCCAACGCTGGATAGATTTCAGTCCTATTCTTCTGATTATCGGAGGCATCATTGTAATTGTACTTTTAGTTGCTATTGTACAACGTAGAACCTCGAAAAAACAACCTGATACTACAACACCATCGGGAACAGTAGTCACCCCAACTACTGCAGCACCCACCCCAACAACAGCAGGTGAGTGTCATAGGTGTAAATTTGCCTACAAACCAGGCCAAACATACTGCACAAATTGTGGAGCAAAACTTGTTGGACGGGATTATGGGGTCGCAAAAATTACAACCCCCGCAGCAGCTAAAAACTGTGCTAGTTGTGGATCAACACTCAAACCTGATAGTCGTTATTGTAAAACTTGTGGAGCGCAAGTCGAACAGGAGGCAAAACCTTTAAAATTTTTCCCTGATGAACGGAAATCTTTCTTTTGCCAATTAGATAATGAGAAACATCCCTCCACTGACTCAGCATATCAGTGTGTGCAATGCTCTAGAATGGTTTGCAGCAATTGTTATGAAGACATCTCTAGGACTGGTATGACTGCTTGTCCTTATTGTAAAGGAAAATTAACACAGGTTCAGTAAAACTTCTCCCATTTTCCTTTTTTTTCACATCTTTTTTATATCTGAAACAAGTTGTTCTCTTTATTAGAAAACACAAAACATAAATTATTTTTCATAAATTTTGAGGATCTAGATTACTGGTGGTTTTATAGTGCAAATCCTTCCAACAGAGTTCGCTCTTATCCAAGATATCTTAATCTTAATAGTTGTTTTGATTGTTGTTCTGCTTTTTATTACATTTATGTATGTAATGAGAAAAAAGGAGGTTATAAGCCAGTATTTTTCGCGAAAATTAATCCATATATGTGCTGGACCTACTTTTGTGCTTAGTTTTATATTCTATTCTGGTTCGTGGTTTAGTCCATATATAGCCTCTATCTTGCCAGGGATTTTTGCGCTGTTATTTTTTCTAATAGGAGCTGGAATAATCAAGAATGAGCACTTTGTTCATTCGATGTCGCGTTCTGGGGATCCTAGAGAACTACTCCGCGGGACATTCTATTATGCCTGTATCGGAGGGATTGTCACTCTATTCTTTTGGACATCATACCCCCCAACTGCGTCTAGTAGCCCTATTTCGATTGTTATCATATCTACACTGGCTCTTGGAGACGGATTAGCTGATATTGTAGGACGTAAGGTTAATAAAATGAATTTCAAAATTTTAGCGAAAAAATCTGTCCCAGGAACCTTAACAATGTTCATATCCTCCATTATCACTTGTATTTTCGGTTTCTTATTCTTTGGTTTCACCTTACAGTCGGTTTTTTCTCTTAGTTTAATTGCAATTCTTTTTGCTACTATAGTTGAGGCAGCATCTCCTCGTGAAACTGACAATATTACAATTCCTATCACAGTTATTCTGACATTCATTATTTTAACTCCAATATTGGTTCCAACAGCCTCTTGGTCTGTTTTTTACATCCACCTCCCCTAACAACCAAGTTTCTTTCGAAGGGGGTTTCATGAAGAAGCTTTTCATCCTGAGTATGCAAGTGAAATGCAATTTTGATTCTTATTCTAGCTTGAATAATACTGAAATGATATTAAATCTGTTTTGGGTTGCCTCC
This sequence comes from Candidatus Hodarchaeota archaeon, assembly GCA_048887065.1. Taxonomy (GTDB): domain Archaea; phylum Asgardarchaeota; class Heimdallarchaeia; order Hodarchaeales; family Hodarchaeaceae; genus Hodarchaeum. Next base: position 3,456 of record JBHLKC010000189.1, read on the forward strand.
AGTTGGTTTAACTGTCAATGTATACTCAGCAACACAAAATTCTACAGACATACCTGTATCCCCTCCTGTGAACTCCTTAATCAAGGGGATATTCTCTTTTTTTAATAGGGCCTTTGTCACCCGAGCATTTTCTTCTCCGATCTTCATTGTTAATTTTGTAAATCCAAACATTTCAGCACCCCCAATCATTTTGGCTACAAAAGTTTTCCTGCGACTTTTTCCTGCGATTTTTTCTAAATGTTCAATCATTGTCGGAACAGCTATATCTGCAAATCTTGTGAGCCCCCACCTACCTTTAAGGTTTTTTCGTTCATCTTTATTGGACTTAGGAAGCATAATATGACCCATTACAGCACATTTTTTTGGATTTTTATCTTCTGGGTAAATAACCAAGCCTATGCATGAACCTAAAGAGGAAATTTTTAGCTTATCTCTTGTACGACCTATTTTAATTTCGCCAATACCAACATAATGACTGTGCTCCTCTTTAAGTAAATCATCTTCTCTTTTTAAGAAGTGATTTTGATTAATAGTTATTTCCTCCTTCAACAATAATTCTCTCAAATATACTGGGTAAAAAGTGCTCCAAAAAAACGATCATAAGTTTCAGAATGAGGAATTAAAACCAATTCGGCTCTAATACTGCTTTCATCTTCTGAGAAAACGTCACATTCAATAAAAATTACCCGTGATCCGCTTGGAAAGTCTTTCAACTCATGTTCCATTAAAGATTCGAGTGTTCCTATACGTAACTTAGGTTGAGTTGGTATTGCGTCCTTTACGCTTAAAAACAAATTCAGTGATAAAATGTACTTTAGTAATATTATAGATCCGAACTCCTCAATTAATGACATAAACATTGTACTAAATTCCATTAACGCTTCAATATCATCTGGAGGAGGAGCTTTTTGACTCAAAATTTCATTTACAGTTTCTTTATCGAATAAAACCAATACAGTATAAAATAATTCTGTGATATTAGATGTCGAGGAAATAGCAATTTTCTCTGAAGAAAACCGTGTTTTTAATAAATCTGGAATTGATCCAATGGTCACCATGTTTACAGATGGGACTTTCATAAAGATTGGACGGTCGAGTAATTCTGTAAGTGCACTCGCAGCGTGTCCAGCACCCATTGTGCCTAATTCTTTTAATGCATCTTTTTGAAAATCTGACAATTCCTCTAGACTTTTTTCATCAGGGGTTGACATTGTTTTTCACGTATGTTAGGAAAAGGGAAACACATCTTATAGAAAAAGATATTTAATTGGATTGAATCTGTTTCTGTTAATTTTCCTTCATTTCTGGAATAAGATTGGGTGGTTGTTCACCTCGTTCCATTGCGAGAATATTTTCTGCTACAATTTTAGCCATTGCATTACGGGCCTTGATTGTTGCTGATCCAATATGCGGGGTTAATACTACATTTGATAATTCTCGTAGTTCTTTAGAAATATGGGGTTCATCATAGAATACATCTAATCCCGCCCCCGCAATCTTTTTTTGCTTTAATGCTGTTATTAAGTCTTTCTCATTGACTAATTTACCTCGTGCTGTATTAATTAAGAAAGCTGAGCTCTTCATTAATGATAATTCCCGTTTTGAGATCATATCTTGGGTTCCAGGTGTATAAGGAAGATTTAGACTAATAATATCAGCTTCTTTTAGTAAATCATCCAAATTTTCTTTAAAGGTAAGACCAAATTTTTTCTCAATTTCCTTTTTACGTGATCTTGAGTAGTAAAGAACTTTCATATCAAATCCAATTGCCCTTTTTACTACTGCAGTTCCTATTCTACCAAGGCCAATTATCCCCAGAGTCTTTCCAGTTACTTCAAAACCGAGTAGGTATTCAGGTAACCAGCCTGGAAAGGCATTATCTCGACAGATTTTATCCCCCTCAATTATTCTTCGAGTAACGGACAAAATTAGCCCCCAAACTAGGTCTGCTGTGGCATTAGTTAAAACCCCAGGTGTATTTGTCACAAGGATGTTTCTATTTATAGCTGCTTGTATATCAATGTTATTATATCCGACTGCATAATTTGCAATCCCTTTTAGTTTTGGTGCTGATTCTAGTAATACATCTGTAACTTCTACTGAAAGTAAAGGTACTAAATAATCTACAGTAGGGATGAGTTCCAATAATTGGGGTTTTAGAGAACTATTATCATCGAGAATTATTACTTCAGCATGTTCATGAAGTAACCTTAATCCTATATCAGGAATCTTGTGTGTGCATAACACACGAGCTCTTGGTTTCAATTAATTCACCTTGAAATAAACCATGTTGTCATTCATATAGTTCTAGTTTGGTTTTTAAGCATATTTTATAATGCCTATTCTTATGGTGCATGTTAATATTGAATTCAAAGCAAAGTGTTCAAATCCAGAGCATATTAGAAAAATCTTGAAATCACGTAATGCTGAATTTAAAGGAACTGACCATCAGATAGATAGTTATTTTAAAGTGCATTCTGGGAGGTTAAAATTAAGAGAAGGCAACATTGAAACAGCTTTGATCTATTATGAGCGAAAAGACAAAGAAGGCCCTAAACAATCAAATGTGACTCTTTTTCATCCAGATCCATATAAAGTGGCACCATTAAAGGAGATTCTGTCACGAATTTTAGGAATCAAGGTTATTGTGGATAAAAAACGGGAAATTTATTTTATAGAAAATGTAAAATTTCATATCGATTCAGTTAAAGGTCTGGGATCATTTATGGAGGTCGAAGCGATAGACATTGATGGTACAATCGGAACACAAAAGCTTCAACACCAATGTCAATATTACCTTGATTTATTCAAGATTTCAGAAAACGATTTGGTACCGCAATCCTACAGCGATCTACTATCGAAATCTTAAACCAGTATCGGAAATAACATTGAAGGGTGTAGGATTACTGCGTTTCGATATATTATTACTCCATGAGGATATCAGGTTAATCACAACTTTGATCACTTTTTACTGCAGAAAGTACGCATGATTTACAATAATATCCATCACCAATCGTGTCTATAGTACATTTTTCACATAGATGGGCGCCACAATATGTACATGCATAAGTAAATTTTCGTTTATTGCACCATTCACAAATTTTGTGCTCATCTTCGCGTCTCATTTTCTTTTATTCCACTTCTAATACCAAGATAGACTTTTCGTAACTAATTTCAGA
>JBHLKC010000190.1:0-1774 GCA_048887065.1 Candidatus Hodarchaeota archaeon
ATTTGATATTTTGATTATAAGTAAGTTCCTCAAGGACCTTGATGGATCTGATACTGAAGGTTCTCGTCTATATTCTCTGATTTCGGATATGATCAATTACTAGTTGGATTTTTCAAAATATAGAGTAATTCTCAATTAATTTGTTTCGTACATTCGTGTATACTGGAATGATATGAGTTCGTTGTTCTATAAATGAAATCCTTGTACTTGAGTCTTTTCTGTATAGTGTGAATCAAGTAGTCAAGCTGGATGATGGAGACTTACTACTTTCTGCGTAGAATGTCGTATATCCAACGTAAAAAAAATTAATGGTAGATCTGTTAAATTATTTATATAAGATTGAAAAAGAAGATTAATTATCTTTTTTATCTTGGTGTCTATCAGTCAGGAGGTTTAAGGGTACGATTACATAATCGTAATCGAAAGAATATTTTTAAGGTAGTAAATAAACTAGGTAGATGAGATGTCTGAAAATACTCACCTGAATACTGAAAATCATCTACCAGTACCTACTATCAAAGGATACATTGTTATATTAGTTCTCCTAACATTAATAGTTGTTACAGTTGAATTTCTCCTATTTACTGGAGGTGGAGATCCAGCTTCGAATTTCATTGCCTTTTTTCCCTCGCAACTCCTAATGCTTGGTAGTTATCTTTATTTTATTATTGAGACAATCAGATCCATCAAAAAGATAAGAAATGGTGAGTATATCAACATGAGAGAATAGTATCATTCTATTCTACTGCCATAATCCCAGAGACCTGTAAAATTCTTCAGTTTTTTACGTTATTAATACTTGCTGTTGCAGGGAAAAGACGAAATAAGTGAAAAGCCTGATTTTTTTAAATCTAACATTTCAATCATTTTCATTCTAAGCAAACGTAATATGTATTTGGCTAAGAACGTATGTCAGAGAGGTAATCTTTCGTCGGATATGTTAAGAAAAGGATATCCTAGGGTATATACTGCATGATTTATTTAGCAGTAGCTCGTAAAAACAATTATTAAAGTTCAAAAAATGCCTTAGGGATCGTAGGAGCCTCTAATGAATAAGTACTAATTCTATAGTTATAATCAAGAAAAACTAAAAAGATAATCAAAAAAATGGGAAGAATAATTCAATCTGATTTATTAATTAATTCATATCTTTTTGATAAATAAATAATTTTCCAGGTGGATCACCATCAATATGTTCTTCTCGTACTTTTTTGAATCCGCATTTTTGTTCATAAAAATAATGATTCCGTTTTGCCCACTCTGGAGTATCCAAAACCCAAGATTGTGTATCAGGATAAGTCTCTTCAATAAATTTCCACGCTCGAGTACCAATGCCTCTATTATGATAATCAGGGTCAATAAATATTCTTCCAAGATAGTTCTTCCCATTTTTATAAATGAAAACAATGAAAGCTCCAATTATCTTGTCATCTAACATAATTTTATAGCCTGTTGGTGTTTCCTCAGATTCTACACATCTTTGGAAGAATTCTTCAGTGTCATATTCAGGTGGACCACCTTTAGGTTTACCAAGATGTTTTTGTGTATCATCATCAAATGTACGAATCATTAGTGTAGTTATTTCAGGAATATCTTTTTCAGAAACTATTTCATAGCGTAAATTCATTTTTTTTAACATCTCCTCTAGTTAATCAAGGTACTAATCATGATCTACAAGTATATGAACTATATTACCATTATTATATATGGATTATCATTATGGTAATATCATATACTGATAAATCGTAATTGAGAAAATTACATCAAATTAATC
>JBHLKC010000190.1:1874-6620 GCA_048887065.1 Candidatus Hodarchaeota archaeon
CAAATTAATCTAAATTTAGAGAGAAAATTCCAAATTAATCCAAATTTAGAGAGAATTTTCCAAATTAATCCAAAATTATACTGAAATTAAATTGAATAAATAGTATTCAGACAAGATAACTGGTTATTTCACAATAGCTTTTATGATAAGAAGCAGTAACATAATAACCATGCGATCTAATCTAATTAGATTTTAATCTAAGCTCAAGAATAGCTAAACTATGAAATTGCTCTGTTTATTCACATCCGTCAATCCGAAATTGCAGGAATGAAAGAAACGATTCTGAAATATCTTGCATGTAATCATCTTGAGTAATGGAGATAATTTCAGATTTGAATTGTTTAAGGAGAACTATTATAGAAATTATTGCTATAGTATCCATGATGCTATCTAATCTAGTTAAAGGTGAAGCTATGATTACGAAAAATCCATGATACATCTCTGAAAACATGATAAGTGAATAAAGATCTTTGCTACTCTATATAAAAAACTAGTGATACCCAACGGTTATTGTCTTTGTGGTAATAACGCTTGCTATTAACCAATACACTCCTTAAGAAAGCACCTAAATTTTTTTCACTTGGACGATAATGTGATATTTAAATCTGTGTATAAATTATACTTTTTTTTTCTGATCTTTATTTCATTCAAAATCAAAATTTCATAACAAGGATTTTTTTGTTTAATTCACCTACAAATGACTTATTGAGTCAGGTTATCGATGTTGAGTAATGGCTTAACATTGGCCTTTAATTATCTGTAAACAACCTCCACCAAGCCCAAATTTATTTGTGATTTTTCGTAAACACATTCAAACCCGTTTTCTCGAGTATTTGTAAACCTTGGAATACTTATTAGATTTAGAAAGGGAAAAGAAAAAAAGCAATTAGAAAAATGATAAACTTTAAAAACATCTAGCCAAAAGTGGTTAAATTAACCTAAAAAGGTTGTTTGCAATAATGTTTACTTTTCCTCGAAAAACTAAATATCCGACAGATGCTCAATTAGAGATTTGGACCCTGAAACGAAACAATATTCCGGGAAAAGAGATAGCTAAGCTGAAGGATGTGACCCAAGCGTTTGTTAGTAAGACGCTTAAAATAACAACGAAACGTATTGAAGACTTACTCGTCAACGCGGCGAAAACCAATCGTATTACTCTTGAAATTATTGATCCTGTGTTTGGGTTTGCCAAAGGGTATCATCATACTCTAAAAGATGTGGCCCACCTGACGTTTTCACGGCAAAATGGGGTTCAAGTGTGGTATGAGCATCAGGGGGACTGTGCTGATTGCGATATTTTTAACGAATGTCGGAATATGTTGTTAAATGAGTTTAAGGAACGCAATTTACAACCAAAAAGTGAAACACTTGCTCCTACGAATTTAGCAGATGAACTATTCCTCAAATTGGAGTCATTATCGCAAAAAAAGAAGGATAGTCAAAATGATACCCAATAAAAACAGGTAAAACGAAATGGGCCGCTATTTACCTAAATGTCCGAAATATCCACCTCAAAGACCTCGATTTTATGCATTGGAACGGTTTTTTCCTTTAAGCCGTTCTGTATCATTTTTATTAATTTTTCTCCTAGTTATTGTTATCGTTTCATATATACTGGTTGATTCTGATCTGGTTGGTTCTCATCAGCCTGAACCACCTATAGAAACGGGTGTAACTGAGAGGTTGGTATCATCGGTTTCTGAACTTGCTGATATCGTTTATACAACAGATGGGGGGTTTGCTCTAGCCATCACTACCTCATTTGATGTCACAGGTGATCAGGATATCATGCTGATCAAAGCTGACATGAATGGCCTAGTTCAATGGAGCAAAACCTACGGACGACTGTATTCTCATGACGTCGCGGATGCGCTAGTTCAAACCAGTGATGGAGGATATGCTCTCGTTGGCCGTACAAGGGATATGTGTTGGGATTACTGGGATCATATTCATCTTTGGTTTATCAAGACTGATGCTAAAGGGAATGTGGAATGGAACAAAACATTCTGGGGTAATATACCTGGTGAAACTGTCTATGGCTATAGTAGCATTGACAGTATTGACGGGATTGTCCAAACCCAGGATGGGGATTTTATACTGAAAATACAGGGCGATATTGAAGACAGTGCGCAAGAGAATCATTTTTTTGTTAAAATTGACAGTGAAGGAAACATAGTATGGAGAAACCCAATGCAGCTACCCATAGCTAGTTTCACACCTGCCTCCACTCTTGTACAAATCCAAGATGGAGGGTTAGCCCTCGCAGGTCATACCAAAGGTAAACTCGACGTAATATTGGTCAAAATAGACAGAAATGGAGATGTAGACTGGAGTCAGACGATTGATAATCCAAGAGAGGACTATTATACTCAATCCTTGGTTCTAACTGCGGATAGGGGGTTTGCCGTGTCAGGTTATTGCGAATCAGTTGGACCTGGTGCGAGCCTCTATTGGTTTTTGATGAAAACTGACTCGAATGGAGCTATGACATGGTGGCGGATTTATCACAGAAGTGAGTATGGTGAACGAATTACCTTAGTCCAGACTACAGACGGAGGGTTTACCCTAGCTGGAATAAATCATGATTATGCACACCCTGGATTCGTGAGTTTGGTTAAAACAAATAGTAACGGGGATATGGAATGGAGCCAGACCTATTTTGATCTCCCTGGGGGGTATTCTGGGGGGAATCTTTATCATGATCTGTTTTTAGTTCAGACTACCGACAAGGGATTTGCACTAGCAGGAATTATGAATGGTGATGTTTACTTGATGAAGTTAGCTGAGAACGGAACGGAAGAGTGGAAACGTTTTTTTGATGGAACGGTCGATGAAGAGTGGGCTACTGATCTGATCCAAACAAATGATGGGGGGTTTGTGTTTACTGAGTATGTGGACTCTCAAGTGGGATTAGTTAAAACAGACAAGAACGGAGTGCTGATCTGGAACCACACCTATGGGAGATCAGAAGAGGATAGGGCGAAGGCTGTTATCCAAACAGTTGATGGAGGCTTCGTGATTGCTGGTTCCACCAGTTCTCAAGATGCTGATAGTTCGGATGCATGGTTAATAAAGACTAATGTGAACGGAGTGGTTGAATGGAATCGGACGTACGGGGGAATGGAAGATGATGGCGCAGAGGCCATTATTCAGACTGTCGATGAGGGATTCGCTCTTGCAGGATTTACTCGTTCTTACGGGGTCGGAAATTCCGACGCGTGGTTAATAAAAACGGACAAAAATGGAATACCAGAGTGGAACCAATCGTACGGAGGAGTGCTAGATGATAAAGCGCTCCACCTCTATCAGTTGTCTAATGGTAATTTTGCATTACTCGGTTATTATGGACAATACGTTTATACAGGTTATGAGGCATTTGTTGGTTGTGACACTACTGAGATTTATGATGATGCTTGGATGCTCATAACAGACGAGACTGGCTTACTTCATCAAGAATTCATCTACGAGCTACCTGAGGATATCCAATTCCACGATCTTTCATGGTCTATTGAGGATGGAATACGTATTGGTGGTACTTTTACTGATGGGCCGGACCAGGACACGATATTTTTGCTAAAAATGAATGGAAATGGGGTTTTCCAGTGGAATAAAACCCTGACTCATTTAGAGCATCTTAAATACTGGGTACGGGGGCTCGATGAATACTGGTGGGATTTATACGTTCCCAAACCAATGGTTGATCTAATCTTTACAACCGATGGAGGATTCATACTAAGTGGTGGATTCAGTGATGGCACCAGTCCTCCATACTACCATCAATCCCTGATGAAAATGGATTCAAATGGATCAATCCAATGGATAACAAATTTAACCGTAAGTAACATTGCTGATATATCAATTATCCAACTGGCTGATGGGGGATATGCTCTGGCAGGAGGCGTGCTCTCTCATGGATCTAATGGTGACTCAGCTGATGCCTGGCTTGCCAGAATCGATGAGAACGGAACGATACTCTGGGAACAAACTTATGGAACCTCGGGAGGGAACTCACGCTCTTATTCATGAGAGGTGTAACCTTATGCAGCTTCTATATCTTTTGGTTTATAGTTGAAACAATACTCATCATTGTCACGTGGATCAAATCGGAGAAGAGGATGTGAAAACCGATAAATAAGTCAAAAAATAAATGATGAAACAAAATTCGAAATGAGGTGAATTTAGATGAGAAAAAGAGGAATGCTACTAAGTATTTGGATTGTTTTATTTTCAGTTTCTCCAATATTAATGGTAAGTGGTAATAATCAACAATCAGGGGTTTTTTTAAAAGTAAAAATAAACCAAGCAAATCGAGTGGAAGCGTTTAATACATTAATTCTGGAATTAACTGGGATTTCCGATAATACCACGAAAATGAACAAAATTAACGAATTTATGACGGTACAACAATCGTATGGCTTTCCTGTGACCTATGATGACGAAATCATCTTCCTTTATCGGACAAACAATACCTTAATGGTGGAGGTAGGTGGAAGGATGACGCAGCAGGTAACACTCGATCATGTCGATGGAACAGATCTCTTCTATAAACAATTTACATTTCACAATGATTCACGCGGGAATTATTGGTTCCGTGAAGATGGTACTTCAATGCTTAAGGATCCCTTAAATCCAGATACAATAATAGTTGGTCAAGAATTTACTGTAGTATCAGATTTCAAAATGCCCCAATATTTTGATGATGGATCCTATCTATTTAATGACAATATTGGTTCTGTAATGGTT
>JBHLKC010000191.1:0-6611 GCA_048887065.1 Candidatus Hodarchaeota archaeon
ATCCTTGATAATGAAAGCAAAATCTTGACCAAAGAAATTAGTGAAAATAGCAGCAAGATTGAGAATGGAAAAAGATACGAAAAGTGTCATTAAAAAAAGCCCTTTTTTTGAATCATAACAACGATAATTTCTTGCGTTTTTATATGAAAGATACAAGAGAACTCCATTTGTTAGGATACCTAATGGAAAGGCTAGAAACAGCGAAAGTATTCCCAATGAGAAGTTTTTAAATGGATTTTCTTGCATCCCTTCTGAAGGTACTTCGGGGATCTCCATATTGAGAATAATTGCAGGTACGATAATAATACCGTGTCCACCTTCATGTGCAAACATACAAATAAATACTAAAAAGGGTACAACTAGGATAGTCATACAAAATATGAGTATTAACCCTTTTATGCTCTGTATTGTAAATTTATTCATTCCAAATTGAATCGTTCTCATTTTTATTGTCTCTTTGATTCGTCAATTTATTCTGAGTCTCTCAAATGTTTTGCAATCCGTTCAAGAAAAGCTGGTGAAGATTTACGTATTCGTAAAAGCCACATTAAAACTATAAACTCTCCAACGAAAATTAATAACAATAAGGGTGCTATAAAGAACGGAGTATTGGGATCTGGTAGAGCTGCAATTGCTATTAAAACGTGAATAACCATTATGAAGCAAATAAATCCAATACTAATGTTAATCCCCTGTAGAATTATCGGTTTACTGGTTTCTTTTTGAGAAACAAAAGCTTCCTTCAATAATGGTTGATCTGTTTCAGGTACTTCTCGATTTATTAATTCTAAAATCTCAAGAGCTTTCTTACCAAGTGATGAAACTTCATACTCAGCTGTCTCCTCATTTTTAAGTACAAATCCCTTAATCTGGTTTAAATGGTAAGTTAATTTTCCTGATGAGATATCAAAATGATTTAACAGCTCTGTAAACGTCCGAGGATCACTATCTAAAATTCTCAAGATCTCTCTTCGAATATCATGAGCAATTGCTTGAATTATAATCTTTTCTGAAGGAATGGACATATTAAAATCACCAATTGATCCGTACATACTCCTATTTATATTGTTTTTTGAAAAAAAGATTTTACAAGCTTGTCAAATGAATTTAACAAAGGTAATTTTCCTTTAAAAAGAAAATTAGGTTTATTTGCCAAGAAAGTTAATGTCTTTTAGTTTATCAATGATTCTAATTTTCAATATGAAAATAGCCAACGATGATAGTCAGAATTACTAATATTCAACTAAACAAATAAAGCTAGCAACCGAGTGATCTCGATGAAGAAAATTTTAACCATAAAATCTATATCAACAATAGGAACTGCTCTTGAGGCAAATTTAATTGAGCAAGTAAAATTTTATGGAACATCTCCCTTAGTAAATCTTTACGATGAAAATAATATGGTAAGAATTGTAACTGGTCTTCCAATATCAATATTTAATCTAATAGCAGGTACAACGTTTACTGAAAATGATATTGATCATAAGATAGAGTTAGCACTTAAGCCCTTTAAGAAACAAAAGGTTCCAATGATTTGGTGGGTTGGGCCGACAAGTACTCCTAGAAATCTAGGGACTTATTTAGAAAAACATGGTTTGGAAAAGTCATTTGATATGCTAGGAATGTTTTATGATTTAGAAAAGTTAGAAAATAATCTAAACCTTCCTCCCAGCTTCATCTATTATAGAGTTGATACTAATCACCTCCTAAGATTATGGACTGAAACTCAAACAGAAGGTTTTGAAGCAAACCCAAATGAGAATGAGGATATTTTTCGTTTTGAGAAAACACTAGGTATTAATCCTAATTCACGTTGGGTAAGATTTATTGGTTTTATTGGGGAAAAACCAGTTGGAGTTTCAATTTTATTCCTTGGAGCTGGTGTAGCTGCTATTTTTAATGTTGCAGTGGTTCCAAAATTCAGAAGAAGAGGAATAGGGACATTAATGACTAAAATCCCTCTCCTGAAAGCACGTTCTTTAGGTTATAAATATGGGGTCTTAAAAGCTTCCCCATTAGGAGCTCATCTCTATAAGCATCTGAACTTTAAAGAATGCTGTAAAATCGGACTATATTATCTCCCAATAAAAGAATAGAGATCAGTAGTAACTGTATTTAATTGTCCATTCTGACCTAAAAAACCTGAACTAAGACAGCTAGATGGTTTCTAACAGGATTTTTGTTTTATTTCGTGTTTTCCTTTTGAGTTCAGTTAATGATTTCTGACACTTTTTCATAAAAAATGGCATTTTCGATTATCTTCTAGTTATTTGTATTATTGCTTTCCTCTTTAAAATCAAGAGAAGTATTAGGTGGTTTTTATGTCCAATAACCAAATGATGAATATTGTTGAAGGGAGAACTCAATTCCCTTCAAGATTAAAATCTAGAGACGAAAGAGGAAAACCAACAATAGTCAAAGAGTTAGATCGAAAAATCTTGAAGATTTTACGAAAAGAAGGACCATTAACTCGACCTAGATTGATGTCTATCACTGGGATACCACGGTCAACCTTATATGATGGCTTATGGAGATTGATACTGAAGGGGTATGTAGTAAGTTATTCTGAGAACCGTAAATTGAGAGGAAGACCGCGAACATATTTTGCAGCTGTTCAACAAGAATGAGTTGTAAAATGACTCTGCTGACTCTAGAAAAGTTTACCTGATAAAGGTACCATCGATATTCCTCTGAATACTGCCCAATCTACAAATAGAATGCATACTATTATCGATAATAATAATTCTAGTGTCATTACTAAAGTGACAAAAAGCTTTAGTTTTTTGAAGAAGGAAATCTTAAAAAGGTGTAGTAGGGGAATTTACTAGTTTTTACGAACTATCAATAGATGGGATGAGTTGGTGTCTAATGTCAAGTATCGGTGAACAATGCGGAAGTGCATGTTCTGAATCAATTGAATCAAGTATTGAGCAATCATGTCAAAACATAACTGACAGCTGTTCTCAACAATGCTCCGAACAATGTGAAGCAAATTTTGAGTCATGTATGAGAGATTTCTGTAATCAAGCACTTAACCAAACTTGTGGTTCCTGTTGTGCAAATATCGCGTGTGGCCCTCAGACTCCTGTACCTTCGATAGTCATGCCATTAATTGGAATTCTCGGCATCATTTCATTTATTACCATAATTTTAGGTTTGTTACAAAATTTCAATCCTAAAGGCCCTTTATATCTCACTCTATTCGGATCTAGCTTTTTAGCGGTAAGTCTTACAGGCATCCGATTTAATACAGGGAAGGCTAGTAAGTCAGGGCATTATCCAATTCTTCCTAATTCAGGTATAACACGCTTTAAATGTTTTGTATTCATTCATTCTCATCATAATCCTCTGGAGCGTGCTAAAGGCCACGAACTTAATATTGGAAACAAATATTTTTGTACAGGTTGTTATGGTATTCTAGTCGGCACAGTTATTTCCATTGCTTTAGCTCTGATTTACGCAGCTTTCGGGTTAACCTCAGAAATGTTCCCAATTGTAGTATTCATCACACAACTCTGCTTTCTACCTATTCTATTTAGATATTTACTGTCTCTTGACTTGACAACATCATTACGTCTTCTATCGAATATTCCATTACCTATTGGTTGTTGCTTATTGTTTATGTCAATTGATCACTTATATCACAATTGGATGCTTAATTTTGGTCTCATTCTCCTTACTGTATCATTGGCTTTTCTAAGAGGGAGAATTTCAAGAAAGTTGTTGAATTAGAAAATTCTTCACTAATAACTCATTAGTATCATCTTATTCAATTGGCAAAGAAAAAGTTTTCTAATAACTACCCATTGAGCAAAATATAGTATTTTTGTTATTTATATCACGCCCAGAGGCGTCAATGTCTTTATTTTCAAAGCTGAGTCAAAATTCATTTTATATTGATGCAATTCTTTCTGCGAGCTCTCAACGATTATCTATATAATTCATGCTCAAATTACAAAAATTTAGTATTTTGGTGTGTTCATGGCAATCAAACAAGTTTTAATGATTGGAAATCCTCAACTCAGGGAAAAATCTACCAATGTCTCTGACTTTGGAGACCAGCTTCGAAATAAAATTCAGGATCTGAAAGATACACTTACCTTTCTTCAAGATACTAAGAAAATAGGTAGAGCTTTGGCTGCTCCCCAAATAGGATATTTGAAGAAGGTTATTTACTTCGGTTTACCTAAAAATCCTTTTGTTATGATTAATCCTCGGATCATTGAGAAAAGTGAGGACAAATTCTGGGTCTGGGATAGTTGTTTCAGTTTTGATGTAGCTTTCTTCGTGGAAATTGAACGGCATAGAAAGATCAAAATCGAATATCAGGATGAAAATGGCGAAATATTTGTTAAAGAAATGACTGGGGATTTATCTGAGCTCGTTCAACATGAAACTGATCATTTGGAGGGAATTCTTGCTACAGACCATCTAACAGATGTTAAGAAAATAATCTTACGGGAAGAATGGGAGAAAAGAGGTTATAAAAATTGATAAAAATGAGCTCAATTTTATTCACATGAGGTCATCAACTAGTTCGTTGCTGCAGCTAATTTCCTTCGTGTTGGATGTAACCCAACAGCCTCTATCCTCTCCTGACTGAAGAGATGACCTATTGGTGTGTTTCCTCCCTTCTTCATCCACTGATATAATCATTTGAATACACTTGAATACAATTAATAACATTCATTTAGTTCATATCGCTATTGAGATTATTCTATACTAGTCATTTTAATCTGAAAAATAATAATTATCCTAACTTAAAAAAACGAGTAAGGTGAACTCCTATGAGTTATTCTTATCCAACAAGAACCAGAGAATATGTAGGTTATGATATTAAAGTCGAGGCTTACAGACATTTAGGTATTGCCTTGTTATTAGGTAGTATTACTGTTGCAATTATGATCTATTTAGAAATTCCTATCCTTTTATACTGGGTAGGGGCAGCTGGCGAAATGCTAATCATTGGTATTCTTTTCTTTGCTGTACTCTTCCGATCCCAATTCAGTGAAGGCACTGCTACTTTCTTGCTGTACTCATTCGCGATTTGTAGCTCCATTACCTTATCTTTATTGGTATATATTGGACTTGCATTAGATCCTGCTATTGTGATTGGAGCAGTTGGAGCTACTACAGTGGTTGTGTTAGCTGCGTATCTGTATTCAGGTCATACTTATAAAAAAATTGGGCAACTATCAAGAATTGTGACGATTTTAGTAATCCTGTTCCTCATATTTGGATTATTAGGATTTTTCATTTTCAGCAGTGATCCATTATTTTACTTAATCATAAGCGTATTTGGTGCGCTCATTTTCAGTATTTACATGTTTATTGATTTTGCTCGTTTAGAGAACAGAGCTTTCTCCTCTCCTGCATTCATGGCTTTATGGCTTTTCTACGATATCATATATTTACTTAAGCAGCTTCTAATGATTTTTATCTACTTATTTGTTGGAGATCGTGACTAATCAAGAGCATACAGGACGGCAGCCCGAGCATGGATCGCAGTTGTATCAAATACTGGAATGTCTACATCTTGCTGTGATATAAGCATTGGTATTTCGGTACATCCAAGGATAACTCCTTCCGCACCTTTTTTTTCGAGTTCCTTGATTATTTTCAGATATTTTATTTTTGAGTCTTCTTTTATTTCTCCTTTAACTAATTCGTTGAAAATTATATTATGAATGATTTCTCGGTCTTTTGTTTCAGGAATTATAACTGATAAGCTGTACTTTTCTTCAAGTATTTTTCTATAAAAATCCTTTTCCATGGTGAATTTAGTCCCTAGTAGACCAATTTTTTGAATTTCATTTTTCTTAATCTGCTCTACAGTGGTATCAATTATATGAATTAAAGGGATCGAAATATTTGTACTTATAGATTCTGCAATGAGATGAATGGTGTTTGAGCATATAATAATCAGTTCTGCGCCATAAGATTCCAGTTTTTGAGCTGCTTCAACCATCAAATCAGCTATCTCTTCCCATTTCCCCTGATTTTGTAAGACTTGAATTTCAGAGAAATCAAAGGAATACATGATGTTCTTAGCTGAATGCAATCCACCTAAATGTTCCTTAACAGTTTCATTAATTATCCGATAATATTCTAAAGACGATTCCCAACTCATTCCACCAATAAGCCCTATTGTTTTCAATTTCCAACAACCTTACAGATTTTTAAAGGACAAATGTAACCTCTATACTTTTTTCTTTTCGAGTTTTAAAAGGATACTATATTATCAGATTCTATTCTCATGTATTCAGTCAGAATTAGTGAAACTAATGCTTCAGAATCTTTTTATCTTTGTTGTTTGAATACATATGTTTAAATATTTCATAGGCGTAGTACTACTTGAAGGACAGAATTGTGGAGAAGCTAGTCGGTCATCATGAGTTGCATTAGACCTGCTAGTATCAATAGCATCTAAGCTTTCCTCGCGACTCGTTCTGTCTTTAATTTGTTCAATCAGCTTAATATTAACTTCTAATTTTTATATCACATATCATCATGAAACATCATCATCATGAAACATCATAAATGAATTTATTCTTGAAAATTCCTTCAGTTAATCACATTAGAAAATATTTCTTGGAATAATGATTTATTAA
>JBHLKC010000192.1:0-6600 GCA_048887065.1 Candidatus Hodarchaeota archaeon
ACAAAATCTGTTAGGATCCGTCAAGCAGCAGGTAATAAAATGGTTTTGAGCTTTGGTGCACGTCGAGCTCATCCTGCAATAACACCAGTGGTTTCGTATTGCGCATATATTGGAGGGTGCGATGGAATAAGCTGTGTATTAGGAGCTGAAAAACTAAATTTAACACCAACTGGTACTATTCCCCATGCGTTAATTATCTTGTTCCAAGATCAAGTGAAAGCCTGGAAAGCATTTGATAAGCATATAGATTCCACTGTTCCTCGAATTGCATTAGTAGATACATACTTTGATGAGAAGAGCGAAGCGATAATGGCTGCTGATACGATATCAAATCTATCTGGTGTTCGATTAGACACCCCTAGCTCCAGAAAAGGTGATTTTCGTCGCATAATACAAGAAGTTCGGTGGGAACTTGATATTCGGGGTTATAAGAATGTCCAAATCTTCATATCAGGTGGCCTAGGGGAGAAAGAAGTGAGAAAATTGAATGATGTAGTTGATGGTTTTGGTATTGGAAGTGCAATTAGTGCTGCAGCACCAATAGATTTTGCGTTAGATATTGTAGCATTAAAAGAGAATATTAATACATGGCAGCCTGTGGCAAAACGAGGTAAATTTTCAGGAAGAAAACAGGTTGCTAAATGCCAATCTTGTTTTAGGGTTCAAGTAATCCCATGGGAAAGCAATGCACCAGCATGTCCTGAATGCAAAAAATCAATGAAATTGGAGCTTATTAAGGTCATAGAGGGAGGAAAGCGAGTTACAGAAAAACCTACATTTGTATCAAGTCGAAAGTATATTAAGAACCAACTAGCAATTTTGAATAAACTAGAAGGAGAATTTTTTCAGGTAAGATGAGTGACGAAGCTACATTAGCCGTGAAATAAGGCGATTGTTGATGGAAATAGAAGAAGTTGAGTTGATAAGACCTATTACAGTCTCAGTTAATGATGCTTTGATTGTAGTTGATATACAGAACGATTTCCTTCCTGGGGGAGCTTTAGCTGTTGCAGAGGGGGATACAATAATATCTGGTGTTAATGAACTTGGAGCTAAGTTTCAAAAAGATCAACCTATCATTTTGACTCAAGATTGGCATCCAGTAGACCATAACTCTTTTGCTAGTGCTCATATAGAAAAAAAACCATTTGATCCCTTTGAAGCCCCTGGAATAGGCCCAGTATTATGGCCAAATCATTGTGTTCAGGGAACTTATGGAGCTGAGTTTTCATCCTCGTTAAATACGGTCATGGCAAAGCTAATCATTCGAAAAGGATTTCGAAAATCTATTGATTCTTATTCTACATTCCTAGAAAATGATAAGAAGACTGAAACTGGTCTTCGAGTATATTTGAAAGGCCTTGGTGTTGAAAGAATCTTTTTATGTGGTTTAGCTCTAGATTATTGTGTTTTTTATTCTGCTTTAGATGCAAAGAATTTCGGATTTGATGTAGTTGTTGTAATTGATTTAACAAAACCAGTAAAATCCCCTGAAGACAGCGTAAAGATAGCTTTGGAAAGAATGACACGAAATAATGTGAAATTCGCTGTTTCCAGCGATATAGTTTAAACGACGGACTTTACGATTTAGGAATGGGTTTGTAGATCTTCTGGATCACGTAAAGAAGAATGATCATAGCAGCCGATATTGAAATCCCTAATGTGCCAAAATTTTTTCCTAATTCAATATAATAATTACTTGCAATAAATAGAATCCCCCAAGAAATGGATAATGCAATCCAGGCTAGGAGGCCAAAAGATGTTATTTGACTTCGAAATATTTCTAATAATTTTTGCTTTTCTATGCTATCGCTTGAATAATTAGTATATTCTATGATCAACTGTTGGTAATGTGAAGCTAAATACCAGAATTCATAAAAAAACCATGATAGAATAATTCCAAGAGCAATTAAGTATGGATTAGTGAATGAAAAGAGAATACCAAATGAAAATAATCCAGTTCCTAGTTCTCTAAGCTCTATTCTTAGTGTCAGTATACCAAATATGGTGATGAAACTTAGAATACAGAGAAATCCTATTATTAAACCGAAAAAAGCCAAATATTCTGGATAACGAGACAGAATTAGTAAGATTTCTGAGACTAATGGAACGAATGAAAAAACAAGGAATGTAACAAACATTGCTATCCTGATACCCCAAATTATCAAACCCAGGATAGTTTTTGATTCTACTGGCTTGCTTTCGCTCATTTTATCCTTCTCACCTTAACTGTTTCATATTTAGGTCCATTAGGATACCAAATGATCTGACTAATCCCCAATTGAGACACCTGATGGAGTACATAGGCTCGATCAAGAGCTAAAAGAGCATTTGCTATTTGTGAGGCTTTAGACTCATGAGGTTGTTCCTCTGAAGTATCCTCAAGGCTAGGTATGATCAGTATAATATCGTGACCATGCATTGCGAGCTCAATAAGAAAATTGCAAACTATTCGGTTATACAATGGGCTAATAAATAAAATTTGGGAAAGAGGAGGTAAAGAGGGTAATAATTTTCGGAATAATCGAAGATTGAAAATCGCATTATTGTTTGGATAAGAACCTTTAGCATCTATTAAGTATTCATTTATGCGTAGAAGTTGGCGCTTCCCTGATGCTGCAGGAATTTCTTCCACAAATTCACCAAGAGCAAAAAAGCCAACTTTGTTTCTTTGTGAAATTAAATATTCTGTAACACTAAGAGCGGCCATTACTCCTTCTTCTAAAACACGAGTTGTTGATGTAGTATGATCAAAAACAATGAAAACACGAGCAGCTTGATCCAATGCATATTCATTTACTGCAAGACTGTTGAATTTTGCTGTTACTCTCCAGTTGATAGATCTAACCTCATCACCAGTCTGAAAATCACGAACTCCTTGAAAGTCAAAATCTCTGCCCTTATAGATTAAAGAAGGTACACTTCCAACTTCAGGTAACAATCTATATCTATAAATAGGAAGTGTTCTAACTTTTATAAGAGAAGGAACTACTGTGACTGAATTAAAAACAGTAAATTCTTGTAATTTGGAATTAAAATGGAAAATGTCGGATCCACGGATGACTACTGGACCTAATGAATAGCGTCCTCTCTTATGACATCGTATTGCGTAAGATAATTCAATTTCTTCCCCAGAATCAAGTTCTAAGCACCAATGATTTGATCCTTCATCAATAGTGCAAACATCTGGAATTTGATCCACAATATCGATAATGGGAATACGATCTCCATTATTTTGTATGAATAGATTGATATAAATCAATTCACCCTTTTCCTCTGTCCTATCCCGCGAGATTGAGCGTCGAATTGTAAGATTAATAGAAATTTCACTTGAAGCAAGCGAGAAGAAAAAAATAATGAGAATTGGTAACAAAACTCCAGCTAGTGTCCATATTCTAAAAATTACAGCTACTATTAGAATTAGGAATGTTAAACTGATCAAACTAACTAAACGAAATTTCTTTGCCAGGAGAATGCCTCCAAAATTAACGAGAGGTTTGTTTATTATTCTTTCCTTGGAGATTTAACCTCTTTAAGGATTTTTTCGATAAGAATTTCAGCTGAAGTGCCTGATAACCATGAACCAATTTCCAAGACTATTCTATGAGCTAAAGCAATTGTTGAAAGATTTTTAACATCTTGTGGAATTACATAATCCCTCTTGTTAAGAACTGCGTTAGCACGTGCCAATGCCATTAAATCTAGCGATCCACGGGGAGAAGATCCTACCTTGATATGAGGAATTTCTCTTGTTTGTCGTACTACTTCGACAATATATTCCTTGATTTCATCGGAAACATAGATAGTTTCGACAGTTTGTTGCATCAGGCGTAGAGTTTGACGATCTGTAACTTTAGCCACTTCAAAAGACTTCTGCTTTCTACGAATTCTATTTGTTAATATTTGTTGTTCTGCTGCTTTTGAGGGATAACCAATTTTTATTTGAGCTAAAAAGCGATCAATCTGAGCTTCGGGTAGAGCAAATGTTCCTTCAAGTTCTAAAGGATTTTGAGTTGCTACTACTATGAAAGGTTTATACTGATCCGTTAATTGGTAAGTAGTTCCGCCAATAGTTACCTGATATTCAGCCATTGCTTCTAATAATGCACTTTGTGTCTTAGGAGTTGCACGGTTAATTTCATCAGCTAGGATGATATCTGAAAAAAGGGGCCCCCTTTTGAATTCGAACTCATTTGTTTTTTGGTTATAGATATCAGATCCGGTGAGATCGAGAGGTAAAAGATCAGGTGTAAATTGAATTCTCTTAAATTCGCACCCTATAGCTGCTGCAAAAGATCGACATATCATCGTTTTTGCTAGACCAGGGTAATCCTCGAAGAGGATATGTCCATCAGCAAGAAAAGCTAACATTACTTGCCTTAATGTTTCATCCTTGCCGATTATATGTTGTCTTATAGCATTCAGAATCTCTGTACATAACTCTGCTGTTTCTTCGATTCTCATAATGATTACTCCGCTGGAAATAAAAGTTGAATATCCATTAATTCCTCCATTTCAACTAGAATTTTGATATATTCCTCATATAGGAAGTCCGAAGTGGATTTCTTTTTTTTAAATTTACTGAAAGAGGTAATAATGTCATACTGATGTTGGAGCCATAAATTTGGATTATCAATGAGAAGATTGAAGTTGGTACTAAATTCTACTTTTCCTAGTTGAGGTTTAAGTTCTATATATTCCTTGATTGAATTAGAAAAGGCTCTTGTTAATTGCTCTTGACGATGACGCGTAGTCATCTGAGCTAATTGTAAGAATCCATAATACTTTTTGCTAAGAGGTCGTGGAGGGTCTTTGTACTTAACATTAGCCTTCATAAATTTTGTTTGTAATTTCTTTGGTTCTTGTTTTGACCAATAAGAATTGATAGTTCTCCATCCGAACAATAATAATGAGATTAAAATGAATTGTAATAGAAGCTCAAAGATTGGACGAATTACATCTACTATATTCAATCTGTGTCATCCTCATCCAATTTAAAAACTTCTTTATCAACTAATGAATCAGCTAACACCCCATTGATGTCTAATGCTGGTTTCGAAACTAAAATAATTTCAGAAGTTATAGATTTAGCTTCCTCTACTTTTTTTCTAGGTATTTTGTGAGTAGAAAATTTTGCTTCTTCAAAAAGATCTGTGAGAACACTAATCAATTCTTGTGAGCTTAGTTTTTTTTCTAGGACATCTTGGTTAAACTCCGATGGAGTAAAACTTGGGGAGTCATCTGCTCCTCGTTCCTCTAATACTGTTGACGCTAGATAATAACATCCAAGAATCGATCGAATTTCATAATCAGATGCACGTGTGTCATTTATCATATCTTCTAATTGTAGCTGTTTATCTAATTTTTCTGGTTTTGACCGTCTCTGAATGATGAAGATGATTAACAGTGGAAAAAAAAGGATTGCAATAATAAAAACATTTCTAAACTCATTTAGGAAACTTAACAGGGATCTATAATCTCTATCTTGGTCACCGTTTGGAAGTGGAATAGTTTCCGATGAGGTAGCGGTAGAAGGAATAGTAAGTGATGTTGGGCTAGTAGTTGTTCCATTGGTTGGTGGGTTGACAATTATAATATCTTCAGACGGTTCAGGAATAGGAAAAAAAGATATAAGAAGAAATATTATAATAAAACCAACGAAGTATTTCCAAGGGGGGAGCCAAGTGTAATCTCCTTTCGTTCGACTTTGAAAAAAGAGAAAGATTGCTGTAAAAAATGGGAGAAACAACCCTAAGCTTTCTAAGAATGAATTATTTAATTCTAAAAATGGTTCAATGGATGAATCTCGATTAAAAGTTTTATCCAATGCAATTTGACTAAAAACAAGAACCAATAAAAAAAAACAAAATATCACGAATTCTTTTCGTTTTAAAAAATCGAAATCTGCTACCTTCAATTCGATTTCGTTCCTTTGAGCTTTCTCTGCTTATACTCAAGTCAATTTCCTTAATATTTTTTCTCTAGGTAAGACTCTCCTATGATTTTCATAATTATCCATAAAGAACACCTTTCAAGCTTCTAATTGACTTTCAGCATATCAGATTAATCTATATTCCTAGACAAAGATTTTTTATAGCCTATTGTATATTTTTTATGTAACCAAGCCCTATATTTACATTGCATAAGTTTTGTCCTAAACACGATGAATACATCTCTCTTCCTTTGCTACAGCGAGCAAAACAGAATTTAAGTTTGAAAATAATGCTTCATGATTAAGGACAAAGAGGTTAAGCCATGTTCCTCTATTGGATCGATAAACAACGATTGGGAGGCTCCAGTCAACCTTTCTTACAAGATTTACCATTTCTTAAAAATATAGATATAGGTGGAATCGTATGTCTACAAGAAGAACCCACGTCTGAAGAGTTGGCTATCCTTTTAGATGTTTCTTATCTTCATGTCCCAGTAGCAGACTTTTCAACACCATCTGAGAGTGATATGGAAGCAGTATTAGATTTTTTCTTAGAAAATCAAAAGAATTCTCCTAATTTGCCAATTTTAATACATTGTACAGAAGGACATGGTCGAACAGGTACCATTTTAGCAGCTTTGTTGGTGCTTGTAGATCATTTGACACCT
>JBHLKC010000193.1:0-6592 GCA_048887065.1 Candidatus Hodarchaeota archaeon
ATTACTTCACGTTTCCAAGAATTAGAAACGTTTATATTACTTAGAAATTTTCGATTCAAGAAAATGGAAACGTTTAATTATTCAATTAGTGAATTTTTAGGGTGTTAGAAATTGAAGTGTATCCAGTTTAAAAGCATTCTTATGAAGAGATCCTCCTTATATTTCACTTTCGGATTGATTCTTCAAATTTTTTTATTTACCTATGTTAATGGATGTTTAGTCTCAGCAAACTCGGTTCAAGAATTGAATAAGCATTGGCCAACAAATGAATGGAAACATATGACCCCTGAAGAGCATGACTTAAACCCGAAGTATTTCAATCAGATTACCGAAGTTATTGAGAATAGAACATACCCATTATCGTCTTTAGTAATAGTAAATAACATGGGATATGTACTATATGAGTGGCACATGATGTTTTATGACGAAAATAAAACATATGAAACCTTTTCAGTCACAAAAGGCATAATTGGTCTACTTATTGGTATTGCAATTGATAAAGGCTTTATTGAGAATGTAGATGTTCCAATCTCTAGGTATTTTAATTCATCTGAATGGAAAAATCCGAGTCCAAGAAAAGAAGCAATTACTATTCGTCATCTTTTAACATTCACTACTGGTTTTGAATATGATGAGCTTTCTACTTCATACGGGGATCCAAATAATCTCTTTAATATTTGGAAAGCTAGTTCAGATTGGGTACAATTCACATTAGACCTTCCAATGAATGCTGATCCAGGTCAACAATTTACATTTTGTGCACCTGCTTCTCATTTATTAAGTGTCATCCTTTACAAAGCAACAGGTCAAACTCCATTAGAATTTGGAAACCAATTTCTTTTCAAGCCAATTGGCGTAAACATTGATCTTTGGAAAACTGAGCCAAATGAAATTCACAATGATGGAGGGAACGGACTTTATATGAGTACTCAGGATATGGCACGTGTTGGGTATTTGATGTATAATAATGGTACTTGGAATGGAACTCAAATAATATCAAAAGAATGGATTAAAGAGGTCACAAAGCCACATTTTCATACTTTTTATGGATATCAATGGTGGCTTCTCCCTGAGGAGGAATTTGGAAAAGGAGCAGTTTGGGCTACTGGTACCTTTGAAACTAGAGCATTGGTGATACTCCGTGAATATGGACTTATACTTTCAATCGTATCAACATACCCTGAAGGAGAAACCGCTGAATGGCCTAGAAAATTGATCACTGATTACCTTATCCCAGCCACATTACCTTATAACCCAGACTCATCAGATCAGTCTATGAATTCTTTTAATGTCCTATTCATTCTTCCAAGCTTATTTACATTGATTTATTTAGAAAAACGAAGAAAAAATTTTACAGATTAATACGACGATTCATTATTATCTTCAGGAACGTAAATAATAGAGTCCTCAAGGAAGGTACTCCATATCGACTAGGTCAAGGGCTACTTTGATAATATCTTTAGTGTCCATTTCGATTACCTCAAGATAGAAACAATCAATTCTTCAGTTTCGAAGCCTTTGCTTCAATTACACTTTGAATAAAAGCGATTTCTGGTTTATTTTTCCAATCCTGTCCATAAATGCAATGAGGTTTTAATCCACATTTCGAGCATTTTGGATCTTTTTTGTGGCATAAATTTTGACTATGACAAACTACTAGGGCGTGAAAACGACCAAACATTTGAGCTTCATTTTCTAGATTCTTTCTAAGTTCTTTCTGAACTATTTCGTATTTTATCTTTAAATAATCTACTATTCCATTAATCCGTGCAAAAAATCTGCGAGTATAGGTTCCTACAATTGGAACGGGTTGTTGAAAACAATAGACTAAAATTGAATCAGCTGTTTCTTTTCCAACACCTTTGCAATTTAGAAGCTCCGCTCGTGTAAGTATTCGATTAGTTTTGTGTGACAAAAATAATTTACTTAATGACTTGAGATATACAGCTTTTTGCTTATAAAATCCTGCGGGTTTTATCAAGACTTCTAATCTCTCTAAGTCCAATTTATGTATTTCTTCAAATGAGAATATTGAATAATTCTTTAAATTTTCAATTGCCTTATTCACATTCCGCCAATTAGTATTTTGTACTAGGATAGTCCCGATAGCAACTTCAAAGACTTCAGATGGAGTCTTTCTTTTCAACCAAAGTAACCAAGTACTTCCATGAGGTTCTAGTTGAGAATACTGAGTATTAAGCCATTCATACAAGAGAGGTATCTTTTCTTGGACTTGCATATTCAAAATGTAAAAGAATTTTGACAATATTATCAATCTTCTGGATATTGATTGGAATTTAGTTTTGATTTACCTTCATTATTACCTTTCTTGAGCGAGGTATTTCACATATACAAAGTAATTACAACAAGAATAAACCACAATTGAAATGGATCTCAAAAACTAGTTTTGTCGGATCATAAAAAGGAATAAAACGATTTTTCGAAGATATTGTCTAGATTAGCTTTTATTTTCTATATAAAACTTATTTCATGTATGCCTACTCCCGAAATAGATACTTTAACCGAGAAGTTCAAAGAGTTAGCATGGGAAATATTGGTCTGTTCTGTCTTTCGACAATCCGAAAAGACTACACTGAATCTAATAATAACCTTAGTTGGGATTTCCAGTGAGGAGGAGGCATCTGAACTCATTAATCACATCTTCCGCCTTGTACGCAAGGGAGTCATTTATGTTCCAGAGGCAAGACTAGAAACTTTCAAAGAAGCGCCAGAGCGTGTTGATGTATATATGATAAGAGATTTCAATGAAACAATGAGAGAGCTAGGTCAAAAACTAAAAGAACTACGAATTGAGATTGATGGTCAAAAAGAACTTCCCCGAATCCCGCAAAAAGTTCTCATTGATCTCAAAAACTATGCAGAAGGCAAATACATCCAAAAATTCCATTAAAGCATGGATAAGGGCTGGATCGGCAGTTTCCAGTCCTTAAACAATTTTTTTTATTCAAAAATTCGATTAAATCTGATTAATAATTCTTTTGTATAACATTAATCAAAGAGTTTCAACTTTTTTCCCTCGCTGACTTACACGGATAAGGGTTTGTATGATCGTACTAGATTCAATTGTACTCCTTTTTGCTGTACCTGTTTCAATGTGGGTTATTCGTACAACTAAGCAGGATAAGTTGAATCTTGCATGGATCATTCCATGGTCAATACTCTTATTTATTAATAGTAATCCGTTAGATATTTTATTATTTGTACTAGGATTACTCTTAGGATATCTAACTGACATTGCAGGCGTATTGGCTAGGAAATGGTATTACCCTCATTATGATAACAGGTTATACTCACTTTCTGCTGGATACGGTTGGGGTATAATTACGCTTATTATTTTTCGCGTTTACTTCATAATTATAGACAATCTGGTCACATTTGGTTGGTTCATTTTAATTATATTTTTCATTGTCTGGTTGATTGTAGAAATATCGCGAGGAAATACTTCATTTTCAAATCATTGGCTAGTGATCAGAACAATAATCTCGATTTTATTTTTAATCGTCTCTGGAGATCTTTTATTTTTGTTTGTTGCAGCCACAGGAGCAATATATATTGAGATATTAGGAACTCATCTCAAAGTTTGGATATATTATGATCCTTCACCATCCTACTTGTACTTAGGAACAGGTTATGCCCAATTGAGTTATTTATGTTTGATTTTAGCTAATATATTCCTTTTTAATTATATTCCTACTTTTATACAAATGATAATGATCATAGCTTTAATCATTCTTTATTTTATTGATTATCGAAGAATTAGATTGAGACAAGATTCAAAAGCTTCGAAAAATAGCAATAATTTGTCATTTAAATTAACATGAGTAACAAATAAATCTAAATAAAGGCCATATAAATATCAAGGTGATACTCCTATGGATTTACGAGCTGTAACTGATCTTGCTAGGTTGAAGGCAAGTGTAATAGTTGGAATGACTGTTATATTGGGAGTAGTAATTATCATAAAGGAAATTCCAAGACTAGACCAAATTATCTTTGGTTTTGGGGTTGGCTTTGTTCTTTCTGCTAGCACAAACACTATCAATGATATCTTAGATTATGATCTTGACCGAATAGAAAAACCCGAGCGGCCTCTCCCTCGTGGTGATATAACTATAAAGCAAGCTTTGTACATTTTCGGATTAGAAACTGTAATAGCTCTTTTTTTTGGGTTGATGCTTACTTTACACGCTTTTCTATTAACAGTTTTTGTCGCCTTCATCTCAGTACTTTATTCTTTAAGATTAAAAAATTATTTAGCCTTTAAGAACACTTTGACTGCATTTGGGGTAGCATCTGCTTTTCTAGTAGGTGCCTTGTCAACAAACAAAGAGTTACCAATTACAATCGTACTATTCTTTTTACAGATCTTTATAACAGTTGTAGCTTTTGAAATTCACAAGGATATAGCAGATACTGAAGGAGACGCCGAACTTGGTAAAATTACCGTTGCTACTAGATTTGGGAAGAGGCCTGCAGCAATTATCGCAATAATTCTCTATTTTGGGGCATTTTTCTTATTCCAAGGAATCCTAATTAACTCAACTTCCGCCATAATTATATTATTGTGGATTGTAAATATTATTGGGACTATCTGTGGACTTATTTTCCTTTTTCCTATTTTAAAGGATCAAGATGTCGTGACCATTCATCGCTCGCGTAAAAGAATAATGGGCCTTCTTGGAATCTTTGTTATAGCCGCAATTGCTAGTTTTCTAGGTTAAATTGCCGATTTAACTGATTTTCTGAGATAATTTTTACTTAGGATTCCTAGAATGATATTTAATTATAGGAGAACACTTCAATACTTTTTAAAAACTTAATGGGGCGAACTGAATTAAATCTTCTACCGTTTCAGAAAAAGAGAGAAATTTATCTTGATCAACAACACTAGATTCGCCAATTATTGAACTAAATTGATCTTCAAATCGCTTTTCATATATTTTTATCAAGTCCGAAATAGTTGGGTTCATCTCAGAGGTAATTAAGTAGATAACGAATTTTTCTGTAGAGTGGATCACTATGAGTTTGTCACCAAAAGCAATTGAGGATAATCCCTCACGACTCTCTAAAGTCTCACTAAGGCTAATATTTAAAGCAGCTAACATTCCTCCGAGTAATACGGTCAGATTATCGAAGGAAGTTTCTTTATTTTTAAAGTCATAAGCATATAGTGTCAAACCATCAGGATTCACAATTGTTAGAGAACTCAATTCTGCAGAAGTTATTGCTAGTAATGAAGGGTATTTTCTAAAAGCTGTAGAAAACGAGAATCCAGCTACAGCTAAGGGTAATGCAAAAGTTAAAGCTAACTGATAATTCTCAAAAAATGGCAATCGTTGAAGAAGAAGTGTAAGAAAAGCCACAAGCAGAGAAATATAGGCAACTGGTGACCACTTTGTTTCAAATTTTATAGGCTTTACTTGCATTCTTTGAATTTCTCGCAAATCACGAATATATCGAAGAGCAATAAAAGCTAGAAGAATAATTAATGTTACTATTCCAGCTATGACTAGGAAATCGTAATCAATATATATTGCACCATAGCGAAAATCTTGAGGATAAACAGGAGGATCAGATTCAGTATTAAGCCAATGGAAATCCAGCGTAGTAAAAATTGCTCCCGCAGAAAACCCTACCAAACCACCTATGCCAATTAAGGTGGAAGACCATTTTTGGGATGGATCACGGGGATGAAGATTCCATAATCCGACTGCGAAAGTCCCTATACCTATCACACCAATAGAAAATGAGAATTTGTAAAAATTTACTAGAATATCATGGTAAGTTGTAGCTAATCCAAAAATGCGTAACGCAATGATCGATGTGACTGTCAATATAGGGAGTGTTGGTAAAATAAAACCCAATGTAAAAAATCTTAAACCTTGGAAAGGGTATTTTCTAAAAAGAGCTAATTGCTGAAGAAAAGATACAAAAAATGATAATACACAGACAGATCCAACTATTAAATCAATTATTAAAGCAAGTTCTAGATTTAAGGCC
Source organism: Candidatus Hodarchaeota archaeon (assembly GCA_048887065.1). GTDB lineage: Archaea > Asgardarchaeota > Heimdallarchaeia > Hodarchaeales > Hodarchaeaceae > Hodarchaeum. The sequence continues at coordinate 6,022 of JBHLKC010000193.1, forward strand.
ATTGTTCAAACCACTTGATATACCTTAATTATTAATCCTTCAAACTATGAGTCAAGAAGCATAAGATTTGAAAATGCAAATCAGAGGAATTTTATATAGTTCTTTTTCAATAATATTGCTTATTATTTCCTTTGTTTTAAGTATTTTTTAATTGAAAGTTGACTCTTTAATTTGGCCATTAAACGGAATGTTTTTCGAACGTATTAAAACCACACCTTGATAAGGTACTTATCTGATTACTTAATTTCCTTAAACTGGCTTAAAGAGTTGAAAGTTTTCTCTAATATTCAGAAGACTTCATTCATTGTAAATTCATAATCTATAGAGCTGAAAATTTCATTCAATGGGGTTTCTGTTAAATTATGACGCATTATCAAAAAGAAGATTAAAAGAAACAAATACTAAGGAAACCCTAACAAAAGTACTTAAATTTCTTTCAACATTTTTAGTCATAAGCAGGTTGTTAATACAAAATGCCTTTAAAAGTGTCTGGAGCTGGTATTGCAGGTTTAAGCGCAGCTATCACAGCTGCGCGATTAACTGAGGAAAAAGTGGAAGTCCGAGATAAGGC
>JBHLKC010000194.1:0-6557 GCA_048887065.1 Candidatus Hodarchaeota archaeon
GGGTGTAATTCTGGAAAATGTGATTGAATAGTATCTAGAAACTCTTTTTTGCTTCTACCAGGTTTTAAAGTTAATCCACAACAATAAACAAATTCAGAATCAACTGATTTTGCTTGATGGTAAATTTCTTTCATATTTTTGTCTGTATCTCCAATGAATGGAAGAACAGGGTAGAAATAAATTCCAGAATGAATTCCCTCTTGACGGAGTTTTTTGATTGCATTAAAACGTTCTTGAGTAGTACTGGCCCGTGGTTCAAAGATTTTCTGAATCTTTTCATTTGTATGTGTAATAGTAAAGGAAACACATGCATATGAATCTTTATTTATTTTCTTAAAGAGATCAAGATCTCTCAATACAAGGATATTTTTAGTGAGAATAAAAACTGGCAATGAATAGTCATATGCTATTTGAAGTAATTTTCGCGTGATTTTAATCTTCTTTTCAGCAGGTTGATATACATCACAAACACCCCCCCCAATAAACAGAATAAAATAGCCTTGTTTTTGATACTGAACTCGTTTTTGCGAAGGAATGAAATCTACTAAAGTAGATGTTTTCTCTCGATGAATTGGAAGAAAATTACTTTTTCGTAAGAACTGTTCCAGAAGATCTGGGGCATTTATTTTAACCCGGATCCGATTTGCATAATCATCATGCATGAAATAGCCTTCAGATTTCCCATCACAATATTTACAATCATGAAAACAACCTTGATAGGGATTAAGGTAAACCTCTGACCATGCAAAAAGGGAGGGAGAACTTTTTCTAATAACTGACTTAGCTTTGTATTTTTCTATCTGCATTTCTCCAATCACAAGAAAAAACTATCGAAACGTATTTTAGAAATTTTCAAAGGTTATTGGTGGCGATTCAGTCAAGAATAACGCGTTTACAGTTTCAAGATAATCTGGATTTGAAATTTCTACTAATTCGTATTCATAGAGCTTTTTAAAACTAATAGCACCCATCACCAAGCTGGAAAAGTGGTCTATATTAATAACAATTTCAGCTTCTGGTTCACCTTCTTTTAAAACAATAGGCTTTCCCTCTGTAAACTGAACAACGATACTCCCATTATTTTCTGGTAGAAATGAGTCATTGATAGTTATTTTAAGCCTCACTGTTTGATATCCGAAATTATGGTCCTTTAATAACCTGAAGAACAGTGATGTGTTTATTATTCGGTACATCATCCCTACACCTTGAATATTGCTCTCCTGAAAGATATGGAATATGTTCCTACTACTTCGCGGTTCAAGAAGTAAGTGTTGTAATGAATCATCATATGTATTGTAAATAATTTTTTCAACTTGATCCTGTTGAGTAGCTAGAAATGTCAACAACCCTCTTAGTGCCTCTGGGGTTTCATAGATTAATTCCAATATTTCAATATCGTGTTGTAACCAAGTACCACCTTTAACTTCTTTAAACCTGAAATACAAATATCCGTGGAGAGACTTGTTTTTCCAATACCCAAGCATTTTTCCACTTTTTAACATGGGCTCAAAAATATCCTTTGATCGAAGAATCACCCCATGTGTAATAGAGGCATATCGATTGAAAAGCTCAAGAACCGCTGTACTATCAGATAGTGATAAACAGGACACATTATGCTTTGATGTCTTTGGTAAAGCTTTTGGTTCAAATCGATATTGACTCATTTTTTGGCCAATTCCATATCCCATCTTTCTATAGAAAGCTGGGGAAAAAGGGTACAGACAATTAAGGCAAAATCCTTTTTTGTAGAAATATTGATGGGAAAAAAGCATAAGGTCTTTCGCTATGTGCTCCTTCTTACGTAGGAGATCAACACATACTTCTGAAACACCCCCAACATTAATTATTGTGTCTGAAAAAAGATTCATTTGAAAGTCAAGTAAGATCACGCCCCCTACTAATATTTCGTCTTGGAAACATCCATAAAAATTAATTTCGGGTTTGTCATTAGCTTTAACCCATTCTTCTATCTTTCTTTCTTTTGAAAAAGTGGGAGTTATTGCGCCTGGATAAGCATTAATATAAATATCTACGTAAGAACCAATATCGTCATTTGATAACTTTTTAATCAATCTAGACATTTATGAAAACCGAATGTGAAAAAAAAGGATACTTTACTTAATTTTTCTGTTTAAGGAAAATTCTATGTGGAATCATTTACCGCTAATTAAGAAAGTCTTAGATTGCCTTCTCTTCCATAGTTTCTATATCCCATGATGATTCGAGCTTTTCCCTTCTGAAGGATTAACAGCTCTAGTAGATATCAAAAAAGTGTTATGCTACGTTTGCCAAGACGAAATACTATAAATTTTCTGGTTTAAATGTCAAAATAATTCAAAAAGTAACGCAAGAGAGAATAGAAAATGAATTCATTATACACTCCTTCTCGTTGGTCTCTGAAAGAGCTTTTTCCAAGTCATGATAGTCCTGAAGTTACTAGAGCATTTGAAGCTCTAGAAGATGTGGTCGCTAAGTTCGAGAATTATCGAGATAAGCTGAGCTCAGACATGGATATTAACGAGTTTCTAGATCTTATAAAACAACAAGAGACCATTAGTCGTCTATCACTCAGAATTTCACAGTTTTCTAGTTTAAGTTTTGTTGAAGATACTCAAGACCAAAAAGCCCAAGCTTTTCAAGCTAAAGTCCAGAATTTCCTATCTGATATAAATAACCATATATTATTCTTCAGCTTATGGTTTAAGGGCCTAGAAGATAATGAGGCAACAAAATTTTTGAAAGCAGCAGGAGAGTACCAGCATTGGCTAGATCAAATTCGGAAGTACAAACCGTTCACACTTACTGAGCCTGAAGAGAAAATCATTAATATTAAAGACGTCACAGGTGCTCAAGCACTCCGAAGACTTTATAGTATGATCACAAATCGTTATGTATTCAAAGTAGAAGTGGCTGGAGAGATGAAAGAAATGACTTACGAGGAGTTGGTCACACTAGCATTTCAACATGATGCGGAACTACGGGAGAAAGCATACAAGGAACTCTATAGAATCTATAGTCGTGATGGACCAATTCTTGGTCAAATCTATCAAAGCTTAATTCGAGACTTTAATAATGAAAACTTAGATTTAAGGAAATACCAGAAACCAATCTCATGGAGAAACCTTGCCAATGAGGTTCCAGATGAGGTTGTTGAGACGCTGCTTGAGGTAGCCCAGAAAAACACCTCTGTTTTTCAGCGTTACTTTAAGTTGAAAGCAAAATGGTTACAAATGGATAGATTACGACGTTATGACATTTATGCTCCTGTGACAACTTCTGAAATAGAGTATGAATACGATTTTGCTGTTAAATTTGTACTAGATACTTTTAAAAAATTTGATCCCAAAATTGCGGAGTTGGCGAAACGGATGTTTGATGAACCTCACCTTGACAGCGAGGTTCGTAAGAACAAACGAAGTGGAGCTGTTTGTTATTATCTTGATCCTCCTAATACTCCGTATGTTTTAATGAGTTACACTAGAAAGGTTAATGATATTTTGACTCTAAGTCACGAACTGGGTCATGCCATCCATGCTATGCTCGCAGGGCATCACAATATGTTTAATTTCGACGCTCCCTTACCTCTTGCGGAGACAGCGTCAACATTTGCTGAAATGCTTGTTACTGATCAGCTATTGGCTACGGAGACTAATGAGGATATTAAAAGGGATATTTTGTTTGGCCAAGTCGCAGATGCTTATGCTACGATCATGCGTCAGATTTTTTTCGCGCTCTTCGAACGGGAAGCATATAAATTGATCAATAATGATGCCTCTATAGATGATATGTCAAATGCTTATTATAAGATCCTTGAAACTCAGTTTGGGGATTCTATTGAACTCAACGAGCAGTTTAAATGGGAATGGGTCACTATTCCCCACTTTTACCATTATCCTTTCTATGTTTATGCATACAGCTTTGGCCAACTATTAGTTTTAGCACTCTATCAACAGTATAAACAAGAAGGGGACTCTTTTATCCCGCGCTATCTTGAGATTTTAGCAGCAGGAGGATCAAAGGCTCCTATTGAAATATTAGACAAAGCTGGAGTAAACATCCGCACTCCTGAGTTCTGGCAAGGCGGTTTTGATGCTATTTCTGACATGATAGATATCTTAGAAGCTATTCCTTTGAAGAATGATTAAATATTGGAGTCTGATTCTCCCTATTTATGGTGACAGATGATTTTTACTACGATTCCTGCAGAGGTTGGATCTGGGCACCTGACAAATTCAGTAGTGATCCCTCTCACAGTTTTTATTTTTTTATAAGGAGCCTTATAATTCCATGGCAAGGTTCCACCCATCATGAGAGACCGCATCATACCATGAGCACTATCTAACAGCCAAGGACAAACTTTCCCCATATCCTCTGGAAACTTGAAAACGTCACCTACTTTATGATAAGGACATTTATCCCCTTCAAAAACTTCAAGTTCAATTTTATTGCCATATCTTTGTCTCCAATTACCCATAAGCTTATCACCTAGAAAGTAAAGTTCTATTCATCAGTTAAAAAGACGATTGCTTTATATATGTTCTCTTCATGGCAAATTATGAAAGGTTGAAGAATAACTGAAATTTTGGAACATAGAGATTTGTTTTTTTTGCACAAAAATGGCAATCTGTTATATTTATATTCCTACAATTGGATTTAATCCTTTTTTCGATATTAATTGCGTTAATTTCACTTTTTTCTTTGCACTATCATCAGTACAACGAAAGTAAGGATGACAATAAACCCTGGCATGCCTGTTACGGATCTTGATGACGAAGAAGTTTCATCTTGTAAGATGATCTTGATTAACCAAGTATCAGCCTGCCCTATACTATAAGATGCCGTTCTCCCAACTAAGACATATCCTCCATCAGATGTAGCTATAACTGAATAAGCTGCTTCTTCATTTGGTCCTCCAAAGGTGTGATTCCACTCGAGATGACCAGTAGCAGTAGTCTTTATCACCCACATATCAGATTTCCCTGCTCCGTAAGATTCCGTTCTTCCTGCCATCATATACCCGCTATCTGGCGTACTTATAATACAATCCGCATAATCAAGACCATTTCCTCCAAAAGTATGATTCCACTCGGAATAGCCGGTACCATTAGTTTTGATTAACCACACATCACGACCTCCTGCACCGTACGATTGAGTGAATCCAGTTACAACAAAACCTCCATCGGGCGTAGAAATAATCGCATTTGCTAGATCTTCACGGTTACCTCCAATAGTTTGATTCCATTCTACTTGGCCATTCACATTGGTTTTTACAAGCCATATATCCATGCCATCCACCCCATTGGATTCAGTTCCCCCAGCAAACACATATCCCCCATCAGTTGTAGCTATCACTGAATTAGCAGCATCGTTACTTTTCCCTCCAAATGTGTGATTCCATTCGACTTGGCCATTCGCGTCAGTTTTCACTAACCACGCGTCTTCTCCACCTGCTCCGTATGAACCAGTTCTTCCTGCTAGAATATACCCTCCTTCAGATGATTCTATTACAGAGAATCCATAATCTGCTCCTGGCCCCCCAATAGTACTTTCCCATTCCACCTGACCAGTAATATTGGTCTTTACTAACCATAAATCATAACTCCCCGCGCTAAACGATTCAGTTCCTCCAACGATAATATATCCTCCATCAGAAGACTTAATGATCGAAAAACCAAAATCTCCTCTTAATCCCCCAATAGTGCGATTCCATTCCGCTTGACCCACACTATTAGTCTTCACAAGCCACAAATCTGATTCTCCAGCTCCATAAGAATAAGTATACCCAACCAAGACATATCCTCCATCAGAAGTGGCAATGAGAGAGTATGAGTAATCCAAGAAAGGACCTCCAAAAGTTTGATTGATGATGACCATAGGCTGATAAGAATTCGAGGAAAATGTACCTTCAGAGAGATGAGGCTCAAGAAGATCTGAACTTTCTGTAAATATGAAAAAATTAATACCTAACAATATTATTACAAGTATTAGGGTGATAAATGTCTTCAATTTATACATCAAGAGTCACTGTAAAACTTACTACTTCTTTTCATCCAGATTTTTCTGTGATAGGGCTCTGTATTGTATAAAAGTATAGAGATCTTTGCAAAAACTTCCTCCATTATTGGAATGTTCAATTCACACTTCATTAAATTGACGAACACATTAACACTTTTTGTTATTTCAAAAGATATTATTACTAGAGAATACTACTACGATCGACGGTTAAGTAAGTATCAGAAGATTGAAATTTGAACCAAAGAGAATAACTTTATATATCTGAAATTCCCTTAGCGTATAATTCATAGTCAGTTGTAATAAGAAATAAATAGGGAGACCCCCCTAACAATGCGAAAAGAAAAAATACTTAGCATTGGCGGAGTGAGTGTTGTTCTAACGGTATTATGTTTCAGCACTGTGGTTGCCTCACCACTGGTACTACTAACTGATAAGTGGTCTTCAGATTTCCGTCCTCACGGAGGTTATGTCGATGAAATTTTATTTATACCAAATGATTATGAGTTTAATGCTGCAGCTCTAATGAATGGCGAAATCGATAC
>JBHLKC010000195.1:0-6550 GCA_048887065.1 Candidatus Hodarchaeota archaeon
GGAATAGCTCTAGAAATCGATGAAGTTGTTTATAATGAGATTCAGAAAATCATTGCTAGCCATCATGTCAAGATCAAGTATGCAATAGTCAGTGTTGATGATTTTATTAGGAGAGCTATCAGTGATTTTCTGGAAACACTGAAAAAAGAGTGGAGCTTAAAAAACTGGAATATGCGGCAAACTTTATCGCCCGAAGAAAACGATACTGCAGCAGCACTACTTGAATTACAACTAGATAAGATCCTGGGTGTAACAATAGAGGATTTGACGCAATTCTTAAAGAAAGATCGATCGATAATAGGAGAACATCTTGATAAATTTATTGAAGAAGGATTATTAGATTTTAGGGAGTCACAAGATAAGATTTATTATCACGCTCGTTGAACGAGATAAAGAGGTAGTTCAATGGAGAAAATTCTCGTTCATAGCTATAAAGGTGGTACAGGTAAGACAACTGTGGCAATAAATACTGCAAATTTATTAGCACATAATAATAGGGTGTTGTTAATAGAAAGTGACTTTATTATGCCATCGTTTTCTTATACCTTCAATCTTGAACCTGATAAATATTTTAATGATTACTTTAAAGGTACAGTTAGCTTTAATGAAACAATCGTTCATAATGTACAATCTAACTTAGATGTTATTTTCACAGACAAATATTTCGATCCTGATGAGAAAATTATCAGTTCTGATCAGGAATGGTTTTTCTCCTCTTTAGAAATGATGGTAAAAGACATTGAAGCTCTCGAAGATCAGTATGATTTTGTTATTTTTGACACTCCCCCAGGTTGGCACTTGATCGTCGTTAATCTCATCGTTTTGTCAGATATTGCTATTCTTATTCTTCGGCCAAGCTCGTATGCTGTGAATGGGACAAAGAGAATGATTGAAATTCTTTATAAAAGAGCAAAGCCACTAAGTAGTTGGGGTATTTACTTATTATTTAACCAAATTCCAGAAATAGATATGAGAAGAGATCTAGAACAATGGGCAGCTGAATTTCAGAAAGAAGGCATCAAATATGCTGGTGAAATCTCGTGTTCATGTAATATCGCGTATGAAATGGCTCATGAAGCAATGATCTTTCCATCAAACCATAGATTTAACTTGGAATTGCAAAAAGCATTGAAATTTTTATTTAATAGGTAAATAGAAGAATATTAATATCATAATAGAGTTTTTTTTAGAAGATATGGTTTTTTCTGTCTAAATATCAATTTATAAATTGATGATTTTGAATGAAGTAAATTAGAATAGCTTAGTCCGTAAAATAGCTTCTAATACATCAATGAACTAGCTTACCTGTCACGAAACCAGTCAATTTGCCGTACTCTTTTGACATAATCTGCAATGATATCCATTTGCATTTCGGGTGTTAGAACCTTTTCTGTTTGCAAAATGGAGGTAACACGCTGTTTATGACGGGAAAATTGCTCTGTTTCTTTTACAACAAAATCTTTATATATTTTAAGATTTGATTCGTCAGCAGTTTGAGTACATAAGGTTAACCATTCCTCCACCTCATTTAGCTTAAACAATGTAACTGCTATCCGTGCTCGTAACAGATAAAGAGAACAGAGATTATCATAATCCTGATTATTCTGACACAATTCTTGCCACTCGTCAATTTGAACCAGCAATTCCTCTGGAATAACCTCAGTAGGATTGTTTAACCATTTTTTTACAGCAATCTCTATCAAAGCACCTTTACAGATATTTAAAATATTACTAGCAACTTCTTTAGAATCTAACGCGTCTTTCCAAGCAATTTCTGCTAAATTCCAATTGTTATCTGCTTCTGCTTTAATTGCTTCCAACATAATTGAATAAATCTTTACTACTGGATCTTTAAAAGGAGGAGAGGGAAATTGTTTAATAATTAAGTCTAAATCTTTGAAGCTTTTTCGTTTCTTCTGAATCCATACTGATAAAAATAAGACTTCAGCATTTAAACGCCTATCCTCTAGTCGTTCAGAGACTAATCGGGCTAGTTCAAACTGCTGGACTGCACTCTTATAATCACCTTGAAAATACGAAGTTTTCCCCAGATCCACTAATGATCTTGCATGAGCTCCAGCTCTTAAGAAGTCTGCGTGACTGCTAAAACCTATTCTTTGAATTTTTTTGGCGGTTTTATAATCAGGTGCCTCAAGTTTTCTCTTTATAGCTTCACGATTGATTCTTATAACATATAAAAGTATGAAACTGCCTATTGCAATAACTATTATACTCTTTAGTAAAAAATCGTGAACAGCACTATAACTAAAGAGCGGAAAACTCCAAAAATTAGTAGGATCGGTATCTGCTTTGCATTCCTCGAGATTTTCAACCCAATCACCATCTGAATCTATAAACGCATCGCTCTTATCCCTTGGATTCAAACCATATGTATATTCCCAGATATTAGGCATACCGTCGTCATCTGCATCCAATGCTGAATCATCAATAAGGGGGTCTAACCTCATTAAGAATTCCCACCCATCTGGCATTTTGTCTCCATCAGAATCATTACTCTTTGGATTAGTATTAATGAAAAACTCGATGCTATTCATTAATCCATCACTATCAGTATCATCAAATTTATCCCAGAAATTAGTCGGATCTAACCGATATTCTCTTTCCCAACTATCTGTTATACCGTCAAAATCAAAGTCCAGAGGTATAGGGGAGATACCCCACAAAACAATTGAACCATCAGTTCCCCCTGATGCAATTGTTCTTCCATCTGGTGAAAAAGCTATTGTGGTCATATACGATGATTCACTAGGAAAAGTCTGAATTTCCTCCCCACTCGTCATATTCCATAGCTTAAATTTTTCATTATCACAGTATGCAAAGATATTTCCATCGGGAGAGAATATTACTGAGTTCACTGCTTTATCGTTCCTTGGGAAAGCTTTAATTTCGGCTCCACTAAGCACATCCCAAAAAGTTACTACACCATCACTAGAGCCTGATGCTAATAAAAGGCCCTTAGGTGAGAATATAACTGAGTTAATTATTGATGAATTAGTAGAAATTTCATCATAGAAATTCCAACTTGAATCATAGTAAGACCAAATTAGGATTTTTTCATCTTGACAAGCTGCAAAGAATTCTCCATCGGGAGAAAAAGTTACACTAGAATACTCTCCCGTTCCAGGATATGCAAATTGAAACGGTTTATCTATCATAGACAAATTCCAGATTGTTACAAAAGGATAACATCCTGCTGCACACAGTTTCCCATCTTGTGAAAAAGTAACAGAAGAGACTCCTTCCGAATAAGGATCTATTTCTAAAATGATTTCTTCCCCGCTTGAGATATTCCGCAATACAACCTCCAAAGAATTTTTTTGGCCAATCATTAATAGGATACCATCAGGAGAAATTGCAACTGAAGAAATTTCATCGCTATATGGGATATCTTTCTCTTCAGAACCAGTAAAAGTGTTCCAGAGCTTGACTTTTTTATCCACACTACCTGAAGCCAATATTGTACCATTTGGTGAAAAAACGAGTGAATTGATTTTCTCTGTATGCCTTCTCAAAGTCATTCTCTTTAATTCTGAACCAATTGCTACATTCCATAGCCAAATGATACCGTTCTCATCACCTGAGGCTAAGCTTGTACCATCAGGTGAAAAAACTACAGAATCTCCCCAGATTTCACCAAGGTTGTCTGTGATACTTTTAATTATCTTTCCATTAGTCAAATTCCAAAGCTTAACTGTCTTATCTGGACTTCCTGATGCTAGAATCTTCCCTTTTGGTGAAAAGGATACAGAATACACCCAATCATCGTGTCCAGTCAAAGGTTCGGTCAAGAGGGATTCACCAGTGGTTAGATTCCAGAGTCTTATTGCGCTCATGTCTTCAGTATCATTATCTGTACTGCCAGAAGCTAGCATTGATCCGTCGGGAGATATATCCACAGAAAGAACCGATGATTTATGACCTATTAAAGGAGAGAAAGATAGTTGTTCCCAAGTGGAGGTATTCCACAACTTAATAGTGCTATCAACACAGCCCGAAGCCAAGAGCTTTCCATCAGGTGAAAAAGAAATCGAAGTGATCCAACCAGAATGAGCAGGAACTGTATATATTTCTTTCCATGTTGTTGAATTCCATATCTTTATTGTGTAATCAAAACTACCAGAAGCAATTAATGACCCATCAGGAGAAAAAGCCACACAACGAACTGTGTGTGTATGGCTAGTCATTTTATAACGTGATTCCCCCGTTGAAGCGTCCCATATTATGAGTGTTCTGTCATCACTACCAGAAGCTAACAATGATCCGTCTGGTGAAAAATCTAATGATCTAATTCTACCATTGTGTCCTACTAGAGTCATCACCTCCCTACCAAGATCTCTCATGTCCCAAAGCTTGATTGTATTATCTTCACTGCCAGACGCTAACAATGATCCGTCTGGTGAAAAATCTAATGACCATAATTGGGTTTTTGAATGGATCAATGATTGAAAGGATTCACCAAAAGGTGGATTAACCTTTTTTATTTCGTTATTTTTTAATTTAGATGTGTGATTTGTAGTTTGCTGCAGACATTTTATACAGGTGTTATCTAATCTCTGATAATTATTAATGCGTTTATTAAAAGGAAATTCTGGGGAAATTTTGCAGTTCATTTGATCTAATGCTTGATTTTCTTCATTCTGATTATGAGGGATAGAACTCATAAAAATGCATAATATGAGTAAAATTGAAATCGTACCTAGCAATTGAGGTATGAAAAGTGATTTTGATGATGTTATTCCACCAAACGTCATTGATTGTCCCTTACTTTTTGTAACTATGAAAAAAGAAAGGCTTAAGCCGGATTATTTTTTTTTCTTTGTTTAAAATAAATTATAGCAATTATTAATGTGGAAAACGCTGTAATTACTTCAAATCCTGAGATGGAATCGCTTGTTACTTCACGAATATCCCAGCGCCAGTCATCGTATCTAATAAGGCTTAAGTGTTCGTTTGATATAAACTCATTAAACTTATACGGGCCCGAACCAGTAAAATCAACTGGTGAAAGAGGGTTGGGTTCCCACGCAGTAAAATTTGCTGAATGGGGTTCCCATATATGTTTGGGTAACACTAAGAAACTTGTTGTCAGGGCCCACTCGAAGTATCCTGACTTATTGACATAAATCTCAACAGTGTGCTGATCAGGGGTGTCAATTCGGTAAATATTCTTCATTTCCTCGTTTGTATACGGGCTCTCTGGAATACAATGAGGCCTTAAAGTCTCAAAAGAGTATTTAACGTCCTCAGAGGTAACAGGTTGGTCATCGTGCCATGTAGCATTTTCATACAAGTAAAAAGTGAATTTCTGTCCATTTTGAACCTCTGTAGTATCATCTAAAGTGGTCTGTTCGATTGTCCAGTTATAAGCCAATCCTGGTATTGGGTCCCAAGTGATAGGATCGATTTGCCAAAGTGTCTCATAAATAAGTCGAAAGTAATTGAGGGCGTCTACATACCAGAGATTAAGTATGTTAAAGGGTGCCCCAACGCTAGGAATATCACCACTCCATCCAATACGGTACGTTCCACCATAGGGACCACCATGTTCTTCTTTCAAACGAATCTTTGTGTAAGTATCTCCAATGTAACCCTTACCATTGAATAACGTGTAGCCCTCGAATATATTTGTACGGTAGGCATCGATGTATGCGTCGTTGTAACAAACGACTATCGGTTGTTCATACGTTAATAGCTTATTTGCCTCTAGGGCATAATTCTTTGCTTCTGAAAAGGTAACAGAATTTATCATCTTGTCGAGAATGTTATCAATAGTTGTATTACTGTAACGGCAGAATAAGAGATTATCACTAGTTCCTGTTCTAAATAAATAGTAGAGATCACTTGCCGGGCTAATAAGTGAAGCATATAAAGTTAAACAGACAGCCCAATGATTTCCCTGTTTCATTTCGCGGATCGATTCATTTAATGGCATCATGATAATTGTCGCTTTTAAACCCATCTTCTCTAAAGCGTCTTTAGCATAATGAAGGGTGATAAGCGCGGGGTAGAAAGATGCACCAATCAACTCAATTGCGATTTCATTATCATCTAAATCGTAACCTATATCCCATTCTCCATTATGGTTTTTATCAAATTCTCGCCAACCATCATTATCTAAGTCAATAAACCCAGCAGCTTCCAAAGAAGCATTGCCTGCTGTAACATCGGCATCATAAAAGTGGGAAGTTAAATTCTTTTCTACTCCCCATTCTGGTACAACCAGAGGAATATAGCTATCCAAAGGCTCTCCTGAGCCCCCTATGGCTTCCGTGTTAGTCATATTCTTATCCAAGGCGAAAGCCAAGGCACGACGGTAGGCAGTAATATTTGTCGGGAATCGTTCACAATTGAACGCGATCACACGATAACCTGTGGATAAACCGACTTTGACATCAATTTCGGGATTTTTTATTAGACCTGGAATGTAAAGGATTGGTATTCGCTCATCCCAAGTATCGATTTCGCCATTCATTAGAGCTGCAGCATTAAACTCATAATCATTTGGTATAAATAAAATTTCATCGACATA
>JBHLKC010000196.1:0-6528 GCA_048887065.1 Candidatus Hodarchaeota archaeon
CAACAATCGATAATATCATTATTCCACCAGAAAAAGAAGCCAAATTTAATAAAATCCTTTCAAAATTGGTAAAAGTCCATCCAAAAGTATTACAAGAGTTTAACGAATCACAATCAGGCCAGTGATAATATTTATTCGACTTCTAGATAGTTTAAGGATTAAGGGGAGAATAATTGGAAAAAGCTTTTTAAATGAAAGAATAAGAACAAAAGGAGCATAATAGCTTTACTTATCCCTATTCCTCCACAAAAAAATTGGAGGAGCGATAATGAATCAAAAACAAAGAGAAAAATCAATAGAACCACTTAATAAAGAAAAAACTGATTTAGAGGATAGTGACCTGGACTCTGAAGGTATTGATCATCAACTTCTAAATTCTATTAATTTATTAAGGGAAAAGAATTTTGAAAGAGCCCTTTTAGATGTCAATGTTCTATTAGAGAAATATACATCGCAATTAAGCTTAACTCAAAAGTTTGGTGTAAGATTTACACGATTACTTGCTCATTTATCCTTAAAAAAGCATGATAAAATTATTGAAGAAATTAATATCATCGAGCATATCTTGAACAAAATGAGTACAGAGGAGAGAGAAAATCCGTTCGTAAAGGAAGGAGAGGCGAGGTTTATGTCTGCGAAAGGTGCCATCTATACTTTTCAAGGCAATTTTGAAATAGCTGAAAAGAATTATCTTCAAAGCTTAGCGATTTATGAAGATATGGGTCATAAAAAAGGTATGTTCTATCAATTTGATGCACTAGGTTGGCTAAAAAGAGTTCAAGGTAAGCTAGATCAAGCAATAGAGTTATTTGAACAACAATCAAGAATTGCTGAGGGAATGAATGATATTACACGTATTGCTTGGGCAAAATTTTCAAAAGCGTTTGCTCACTTTTATAAAGGAGACTTAGAATTAGCAACCAAACTGGTTCATGAATCCATGACTCGTTATGAAGAGTTAAAAGACTATGATGGTCTTTCATGGACATTTGCACTGCTTGGATCCATTTATCGGGGAAAAGGTGAATTTATTAGAAGCTTAGATTACTATCAGAAGGTTCTAGCGTATTATGATGAAGTTCAGAATAAAAATCAACAAGTCCCTCATTGCTATTGTTACGCTTTGAGCAGAATAGGTCAGATTTACTACAATCAAAATAGAATTGAGGATTCTATTGTCAACTATAAGCGCGCAAAAGAGGCTCATAATTCTATCTGCACAATGAATAATACCCTATTAGATTACGATGTAATTATTATGAATTTACTGATACTTATCTCAAGTATAGAAGTTGGCGATAGTAAACTAATAGAAGAAACCATGGAGGAGCTTACTGAATTCGTTGAAAGGTGGCCTTGGACTGAATTGTTTTGGAAATTCGGTCGTGGGTACATTTTGAAAAATAAGCCTAGAGGAAAATACAAATTTCAAGCTCAACAAATTTTTGAAGAAATTCTAGAGAAACGCTTTGATTATGAAATAGAATTCATGATTCAAGTGAATCTTTGTGAATTATTGTTAGAAGAATTAAAATATTCGGGGGAGGAGGAGATCTTACTAGATATACAAGATCTGCTTGGTAAAATCTCAGATGTTGCTAATAATCAACGATCAATAACAACGTTGGTAACATTATATTTTCTCCAATCAAAGTTAGCATTGATTGAGGGAAACGCTGATCTTTCAAAAGAATTGCTTGATAAAGCTCTTAGAATTGCTGAAGATAAAGGATTAATGTTAATATTTCAGAAATTAAAAATCCAACAAGATCAGCTTATTAACCAGTTAGAGGAATGGAAAGCATTTTTTGTTCGCAATTCAACATTGCAGGAAAGAGTTGGACTTTTAAACCTTCAAGAATATATATCAAATGCAATAAATGATGTTTTAGAAAATAAATTTAAGACAGTAAAGAATTTCCAACTTATTTATAAAGATCTTCTTAAAGAACATACTGAAATTCAAAAAGGAAAGTTTCGAGTTGGTATTGCCCAGATGGGAGTTTCTGAAACTGGCGATATTATAAACGAGTTTTATGAAGAAAAAATTCCAGGTTTACTTAATATCAAACATGAAAAAATCGAAATAATCAGAAAAAAGGTCCAAAATATCATAATGAGTGCTTCATCGAAAGACATTAAAGTGTTACTCTTCCCAGAGCTGATTATCGATCTGAATTACAGTGTTTTGCTTGAAGAGATATCAAATTTAGCCCGAGAAAATGAGATGTATATAATTCCAGGGTCTTACCATAATCAAATGACGAATCAAAATCTGAGCGTTGTCATTGGTCCAAAAGGAGTGCTTTGGGAACAGGAAAAACACACTCCTGCTACAATCCATGTTGCGGGAAAGAAAATCATTGAAGATATCAAAGTAGATGCACTACCCAGAAAAACTATTGTCTGTAACACTGAGTTTGGGAGAATAGCAATTCTGATTTGCCGTGATTTTCTCAATCTCGATTTCAGAGCAGAGTTGAAAAATTTCGAACCCCCTGTCGATCTCATCTTAAATCCCGCTTTTACACCTGTCACGGCCGATTTTCAAGCAGCACATTTTGATGCTCGTCGATCCATTTATGCCTATTGCTTCTTTGCTAATGTAGCAGAATTCGGTGACTCCTTCATTTATACTCCTGAAAAAGAACGAACTGAGTATAATATCCCTCCTAAAGAGGAAGATCTGATATATAAAGACGTTGATATCTTTCAACTACGCTCAGAGCGAAAAAAATGGGAGATCAAACAAAAGAAAATGAGACCTTTTATTCAAAGTACAAGAACTTAAGAATCAAAATAAAAAAAAGAGAGGGGAAGATAACTATTTTCCTTGGAATTCTGGTTCTTTTTTCTGGAACATTGACATGATGCCCTCTCTCGCGTCTTCCGTTAAGAAAGCGATTCCAGCACCTAAAGCTTCCATTTGAAGTCCAACATCAATTGGGACTTCAGCTGCCTGATTAACAAGTCTTTTAACTATTCCTACTGAGATTGGAGCACTTAATTTTGCTATTTTCTTAGCATATTCGTCGATATATTCCTCAAACTTATCCTCATCAACTTCTTTGTTGATAAGACCAATTTCTTCAGCTTCTTCTGCATCTATTCTCCTAGCTGTCAAAATGAGCTCCATTGTCCTGCCTAATCCGATGTGTCGTCGTAAATTCTGAGTTCCACCCCATCCAGGAAGAATACCTAGACCTACTTCTGTTAATCCCATTTTTGTATTTTCCGTGGCAATTCTGAGATCGCAACTCATCGCAAGTTCCAATCCACCAGCAAAACAATATTTCTGAATAGCTGCAATCACTACTTTGGGTATGTCTCTGAGCTTTTTGAAGGTATATTGTCCTTTTCTAACCATATTGACAACAAACCAAGAATCTGCGTCTAAAAACTTAGAGATATCAAGCTCAAAACCAGCTGAAAATACTCGATTCTCACCGCGGATTACAATCACTCGTGTACTTTTATCATTCCAAAGTAAATCTAACGCTGCTGATAGATCATCTAGCACTTGTTCATTGATTAAATTTGGATAAGGCCTGTCAAACCAAATTGTTGTCACAAAGTTATCGGGATCACGGTCAAGTCGAATAGTTTCAAACTCATCTTCCTTCTTTTCTTCTTTTGCTGCCTTTGTTCCCTTTATGACATTCAAGAGGGTTCCTTCACGGATATACTTATGAGCTTTAAAAATATCGGTTCCTAAACTCTCAGCTATTCCATCGAGTGTATCAGTTAATTCCTTTAGATCGGTTGTTTCAGCCATTTCCATTGGCGGCATTGAACTAAGTCCGAGTTGCATACCAATATTAATTTCGTTGGCTGTACAGAGGCCTTCCTCAAGTACTTTTGCCCCTTCATTGATTTGAATCTTGATTAAATTCATAACATCAAAATCAGACTCTATTGATGTGTCGATCATAGGCCTACCAACTTCAGGCCATTTGTAGAAGCCTTCACCAGTCTTTTTACCAAGTTTATTCTCTTTTATCATTTTTTCAAGTGTTGGGGTTGGTTTATAATCAGGATGGAGTCGGCTAGCCATATAATTCATGGAATGATAAATAATATCAACTCCAGAGTTATCAAGCATTAAGAATAGCCCCATTGGTAACCCCATCATGTTAGCAGCGGCATCTATTTGTTCGTGAGTATATTTTCCTTGATCTACTAATAATTGATAATAGAGATTTGCAGGGGCTCCAATGCGATTTACAATAAACCCTGGACTATCTTTCCTACAGATAATCGAGGTTTTTTTCATTTTCTTAGTTATATCCTCAAGAATAGTGACAGTTTCATCAGTGGTCTTATCGCCGCGAGTAATCTCTATTAAGTTCATGAGAACAACAGGATTGAAAAAGTGCATCCCAACTACTTTCTCTGGTCTACTTGTTGCAGCTCCTATTTCATTAATACTCATGTTAGAAGTGTTAGATGCCAAAATCGCATGTTTTGGTGAAAATTTGTCTAAGTCCCTGAAGATTTTTTTCTTTAAATCTAGATTCTCGGGTGCTGCTTCAATTATTAAATCAGCATCCTTGACAGCTTCTTTAAGATCAGTAAAGGTAGATAAATTGTCCATAAATTTGGCAGTATCTCCTTTAGCTATTCTTCCTTTTTCTTCGAATTTATTTAAACTCCAATCAATCCGTGATTTGCCTTTTTCAACAAATTCATCTGCAATATCGTATAAACTGACTTTATAGCCAGTCATAAGCGCAGCTTGTGCAATGCCATGACCCATATCACCAGCACCCACTACAGCTACGGTTTTAATATCATCTACTTTCATTATAATTCACCTTTTGTAGTTTATATCATTAATATCAAAATTTAGAACTAAAGGAGGATCTTAACCTCCTTTCTCGATAACTGTAGCAATTCCTTGGCCTCCACCGATACAGGCATTTGCCAATCCATATCGGCCATTTTCCCAATTAAGGATCCTTGCGAGAGTACCAACTAGTCTAGTACCAGTAGCACCTAGAGGATGGCCAATAGCTACTGCACCACCTTTTATATTGACTTTATTACGGTCAATTCCTAATTCTTTAATACAATTAAGAGCAACGATTGCAAACGCTTCATTAATTTCCCAAAAATCAATATCTTTTGCTTCCAAACCAGCTATTTTCAAAGCTTTTTTACTAGCTGGAACTGGTCCGTATCCCATGATTCCAGGATTAACTGCAGCCCATCCCATTGATTTTATGGTAGCTAAAGGGTCAATTCCATATTCCTTAGCTTTTTCTTTCGACATGAGTATCATTGCAGTTGCACCAGCGTTCAAAGGACTTGAATTTCCAGGTGTACAAACACCCTCAAAATCAAAAGATGGCATCAAACTAGCCATTATTTCCATTGTACTACCACGACGTACTGATGCATCAGTATCAAAGATTTCTCCAGAGGATAATTCGATAGGCATTATTTCGTCTTTAAAGAAGCCTTCATCCTGAGCTTCAGCTGCCAGTTCATGTGAGTCAAGACTGTATTGATCTAAATCTTCACGAGTCAAACCAAATTTTTCAGCAGCTTGTTTGAAAAGTTTCTCTGCAGTCCACCCCATATTGAAACCTGTTTCAAAATCATAAGACTTATACTTTTCATCAGCTGCTAGAAACATTGGAGGATCAATGTTATCTTGCGGTGCCATTGGTACGTGTGTCATGTGTTCAAGACCAGCTGAAATAATAATATCTGAATACCCTGTCATGATTTGCATGGCTCCAGTGTGGATCGTGTTCATAGAAGATCCACATTGTCTATCTATAGCTTGTGCTGATACCGTTTCTGGTAACTCAGCCATAGCGACAACGCTTCTACCGCCATAAAGCCATTGTTCTCCAACTTGCGATGCAGAACCAACGAGTACATCACCGATTTCAGCTGCATTAATACCTTTACGATCTATCATCGTTTTAATGAGCTTTCCTGCTAGAACATCCATTCGAAATTCATTCAATTTATCACGTTCAGGTGCACTCGGTCTTGAACGTGAAAATGCTGTTCTAAGATAATCAGCTATTACAACTTCTCTCATTTAAAATTCACCAAAATCCAAATTAAAATTGTAAAATTTCTCTTAAATTTCATTATTGACACAATAATTAGTTATCAAGAGGATAAATACAGTTTATCCTCTTTGTCTCTTAATTTCTTGATTTACAATAATAGTATTAAAAATATTTGCGCTGTTTAAGGGCTATAATGTGAGTACATGTATCTAATTTCTCATAAACAGGTGAGGTGGAACTTGAGCATTGGGGAAAACATCAAAAAAAGAAAAAATGATTTTTATGGAAAAAAAAGAGCCCTGAGAAAACAGTATTAGAAGTAAGAAATAGTAATATCTTAGTGATTAGTAGTTCATTTGAATTTGTAATTCCAAAAATCAAGAAACAATGTTATGAGAAACGACTTAGGCAGCTACATTGATTCCTGTAGTTTCTTGCCAATCTGTGTCAGCTTCATCGTAGCCATAACATCTCCCTCAATTTTCAATCTTTTCGCAAA
>JBHLKC010000197.1:0-6497 GCA_048887065.1 Candidatus Hodarchaeota archaeon
TCCCAACCAAAATTCATCATAATGGCATTAAGGGCTGGTAATGGTTCATTAAAGGTTACAAGTAACCCAGGTTCATGGAATTTTAAAATTCCCTCTAATAAAAATTGAATCGATAATGTAGTTTTTCCAACACCAGCTCCTCCTCGTACTGCAATGAACCAACCTGTAGGGATCCCTCCTCCTAATATTTTATCAAGACTTTCGATACCTGTAGGCTTTACTTCAAGATATGGATTAGTTTCCATTGATATAAACCGCCAAAAAGGATCGAGGGGAAAATATCGATGTCATATATTAATCGATCAATCTACTGTAAGGATCTTTAGTTTCTTCTTCTTCACCAGTATCTACTTTAAAAACTTTTATCTTCACCATTTTACCTGCGAGATTCAGTAATTCAACATCTTTTTTCCGAATTTTAAGGTGATAACCGTTTGCACAACGACTAACTTTAGTTGTGAAAATTAATAGTGGTTCATCTTTTTTCATCATGGTATTTCAGCTAATTGTATTTTTTTTGTTCACAGTCATTTAAGTTATTACTATGATATTATTAAAGAATATCGTTTTTATAGCTACTCTTTTAGAGATTTCTTTTTCACGTTATTTTGAAATATTTTATGGTTTGAAAGTATAGATTCTCCCTAGCTTCCAGAAATAAGTAAAAAAGATTTGTTTGACTTATGTATTACTTTATTTTTGCTTATTTTTGTAAATATGTTGTTATTGTTCCTAACGTCGGGAGTTACTCAGATTTCATCTTTTGTACACGTCTATCAATATGATCCACAATTCTTTGAGCTAGAATTGTAAATGCCTCTTCGACTCCTGTTCCATCTAACGCTGAAGTTTCGAAATAATTTGCATTGAATCGATGAGCAAGCATTTGGGCGTCTTCTGCAAGCACTTCTCTTTGATCACGTAGATCAACCTTGTTCCCAAACATCATTAAAGGGACATGTCCAGTTTTTTTTGTGAAATCCATGTACCATTTGTCTAATTCTTGTAAGGTCGTATTTCTTGTCAGATCAAAGGTGAGAATACCTCCATGTGAGTGTAAATAGTATTGCGGGCGAATATTTCTGAAGGAATCTTGTCCTGAGATATCCCATAGCTGCATCGTCATACGAGAATCCTCATCGAGTTGTATTTTTTTAATTAAGAAATTGGATCCAACTGTAGTGATGTAATCGTGTGTAAATGTCTGTTTAACATATCTTCGAATGAGAGAAGTCTTACCTACAGAACCTTCACCAAGCATTACAACTTTACAACTGTAATGAACCGTTTTTTTCCACCTTCTGGTTATTAAATCTGATTTTATCACTATAATTATTTGTGTTAAGCATTTTATTTATTAAAATGACTTTTTATCCCATTTAGGTTATGTAATTAAGTACATTTATATCATATAAAAAGATGTACAATAACTTTTTGGGTCATTTATTAAGAAAGATATCTTCCGTTATATATGAAATATTATCAATTAGTAAATTATTTACTAACATTCAAAAAAAATGAAAGAATAAGCTTTAATTAGATTACCACAAGGTGAGGATCTCTGAATGAAATTCATTTCACTTATTCAACTATCTCAAAAAATAGGTAAGAAGGTAAAAATCCGTGGTTGGCTTCATCACGTACGTCGGCAAGGGAAACTTACATTTTTAGTCATTCGTGATCCATCTGGGTATGTACAAGCTGTTGTAAAACCCAGTATAGGGGAACCTTCGTTTAACATAGCTAAGAAACTTACTCGTGAGACTGCTGTAATAGCTGAAGGGATAGTAAAAGAAGACGAAAGGGCTCCTTATGATGGTATTGAACTACAGGTCACGGCCATTGAACCAGTAATTAATTTCGCATCACCTGAATTAGAGTTTGAAATTCGTCCTGATTCGGGCCCTCAGGTATTTCTAGATAAAAGACATTTGGTATTGCGAGGAGAAAAATCCTCCGATATTATGCGGTTTCGCGATTTAACTACAAGAAGTTTTCGTAAATTTTTCTTCGATAGAGAATTTGTTGAAGTAACTCCTTCCACAATTGTTCAAACTCAAGTAGAAGGAGCATCCACACTTTTTTCATTTAAATATTTTGATCAGGATGCTTATTTAACTCAATCATCACAATTATACTTAGAAACTGTACTTGCGAGCCTTGGAAATGTATTTTGCATATTACCTTCTTTTCGTGCTGAAAAGTCGCGAACAAGACGTCACCTTACTGAATATACTCACATCGAAGCAGAAATGCCTTGGTTTGATTTCGAGGATTTGATAGATTTTATGGAGGATATGATAATTTTTGTATATTCAGAGGTTCAAACAAATCCTATAGCGAAAAAATTTGATGTAACTTGGGATGTTCCAAAGAAACCATTTGAAAGAGTGTCTTATGAACAAGCTATTGACCTTCTTAGAGAATATGACATAAAAGGAGAAACAGGTGAATATTTAGAGTACGGAGACGAGATTACAGAGGGACCTGAAAGAACTTTAGTTGATAGGATTAACAAACCAGCTTTTCTAACTCATTTTCCTACTGGTATGAAACCATTTTATATGAAAATTAACGAAGACAATCCTGACATTATGAATGCTGCTGATCTACTACTTCCAAATGTTGGGGAGATCATCGGGGGTTCACAGCGCGAAGATGACCTAGAAGTTCTCTTAAAAAGGATGAAAGAAGAAGAACTTGATCCCACCCCATATTACTGGTATTTAGATCAACGAAAATATGGAACTGTTCCTCATTCGGGATTTGGTCTTGGATTAGAGCGCTTTATTCAAGCAATGTTGAATTTAGACCATATACGAGAAGCTTGTTTATATCCTAGGCTAATTAACCGTGCCACGCCTTAATGAAATGTAAATCAGAATTTTAAGCTTCCTCAATCAACAGTCTCCAGTTTTGTAATAATCTTACCACAAGAAGCACAACGTTCTGGGAATTTGTGTCGATCTTTTACTTCGAATATATCATTACATTCACTACATTGCCAGCGTGTCGTCATTAGGAGCTCTGGTTCGAGCTGTGTAATGATGGTTACAAATCGATGCAAGATTTGATCGATTTTACCAGTGATATGCCCAACTTCACTAGCTTTACGAAGTTCTTGCGGAGACTCTGGATCTTGTAATAACTTTAAATCTTGAGATAAATTATTTAGTTGAATTTGAAGCTCCTTTGAATTATCGACACGTTCAGATAGACCTTTGGTCTCAAACCAATTTATAAGGAGAGAAATTTTTTCCATAAGTACAATCGCTTGTCGATTTGCTTCTTCTATTGATATGATATCTGGAAACTTTTGAATTTCCTCATATAGGTCTTTAAAATTTGTTTTTAAATCTTCTTGAAGTTTTACTTGCATGTACATTCGAAATAAGGCCAAATAATGGGAAAATTGTTTATCTGGATCCTCCTTAACAAGAACTGCACTTGTAATCTCACGAATCCTTTCCTTTTTACAGTTAAATGGATTGAACGATTCTCCAATTCGTACTTTCCACCGAGATTTAACTGTGATTTGGGTACCTCTACTATAATTCAAGTTCACTGGTTCCTGAGCTTTCGAAGAAAGACATTCCCAATAGGTATAGTTCGATTTTTCATCATCTAAAACTAATTGATCTTCACCTGCACCACAATACTCACAAGAGGATAAATCTATATCCTCTGTCCTATTCATTTTACCACAAGCAAAACAATAAAAGTATATAAATTCGGTTGTAAACTTCCCAAAAGTCCCTGTTCCTATTACTTGAGACTCATCAGCAGCTTGACGCATTCTCGCAAAGAGAGAATTAGAATCATCAAGCATGGAAGTGAGCGAAGCTCCTAAACCTTCTGCTGCCTCTAATCGTTCTTTTTCTTCTTTTTTCTTTTCAAGATAGGCTTTTCGTTCCTCTGGACTCATTTTTTCAATTCTTTTAAGTTCTTTAACACGTTCCTGAAGTCTATTTCTATCTACAGGAGTTAATGCTTCTAGAAAATCAGATGGAAGGGCTGTGATTTCCTCCATGCTCATTTCTTCAAAATCAGTGCGCAATTCAGCAATTGTGCCAGATTCAACTCTAATTTGAGGTGGCAATTTAGCCCCTACAGGCGGAGGTGGTGGAGGGGGTGTAGTTGCGGTTGCAACTACTCTAGACACGTTTGATGAAAGCATGACTGAATTTCTTCTTATAGACTCAATTATTCTCGTCTCTAATTCATCTAGAAAGCCTGCAGTTGTGGTGAACTTCTCCTTCTGTTCTGTATGAATTTTCCGAATTTCCACCAAGAGATGTTGAGACATTGCATCTAGACGAGGGAATAAAGATGACAGAATATCATACATTATCCATTGTTCTACGTCTGAAAATCCAGAAAAAGGTTCACCAGGTAATTGCATCATTTTCGGATAGATTTCCATCGTATCCATATTTCTTTGAGCCCACGACCAAATTGTGGACTTATTTTTAGGGTCTCCAAGTAAGTCGAAGGCAATTCTTGCAAAAGATTCCCCTTTTAATCTTCTTTGATGGATTTCCGCATGTTTTTGGTCTTTATTTAACTGAAACCAAATCGCTTTTGGATTTGACATTTCTCATCTTTCCAATCTTTTTTTGCTACCGCTACAAGAAATATATGAACGTTCATATGAACTTTTCCTTTTGTTCATATAGAAAATTAATTCTCAATTTCTATTCAAATTTTAAATTATGATGAATTCTAGTTTATGACTAGTAATCTAAGTTAGAAAAAACGAAAGAAATAAATAAATTCATTTAATTGATTTTTTTAGTTATTATCAAATTTAAAGGTGAGTCTCTTGTCGTCTGAAACCCTTTTTGATAAATGGATTAATGCGAAATTCGACGGAAAATTAGTAGTATCTGTTACAAAGAAAGATCAATTTAAGAATTTAGGTTTTTCTCTAATTAATGGTCGTGGATATTCCACGAAACTTGGGAATGCTATGAGTATTCAACTTGGCCCGAGGGAGTTAAATGAGCTGATTGAAGTTCTACAAGACATTAAAGTTCAACATTTTCCCGAACACACTGGTGAAGAAGTTAATAAGGAAAATTAGACAATAAATCATACTAAATTATCAGAAAATTAACTTTTGACTACTAGAATTATTAAACGATCTTTCTCAAAAGTAATTTCGATAAGCAAATGTGATTATTGGATAGTCACTTTTATCAATGGGTCCTTCCTTAAATAATACTTTCAACTATTACGTGCAGCAGCCTAAAAATAATAATTAATGATTTATTTATCCAAAAGAGGAAAAATCAATGCTTAAATTCATACTAGGTGCGGGATATTTTTTCATCAACCTAAAAGAATAAAAAAATTCTTTAGTATCCATAAATAGAGATCCACGAATTCAAAACGATTTAAAATGTCAATTAATCAAAGTAGAAAAGTTATATTTATCGTTCTTCTGGGAATTTTAATCATTTCTAACACGGCTACTCCCTTAAGAGCTGATTACGTTGTTATCGATTGGGGAGATGTTGTAAAATTGAAAAATTTATTAAATTATCGATATCCAGGGGAACCACCAACTTTCTACAGTCAAACACATGTTGAACTATATCTTGGAGATTCAGTACCTCCTGATATTAATCAAACATTTGATAGAGTAATGCCAATGTTTGCTGCATTTAGAGAAAAAGTAATAGGAATGAAAGAGGGAGAGAAAAGATCTTTTACATTAAGCTATAAAGACGCGGACATTACCAACCAATCCGAAATATTGTATGGTGCTGATCTTCTCTATACCGTGGAATTTCTAGAAATGTTGTATGATGCAGAGTATGATCCCATTCCAGAGTTTAGCCTAGCGCATCCTTTAGTTCTTCTATCACTCGCAGGTGCATCTGTGTTGATATATATAATAATCCAAAAGAGATATTTTCAAAAAGCATTCAATTTTATAGTGCAGCGAGTTCAACCAAGTTGTAGTATGTGCGGTCAACCGACTAGTTTAAAATGTGCATCATCAGGATGTCATAAGATATTATGCAGTTCCTGTTTCTCTAAGAACAATGGTTGTCCTTATTGTAAGGGAACAAAATTAGCTGGATTAAAGTAATCCATAATATATTCATATTTGCATAAAATGCTTTTATTCGTATAAAACTCCTCAATCATGAGGTAAAACTTGGCTTTTTTCTTTAATTATTACGTTATTTGTTAATATCTCAAATGGTTCAATAATATAGAAGCTCATTTATTGAGAAAAGACACTAAATATCTTTTAGTGTCACTAGATCCTATATACATATTGCACTGGTGAAAAGCCTTAAAAATTCCTCAATAATGAAAAAGACTTCGTAGGATACGCTAACCCAAACTTCAATTGAATGTTGGAAGCCTCCTATTACTTGATATTTCTTATAGAGGAAAAAACACATGAAAAATAAGAAACTATACATGGCATTACTCTGCTTTGTTTTTCTACTTACACTCTATTCCAATAGCGTTCAAGCAAA
>JBHLKC010000198.1:0-6483 GCA_048887065.1 Candidatus Hodarchaeota archaeon
AATTTTTCAATAGATATATATAATTTAAAGGAAGTTGATGGGTCTTTCAAAATTACTATTCATTATACGAATGGAATATCCGAAACAAAATCAGTAAAAGAAGGAATGCACACTAGGAAACTTTTTTGGCCAAATTGGATTTGGTTTCCAAATCATTTTAAGGTTGATTACGTGGTTTTCAGTTTTGCCAAAACAGATGGAAACATGTTAGGTTACAGTGCTTGTATTGACTTTATCAGATTTTTTAATTAGTAAAAAAAATCTTTTAGAAGCTAGATACGGAGTGTTACATTGAACTTTGAGTTATATCAACTCCTTCTAGTATGTCTGTCTAAATAAGATTAGAGAAATTAAAACAAAAAAAGTCGGATTATAAATAACATCCGCAATATTTATGGAGTTCCTGTATTGAAAACATAATTAGACAAAGATTTAATAAATTAACATGGATATTTCCAACGGACAAATCATTCTCGTGATGGTCTTTGACTTATCTCAAGACAATGGTGAGAAAAATATTGCATTGCCCTGTTGTATTCCAAGTATCAGATAGAGAATATCCTCTTAAGACTTTAACAAACATACTTATCCTTATTAGTTGGCTAATTCTCGCTGCAGATTTGATTCCCATTCTAGGATTATTATCCTCTGCCTTTCTATCAATGGCAATAATCTATTTTGTTATATTTATGTATAAATCGAAAAAATGGAATACTAGATTTGACCCAAAAGCTAGGTGGATGTTCATATTGCTTTTGATTTTTGGACTTCTATTCTTTATACTTTACCTTGTGAATAAAAATGATTTCATACTAATTCTAGCCAGACCTTTTAATATTCTGAAACACGTCCCAGCAATTCCTTCAACAGAAAAACTGGGATATTTCGTTGGGTTTTTAGTATTTCAAATCATTCCTGCAATGATTTTCACTGGTCTAATTTCTCAACGAATAAGAGTCATTTGGAAAATTGATACCTTAAATCAGACACTTATCTTAACGTTTCATCATCCCCTCTATCTAGAAACTCGAAGTATTCATTTCAAGAATATAAAAGAAATAGAATTCGGAGCAGCATCACCTTTTAAACGCCTCTTCACAAACACTCAAAATATTACAATTACTAGGTATGACGCTGCTATAGAAATTCATGAAATATCCCTTGCAACAACTCCCATATTTCTTATGATGAATCACTTGATTATGGTCATACAAAGTCTAACAAATAATGAAAGAATAACTTTGAAGTGGTTTCGGGAATTAGGTGATTATTTACAAAACAGTATATTTACGAAATATAAGATTACAGAAGAAATAACATTACCATTAACCTTCTCATTTCGATTTACTCAAGGAAAAAAATTCATTGCTGAAGTAATATCAGAACAACAATCAAATAAAAATTATATAACGCATCCAAAGCGAGGTGCGTTTTATCGAACGAAATTAGGATCGATTTTGTTTTTTATTTTTGGAATATGCTGTTTTCCTGTGGTAACAATATTAGCAAGCTATTTTCTAAAACTTGGATATCAGAGTGTTTCTTTTCCTGAATCAGGCTATAATCATGGATTTAATGCAGAAATATTGCTAATTATCGGATTATTCCTCATAATTCTTTTTATTGGATTTCGTCTACTATTCTTCTCATTAATGATGTTATTTGGTCATACAACCTTACAATGGACGGAAAATGAGTTCTTGATTGGTGTGCAATGGAAAAATTTCAATAAAGTTGATTTAATCATTCCTCACTTACTCATTTGTGATATTTTTCCCCTTCTTGAGTTGTTATCTAGTGATCTTCTCAAAATATGGGTTCAAACACCTTTCATTACTCTACCCATTTGGCTTGAGGAAAAACCAGATAGTCCTATAACAAATAAAATTTTAGTTAATACGATTAATTCTGTCGAAAAGCATTCAAAATAATAATTGTTTTTTCCTTTAAAATAAGCAGAATCAATTTATTTTCTTCACATTTAATGCAGAATAAATCTTGGTCTTTTTTTAATATTACATTTTATACTCTGTAGTGATGATTTTTAGTGGGAAAAAAAAAGGGGGGGATTTAGCTTAGTATAGCATCAGAATCCTGAACCAGGCTACGTAGTATTGATTCCAAGTCCCATCGGGGTCTAAAAAGTTTTTTATTCCATTCATGACAACTTTATAAACTGGCCATAAAGCAATGCCAAGACCAACTAAGAAAGATGTTGTACCAGTTTGGAAAATGGCATAAATTGATGCTGCAAGAGAAATACCAACCACAAGCCAATCAAACAAATTGGCAGTGTTAATAACTGCTTCTAAAACTTTTGTAACCCCACTAAAAAGGATCCGTAAAATCAAAGACGCTATGTTAACAATACTTGCAATTGTGACACCGTTGATATTCATTTGGGCAATTCGTGCAAGCAATGAAACTCCAGAGGTTCCTGTTCTGAAAATTCTACTGAATGCATTACTTAATGCGTTGACAAATCGTTGTCCATATCTAGCTATAATCCAAGGAATCCCCCAAATAAGAAGGGCTTGTACACATATAGTTATGATAAGACTAACTCCAAACCATAACCATTCTTCATTTGACATATATGGTGTACTGCTGCTACTACCACCACCACCACCACCATCTACCTCAAACATTAAGAGAATTTCTGATTGCCCGTTTTCGAGAGCAACTAGTCTTTGAATGAAGTTATTTGCAGCTCGTTCCGAAGTATTTTCATTTTTAGCAAATTGAGGAGCAGATTTTCCAATATAATAACTAATGGAATTAGCAGCAAGAATACCATCAATTTGACCCTCGAAACCTAGAATAGTTTTTGCTGTATTGAGCTTTGTTGCTTCAATCGAATAGCATGCAGCAAAGATATTTACTGGTGCGATGTTCTTTGAAACAAGTTGTTGGTAACCTACAATATCTTTTTTAGTATCGATTCCTTGTGAACTACCATGTCCAACAAAAATCATGATACTATTAGTACGGAGAGTCTCAATCATATATCTTAGACTATTGTAGTTTACTTTGATGGCGGGAATTTCCTTTTGAAGTTCTGCGATAGTAATTTGTGTTTCTGGGGAAGTATGATCCATATTGACTATTACGGGAGTCATTGAAGGTGTTGAAAAAGCATGCACAAATGGAACAGCCATCAATACTGCAACAACTACTAAAACATTGATGATTTTAGTGTAATAGCCCTTCCTGCTTTGATTTCTGTATATAGTTTCACAGGACATAGCTATCCCTTCATTACGTCCCAACCAAAGTATTTATTTTGGTTTAAAGGACAGAATTATTATCGACTACATTACTTATAAAATTTTCGAAAATAATACTAACTATATATTTTAAGTTAATTTTACAGGCTATTTAGAACATAACTTTTGATTTTCCTTATTTTTTTTATTTAAATACGAAATTTCATAGATTTTCTCGAGATCTTCAATAATTTCATTGTTACGGATAATTTAATAAAAAATTTTTAGATTAACCTCCTTTCTTTCAGAATTATTACATCATTGGAGAATTGTGCAATTCTGTAATATTCAAAAATCCCCCAGGTGAATAATTTCAGTTTCTTTATGTATTAATCTCACATTTTACAACATTTTGATGTTCTATTCTAAAATTAAAATATCGAAGTTTACCAAGGCTATTACTAAAATAGGATTTCTATTCATCAAGAGATAGTAAATCGTCGGGTGGTAGTTCTTCCACTTTTTTCAACAGTCCTCTTCGAATTATCAAAGAAACGACCCCAATAAAACATAAACTTCCTATAACACTTCCACCAAGAATAAGAAAAAGTCCATCTTGTGCATTATTTGTTGTTGTATGAGACGAGGTTACCTTACTAATATTTATAGAAAAGTTTACATATTTAACTGCCTCATTACCTACAGAATCATTACCATATGCGTATAGTCTATAGATCCCATTAGTTAAGTCACGTTGAAGATTAGATGCCCAAGTCTGATTATTTTGATCAACACTCTCAATATAATACCAATAATGATCAGCATTGCCAGAGAGGCTCACTATAATTATATTCGTTGTATAGGTTATTGCTATAGGGGAATTAATAGTTATAATTGGAGGAGTGGTGTCCAAAGTAAAGATAATTGTGTGAGTGTAAACATTTTCACCTTGATCAACCACTACTAATGTTATATTATGTAATCCTTCGGACAGGCCAGAGAAGAAGGAACCACTAGGGAGGTTTGTCATGTTTTTTATGCCGTCAACATAAATGGTCACGATTCCATTAGAGACCGTATACATTAATGTGACTTTACTCGATCTATATGTTGTATTTATTGGACTAATAATGTCTATCATAGGAGGTATATACGGAAAAACTAGGTATGTTTGGCCTGCATCGTTTCCTCCTTCCTCATCCTTATATGCGCTAATCATAATATCCCCAAAACCATCATTATTAACATCACCTGCACCAGCTACAGCCCATCCCGCGTAATCATAATTGTCTTCCCCGACGAAGGAAGCATTGGACTCAGACAAATCTATATCCACCCGCCATTGATTCGTTGGACGACCGAGAATTAGGTAAGCTTGTCCCGAAAAACTTCCTACTTCCCAACTACCCTTTGCACCAATCACAATATCATCAAAGCCGTCATTATTGGTATCACCAACACCCGCTACTGCATTTCCAGAGTTATAAAAATTATCTTCTCCGATAAAGGAGGCGTTTGCTTCAGCCAGGTTTATATCCATCCGCCATTGATCCGTCGGACGACCGAAAATCAAGTACGTCTGGCCTGCTGCTCCTAGTGGTTCTCCTCCTTCATCATTACCATATGCTCCGATCACAATATCATCATACCCATCATTATTTACATCGCCTGCGCCAGCTACAGCTATCCCCGACAAATCTCCACTATTTTCTCCGATAAAAGAGGCATCTGCTTCAGTTAAATTTATATCCATCCTCCATTGAGTTGTTGGACGACCGAGAATCAAGTACGTCTGGCCTGCTGCTCCTCCCCCTTCATCATTACCATATGCTCCGATCACAATGTCATCATACCCATCATTATTCACATCACCCGCACCTGCTACACTAGTTCCTGAATAATCACTACTATTCTCCCCGATAAAGGAGGCATTAGCTTCAAATAGGTCCATATCCATTCGCCATTGATTTGTTGTACGACCGAGAATCAAGTACGTCTGACCTGCTGCTACTCCTCCCTCCTCGTCAGCACTGGCTCCTATTAGAATATCATCGTAACCATCTTTATTTACATCACCCGCGCCTGCTACAGACGACCCCGAACTATCAAAAAAATCTTCCCCAATAAAAGAAGCATTAGCTTCAGCTAGGTCTAAATCTCGCTGCCACCGATTAGTTGGACGACCGAGAATCAAATAAGTCTGGCCTGCATCATTTCCTCCTTCCTCATCTCCATTCGCTCCGATCACAATATCATCATAACTATCATTATTGACATCACCCACACCTGCTACAGCCCATCCCGAATTGTCATGGCTATCTTCCCCAATAAAACAGATATCAGAGTCTGACAAGTTAATATCCATTCCCCACTGGGTAGTTGAGCGACCAAAGATAAGATATGTCTTTCCAGCATTTTCTCCTCCTTCCTCATTCGAGACTGCCCCAATCACAATATCATCA
This sequence comes from Candidatus Hodarchaeota archaeon, assembly GCA_048887065.1. Taxonomy (GTDB): domain Archaea; phylum Asgardarchaeota; class Heimdallarchaeia; order Hodarchaeales; family Hodarchaeaceae; genus Hodarchaeum. Next base: position 5,669 of record JBHLKC010000198.1, read on the forward strand.
TAACCATCATTATTGACATCACCTACGCCTGCTACAGCCCACCCTGAGAGATCATCACTACTCTCCCCAATGAATGAGGCATTGACTTTTCCTAGATTTGTGCCGATATGCCATTGATTTATAGAAAGTTGTAGAGGACTTGGAATTTCATCTTTAATATATGAGGATCTGGTCTCTGATGAGCCATTAGTCGTGTTAAAAGGTAAAAAAAAACTGATTACCATTTCTAGATTAAATAAACTTATTATTAGACATATAATAAATATCATCTTAAGTTTAAGGGAAGTTCTTCTAATCTTTTATCACTCCTTATCCTGAAATTCTCGTCCTTGCACCTTTGATAATGAGAATGGGATTAATTTGAATGACTTTTGCCCTATTTATGTTTTTATTAGAATTTTTTATCAATAATAAATTTCGTTGTTTAAGTGATTTTTGAATTGGATTAAGAAAATAACGAAAATATTCTTGCTACAATATCAGTTTTCATTAATTCCTTTTCTTGATTGTTATATGATAATAATATTAACATTTCAATGAAACTCGACATAGTTAATAAATTTTTTGAAAGTAAAGTAATGATTGTCTATAATAATGAATTAGCTAAGAAGAAGTTCCTATTAATCATTGTTTATTTAGCAGTATAAAATTATATAAATATCCATGAATCAGTGACTTAAGTAAAAATAAATCGTAAAGACCTTTTTTATGTTAACTTATTAGTTGAGAATTATCAGATAAATCTATCTTACCATTTCGCAAATCTAGATAAAGATTTCTAACCCAATTCTTTTTTACTATTCCTTTAAACCCTA
>JBHLKC010000199.1:0-6478 GCA_048887065.1 Candidatus Hodarchaeota archaeon
TCATGAGGTTGAGCATCTCCTGTTAGAATGAGCATATTAGGAGATGTTTCTGTTATAGCATAGATTTCCATCCTTGATAGACGACCTAGGCTCGTTTTGCTGTCTACTTGGACGACTGGGGGGAAAAAAGAACTATAGATGCGGGCGATTTCCTGTCCCTTGAAATTATTTATTAAGAAATTCGCAGCAATCTTGCCTATAAGGCCCATTCCTGGTAATCCTTGAATTAACACAGCGGGGCGGGTGATATTCGCCTCAGATATTCGATGTAAGTATGTAAATGAATTTGATTGTGACTGCCTCAAAAATAACTCCTCATGTAAAGGAACCTTAGGTTTATTTTATTGACTAGCTTATACTAAAAACTCGATCTTATGAGATTATTGTCAAAAACTAATATCATTTTTGCTTTTAGACATAGATTGGCAGATTCATGTTAATAGAATTCAATTAAAAGACAATATGTTTTAGAAAGGTGTTATAATGTTTGGAATCAAAGATAATTTTTAATTCTGTTAACCACTCATTTTTGTTTAATATTCTAAAGGAGGTCCATCACGAATTCCATCAGGAGTAATATGAAACACAGCTTCTCGCTCAGCTAATTCAGGGGAGTCAAAAATACGAGCAATACGAGCGGTACCTCGTGATTTGCGTAGAAGAATTCTGTGTGTTGGCCTATGACCCCAGGCAAATCCTAATGCTGGCTCAATACTACTCATCCCTGTAAAGAGACTGTCAGGATTACTAAGGATTTGATTTGTTGTCATCACTGCTAAATCATATGATTCAGCGAGTCGTTGTAGACTTTCTGCATGAGCCATGAGCATTTGTTGTCTTCGTGGTAAATTATCCTTTCCAGGGAACTCAGCACGAAAATGAGAGGCCATTGAATCCACTATGATTAATCGGATATTGTTTGCTTGAATCATTTTATCAGCTTTATCAATAATTTGGATTTGGTGATCAGCATTATACGCCCGACTTACAAAGATATTTTTTAAGAAAGTTTCTGGCTTTTCTGTGAATGGATAGCACATTTCGACTAAACGAACGGGTGAGAAAGTGTTTTCAGTATCAACAAACAATGCGTTTCCTTCTAATCCTCCTTCTTCGACAGGCCTTTGTATATTTATGCAAAGCTGGAATGCTAATTGTGTTTTTCCTGTTGCAAAGGCACCACTAAATTCTGTGATAGCGCCTACTGGAATTCCTCCTCCTATAATTTCATCCAGTTGTTGGGATGAGGTGGTTATTCGTGGTTTAGTTAACTTTTTCTCCAAAAGTTCCACTGCAGTTATAGGTTCCGCCATTCCAATTAACTTCCGTGCTTGATTAACTGCTCTTTCAGCAGAAGATTGACTGATTTCACAGCGTTTTACTACTTCTTTTGGGGATGTTGCTGCCAATGCCACAAGGGTCGGAAATTGATCTTGGAGCCTTTCTTTGATTTCTTCTGAGATTTTTAAAGAGGAAAAGTCTTCTTGTTTTGACATTATTATCCCATTCAGTGGTATTAAGTCTTTCGTGCGGGAATCTTATCTATAAACGTGATACTTTGACAGAAATCATCTTTAAAGGTTTATATGGTTTTCTAGAAAGATAATGTTTTAGTGGCGAATTTTCGCGATTAAATATTCAATAATATTTTTAGCCACCCGGATATGAGGATAGGTTTCCTCGAATGCCTTCCATCCAGGGCAAGCGTTCACCTCGAGCACGTATATGCCCTTATTTGTGGGGAATAAATCGATTCCAGCTACTTCTATTCCAATTAGGTTCACAATTTGATGAATGAGTTCTTGAATTTCTGTTTCAAGCTGGTAGGGCTTACAGATTGCACCTAGGGCATAATTTGTACGCCACTCCCCTTTAGGTGCTATTCGTCGCATTGCGCCTAGTATTAAGTCTCCGACTACTAGGACTCTGATATCTTCAGTTAGTTGTTTAGAATTAGGGGTGTCTTTTCGTAGATATTCCTGGATCATAATTGGTGTATCATAACGGAGAAATAATGCTTCAATTATCTCTTGGGCCACTCTACGATTGGTTACTAGAATCGTCCCTACACCTTGTGTGGCATTTGGTATTTTGATTACAATAGGAAACTTAAAAGGTTCTATTAGTTTCTTAAACATATACGAATTGCTTATTAGAATAGTTTTCGGGAACTTTACCCCTCCAATGCCTTTTAAGACCTGATAACACCGAAATTTATCCCTCGATATGAATAATGCTTGAGATGAGAGGGTCATCGGAATTTCCATTAGTTCAAACTGCTGTAAGCAAAGTATTCCAATCTCTGTTTGCGAACGACCTATCCTCGGAATTACGCCAGATATGCTTCTTAATGATTGAGTGGCGAAAAGAGCATCGACATTTGAAGGACTTATTAAAGGAGAAATATATTGAGTAGATAAATAGAGTCCTGAAACATTATTCATCTGATCCAATTCATTGAGAAGCTGAGCGGTAGGGAAAAATTCTCGGTTACGGCTTAAAACACCCAGACTTAAGGCCATTTTTAGTTTCCGTCCGCGAAGTATTTAAATTATTGTATTCTACGTTTTTTTCAATAAAAAAGTCTCTGTTTGAGATTTTCAGTTTAATGATAATTTCTCTGATTTTAGAGAATTAGTTCGAATTTCTTTTTAGAATAAGGATAGCCCCGCTCAGATTCGAACTGAGGTCAAAGGGAGTTCCCACACATTTATTCGACTGTGAAAAAATTGCTCCAGAACCCTTCATGATGGACCGCTACACTACGGGGCTGATGTTATCGAACTGGACTAGAAAAAGTTAGAATATCGTCAATTAATTCCACATGAGTGATTAACATTCGACGACAACAGTAGCGAGATAATTCGAAGGAATCAAGTAACTCCTGCGCTTCTTTTCCTTCTTTCAGACCTTCGACGAAATCATCATAAAAGTGAGCAATGACCTTCCCACAGGTGTAACAACGAATTGGAATCATCATTGGATTTTTTACACCTCATTAATATCCATTATCAGCAGCAGATGCAGGTTTACGGCCCCTAGGGGCTCTAAATAATTCAACGCGTAACTGAGCATCTCTTTCAGGAGTTAATTCTCCTTTTTCTCTTAATATTTCTTTCGTTAGTAACCAAAATACCATTGCAAGCGAGTTTCGTCCTTTATTATTACACGGAATCGCGATATCGATGTTTCTAAGCACATTATCAGTATCTACTAATGAAATAAGTGGAACCCCAACACGAGAAGCTTCTTTGAGAGCCTGACGATCAAAATGAGGATCAGTTATTAATACACTGGTTGGTTCTGCATAGGAATATCTTCCCTCAATACTAGGATTAGTAAAGATACCTGGTATAAAACGCCCTGTTATTGGTTTTGCGCCAGTTACTTTACTAAACATTTCAACGGGATAAATACCATAAGCTCTAACGCTGCAAGCTACTACTCGATTCATATCTTGCCTAGCAAGGAATTTAGCTGCTATTCGGATTCGTTCATCAGTTTTATGGACATCAAGAACATATAATCCATCGTTGCGAGTACGATAGATTGCCCAATCCATACTTTTCATTCCCGAAGAGGTCCCAATATGAACGCCAGCTCTTAAATAGTCTTCTAGGGGTGCAAGGAGCTCCCCTTCTTCCTCAGGGGTTTGCATTTGATGAAAATTCCTTGGTATTATCAATTGTTTTGAATTTAATAACTATTCATCCCGAATCTTGACTAGGTTAAGTAGTTTTGGAGTTACCCAACGATTTCATTCTGTTCATTAAATGACCAACTAATTAAAAGTAAATTGAATCGTTTTCATATCAGAATCGGCCCAGAAAGCGCGTTTAGAGTCTACCATCAGTTTCATTAGCATTCGAATATCAGAGGGGGGTAATGAAGACCAAACTTGTTTCATCTTGACAATATCGTACGCAGTGACCATTTCGTAGCCATTTTGAAACGCATATTCAAATAGATCATCAGCATGGCTCTTCAAAGTCTTCCAGTATACCCGAAGACGTGTTCGCTCGTCATCCCACCATTTTGCTTTCTCAATTTCGATTAAATATTCGGAGATCATAACTAACTGAGGGTAATTCAATTTTTTCTTAAGAAGAGAATTTTGAAAAGGATAAACAATTGCAACTTCTTGAAGGTCTAAGATATGGAAGTTTAGCACTCGTGCAAAATCAAGCAAGAACTCCCCCCATGTGATTAACCATTGTTGTTTTAGTTTGGGATCATCTGGAACCATCCAGCGCCAGGGCTTATTTACCCACCCAGGAAGAATGGTTTTCACCCGTGGGTCAACTTTACCTGGTTCTAGTTCCAGAGAGGAAGGTTTTTCAATTTGAGTTATCGATTCTGCAGAAATGTGACTTTTAATTTGGTTAGGTGGAATAATAGTTGACGGACTAGAAATGGTTTGGGGAGTGGAAGTTTGTTCTGTACTAATCTTTGGAGATTTGGGAACATCTTTTTCTTTTGTAACCTCATTAAGAACATCAGAAAGAATTTTGATAGATTTGGCTTGTTTTTCTTTTTTTTCTCTTTTTCGTTGCATCTCAGCCATGGGGCTTCAAACTCTTCTCCAAATGTGATTTATGAGGTATTTATCCTCCAAATTTATCTTTCCAATCTTCGTAGCGATTTAACTCTTCAGGTGAAACAGAAGGCTTAATACTTTCCATAGCAACAAGAAAATCATCCGTATTTGGTGGACGAGGTTGGATATTTATATCCTTTAGGGCTCCATTTGCATCTAATTCACGAATGGGACGCATTAAAGCTTCTCGACAAAGCAAAGCTATATCTGCTGCTGTATAACCAGCAGTATATTGTGCTAATTCTGTAAAATTAACATCGGAATCTAAATCCACTCCTCGTGTATGAATATAAAACATCTTATCCCGCGCATCTTTTGTTGGGAGAGTAATATACACTCGTCGTTCGAAACGTCGTCGCATCGCAGCATCAATATCCCATGGTGTATTTGTTGCACCGACTGTTACTAATAATTCTTCACCTGTACCAAATCCTTCCACTGCTTGTAGAAGTTGTGTTTTCACACGACGCATCGCTTCGTTTTCAGAACCCCCTCCTCGAGTCCCTGCTAAAGCATCAACTTCATCAAAGAAAATGATTGAAGGTGCCTCCTCAGATGCGCGGTCATATAATTCTTTGACTAATTTTTCTGATTCACCAAGCCATTTACTGATCAAATTTGCTGCGCTTACCGAAAAAAAGGTTGATTCTACTTCTGAGGCAACAGCTTTACACAAATAAGTTTTCCCACATCCTGGTGGCCCGAACATCAATATTCCTTTCCAGGGTTTTCTAGCTCCCTTAAATAAATCTGGTCGTGTCATAGGAAGGATGATTGCTTCTCTAAGAGCAAGTTTAGCCTCCTCCATTCCCGCTACATCTTCCCATTTCACATTTGGCTTTTCTCTAACGATAATGCTATCAATAGCACTTGAAATTTCATCTGTTTCTGGTGATGCCCTAGAAGAAGAACTGGATGGAGTTTCAGATGGTTCTATGATTCCACGAATCTCCTTTACCCGTAGAATATATTCCATAGCTTTTTGATAATAGATGTTCTTCATATTTGGATCATCGGTATAATTGATCAATTGTTGTAATTGTTCAGCTGCAGCAACGTAGTGACGAACAGCAGCATGTTCTTGTCCGCTTTGATCAAGCTGATAAGCCATTGCTGCATTTTTTTTTGCAGATTCAAATAGTGGGGATCCCATGATTAATTCTCCATGCTGTACTTAATGAGATAAAAGAATTAAATCGTGAAAGGGAGGGATTGTATGCCTACCCTTTCTTGATTTTTTCAAGTTCTTTTTGAAGTTCTTGAGAGCGAATATCAGGTGAAGGAAGTCCAAAATCAGCTACAGCGGCTTTGGAGGCGCTTAATTCTCCAATAATCTTGTCTACCATCTCATCTTCTTCAACATCTGATGTCATCATATCAAAACCCTCATCAAGCGCCTCGGTTGCTACATCAATTCGTTCTGTTTCAATCTCCATTTGTTGAAGAACACCTTCAAGTTGAGGAATTTTAAGCTGTGCATTCATAGTATGAAGAGTTCTTACTAATCCTTTAAGGTCTTTACCAATAGCTTGTGTGGCAGCAGCCTGTTCTAGTTTAAATTTGATTGCTTTTACACGACTAGCCATCTGCTGACATCCTCGTGCCATACTTCGGTTTTTTGCTACATCTTTGGCCAGTAACCGAGCAGTAGTCATATCCCCCTGTTCGATTGATTTTTCGACTTCTTTGAGCATGGATTTTTCTTCTTTGATGAGTTTATTCCTCTGACGGTTCATTCGCTTTTCAACCATACGAAGGCGAACAATCCATTTTCGAGTAGATTGAGCACCACTACCTCCACCTTTCAACCAATTTCCGAATTTATCAAAGACCATCCTTAAGACCTCAATCCTTCCTCGATTTGACGACGCATTTCTTCAA
>JBHLKC010000200.1:0-6418 GCA_048887065.1 Candidatus Hodarchaeota archaeon
GCAATAAAATCCATACCATCCATTGACTTTGTGCCAAATACCAATCGAGCAGGATAGGCTTCAAAAAGAAGCTTACAGTAGTTTACTACTACTGATGAAAATGCTGAAATTAAGGCTGCATCAAGAGGTGGTTTATATTCTAAATGTAGTGGGACCCCTGCATTTGCGTGAATTACACCCCATGGTGTGCTAGGTAACGACATTGAGATGTACGATTCAAATAGATTCCTTAACAGAGCATGAAAAAATAATAATTCCTCGAAACTCAAAGCTGAAAATGAACATTCACCACTCCCGACAGTAACATTTTTATTATAGGTTACCGCACTGATGGCCTCTTGGAATAACCTATCAACGATTTGTCTAGGAAGATATTCTTCTTCTCGTGAGTAAAAATCTGAATAGATTACTGAAGCTGATCCTGCTAAAATACTCTGCATTTCATCCCAAGGAGTATCGTCGTACATTTCTATTCGAGTAAATAGACGTGTCGTTACTAAAGGATCTGAAATCAAAATGCCATATTTATCAAGTAAATTCACGGCCATGATTTCTCTCGCTTGCGTAGGGTGAGGTTTCGGGTAACGTAATCGAATGATACCTATTCCTTGTCCCCATACCTTCCCACCCAATTTGGATAATGCACTGATAAAATCGACAGTTTGTAACAATTTATCTCCATCAATATCTCCAAAATGCCATTTTGCTTCGTTGCCTACTGTTAATATGGCCCAATTATTCAAATATAAACGCCTTTTGCCAGTCAAAATTATTAATTCCATAAGTTTGATAATTCTAGCGCCAAATAGCTATGTTATGAACTTAGTTTCTGGGTTCACTTATTATTTGAAATTTTAAAGATTGTTGAATATTATAAAACTACTTGAATTTTAACTTATTCTTTACTACTTGTTTTATAGACCATTGGGATGAATATCATGTTCATGTGAGATTAATCAAAAATTTCAACATAAAATTAAGAAATTTCTGTTGATTGATTGTTTTCTCTTGGTCTCTTGGTCAAGGATGCATAAATCCCTAAAGTAACCAGTTCAATTCCAAATAGTATTAATCCAAGGATAGTTAACCAATTTGTTGTCTCCATAATTACAAAATCTAGAATATTTTCAATCAGTCTTATTCCAGCAACAAAGTATACTAATAACCCTAATAAAGCAATACTACGTTCTTGCTTAGTAATATACGCAATAATTAATAATGGAGCAATGAACATCCATAAGAATATTAATTCCATATTACTAAAGTATAATGAAGAAATAAGCATCCAAACAGTAGTAGTATAAATACAGGCAATGGTTATCTGTGGTTTTATTAAACCAATCTTAGAGTAAAGCAACATTGATACAAAAAGAAGAATTATTGATCCAATTAAGATGAAAAAAACTATTGTCTCTATGTAAAAATCTGATATTCCAGTTAATAGTGAAATCATTGATAAAACTATTGAGGAAGAATTGAATACTAAATTAATGATCAGTAAAAATGATAATTTTGAATTAATGGATGATATCTGCATGTTAATAAACTGAATTACTACCGTTAATGTAATTAGTGCTAAAATACTATTGAGAATAATTGTCGTAAGGGAGAAAGTTATTCCATTATAAGTCAGATTTGTTTCAGGAGCTAGTGGGTCAATGAAGAACACTAATCCTAGGACAAGAGCAGAGTTCAGAAAATTTGTCAGAATAAATGCATCTTGATCTACTCTTTTTTTCATTCCTGTTAAGAACTGCCAACTAATTAAAAATAGTGATGCCAACGCTATTGAGAATTCATATAATTGAACAGGATCAAAAAAAATGAATAAACTAATATAGATTAATAATAATATTTCATGAAGTCTGATTGACAAGCTTGTATTAAGATTTTGCATTCCAATTAAAAGATTAACTAAGATAGGAAGTATAGGTAGTAGATAAAATACAAGTGGTGAAAATTCAAGGTAATTCAAGAGTAATATGGGAGGTGCAATTGAGATTAGAATTAGAATGATAGACTCATATTGCCATTTAATGAGGAGTGTGGATACTAGAATGGCAATAATAATTCCAAAAATAAGTAAATAATATTCTTCAGGTTCAAAACTGTAAACCATGAAGGCGACAGTCAAAACCAATACAATTACAGCAGTTCCAAGAACAAAAGGAGTGATTGTGACCTCCTCTTCCTCTTTTTCGCGAAATTTATTTTCAATTTGAAAAATTACTGATGGAAATATAGTAATTAACAAGATAGGATAAAGGTAGTACGTAGTTTCCGTTATGGGAGTAAATAAGGTCTGATTCAATAATAATTCAAAAAGGAAAATTAAACCAGGAATAGTAGTTATGGTAAGTATACCTAGATTACTTTGCTTTCCTGAGATGTATAAAAGAACCCATGCGAAAGTAACCGTGAAAAATAATAGACTATGACCAATTGGGTCCATTTCTTCAAAGAAGGCTATTAAAGATAAACCTATTGCTGAAATAGAGAAATTCAGATTAAAATTCTTTGTAAAGATATCTACAGCTTTGGACTTTTGAATACCTTTCATTAGTGGTATTTCTAATAGGATTGGTAGGATAAGAACTATAGAAATTAAAACAGTCCAGAGAGGATCAAACTCATTCCAAAATGTCATAATTCCAAAGCACACTACAAAAGAAGCATTAACCCATAGGAATTCGCTTGATAATTTACGAAAGACCTGTAAACTGGATAAAATACCTACAAGAACTATTAGAATGAATACAGGAATCAACATTTCACTTAAATTTCTCATTCCCAATGAAATCCCAAGCAAAACTATTTCAAACAACAGAGTAAAGATTACAAGATCAAGAGAATATTGACCTTGTCTATTCGTTTTATTAAAGATAAATAATGTTAATAAACCGAGTATTGCAAAAACTCCAAGACCTGGAATTATAAACCAGTCTAAAAATGGTGTTCTGATAAAAGAAGGTATTAGCAAAATTTCTGTTCCAAAAACGACAGACTGAACAATTTTCGTTTCAACTACATTTCGTTTCACTATTAAAACTAGGAGAACAGCTAGAGGTACTATTATTAGGTAGTTCTTAAGAAGGAAATCTATTTTGGTCAGAGATACAACAATAAGAGAGACTAAGAGTAAGATTGCAGCATACTCACGAAAATTATTTTGGGAAATACCACGATACTCAAAGAATGTTAAGGATGAATGGACTATCAATAAAAAGGAAATCCCTGCTAATACTAAAAGATTACTGATTATTAGATCAAAAAAAGCTGTAATAAATGCTAGATAGACCACTAGGGCTAAATCTCTACCAACGTTTATACGTAGTGAAGGTTGGACTGTTTTTAAGCCTATCAAGCCAATTACAGGAATTAATAACAAGAAAAAAGAAATAATTACATCGAGATGCCCATAAAATACTGAAAGGCACACTGTAATCAATCCTAAGGGACTGAAAATATCACCAATTGATTGGATTGCAAAATTATTAATATCCGATTCTTTAAGTACAAATCTTTTTAAAAAGGCGTCTATAATAGGAAAAGATACCAATAAAAACAAAATAGCAATTGTAATAGAATTACTTAGTAAATATGGGGACATAAACATTATTGGTAATAGAATTTTAGTGCCTATGAAGGGTATATTATCAAATCGAGCTATTATCAACATAAGAATTGTAGAAATATAAATTAAAAACGTAAACCACAATGGATCAATTGGTACAATCCATTGTACTAAATATAAGACGCTCATAATAGCTATACTAAACACAATTGAAAATATAGGTTCTTTAAATCTTCCAAAATACAGAATACTTAATAGAACAATAATAGTTGAAAGAAAAATAAATATCAATTGGAATGAGAAACCAACTACTAGAAAAATGCTCATTTCGACTAATGCTAGACTGAATGTTACTAAATTAACCCAACAAATAAGAAGAAGTACAAATGAAAACCATCGGTCTAAAGTCCCTTTTTTAGGAATATACCCTAGAAAAACAGTACCTTCCTTAGTAATTACAGCTATCACTCCAATAATGACAAAAAAATCAAACACAAGCCCCTCAATAGGGGGTATTTCAATATCTGAAATGAATTCCTCGGGTAATAAGACAAGGAGAGAAAAAGAAATCGCAGCAATTATAGCTAGTGCTCCTAATACAATTAAAATCGTGGAAAATCTTTCACGTAATAAATTTAAGAAGTCTAATCCATGTTCAACAGTTAGTAATGGTTGTGCAGGGGATGGAACTGATACAATATCCTCCTCTTCCCTTAATGGCTCTTCTACTGGAGGTTGCTCCATCTCGGGTTCTTCTTGGTCAGTAGGAGGCAAAATTGTTTCAGGATAACGCGAACCACAGCTCATACAGAAGTTACCCTGGGGTATTGCAGGTTCCCCACATTTTGGACAAAATTTTAGGGAATGTTTCTCATCCATTCGATTTTTCCTCAGTCTGAGATGAAGATTCTTCTGTGGATTCTTCTATATCGATCATCTCTTGCTGTTCTTCCTCAGATAAGCTAAGAGATGATAAGCGTGCTAAAAATTCTTCAAGACTCTTAGGAGGATAGCGAGCAATCACAGCCATTGCCACCAAGATTCCTAATGCAATTATATAGACTAATCCCTGAGGCCATCTTCTATCAGAGCCGATAGTAATTGATATCGGACCAGATTCATCAAGGATTTCATTTAAAATCTTTAAATTAACAAATATAGATGACTCTCCTATTATAGCGTTCCTCCTTAGCGAAAGTGTTACTGTTACATGTGTATCTGATGTTGTTTGGTTATATGGGTCTATTTCATCACCAGTGACGGTTAAATTATAGGTTAAATTACTAGGATTAAACACATTAAGCTTAAGCTTGATTTCTTCTCCAATTGAGACAAACTGAGGAATTGTCCCATTGATGATGTGAAGAGAATTTGCACGTTGCCATAACCGCATAATATTGCTGTAGAGAGTAACCAAAGTTAAAGGGTCTCCATCACGATCACAAGAGATAAAATAATTGAACTTATCTTTTGATTGAAGATTTTTTTCAATAAAAAGGTTTGTTAATACATAAATACTCTCTATTGTGTTGTTAGCTGGAAAATATTTTGCTAATTTGCTAGCTAAAAGACAAGCTAATGCGTTTCCACTGAGACTCTTCCCTTGAACTAATAGAAGTCCATCCTCATTAGCTTGATCAAAAAATCCCTTAAAGTTTAAATCCCATAAATTTTTAACTAAGAAATCGAAAGTTAATTTCCCACGATTCAGAAATTTTGTCTGATTAGTTTTTTCATAAAGCTCTAAATTTATAATCCCATATAGAGCATTTACGCGTAATTTAAACACATCATCAGACGAATCTCCTTCAGGATTCAAAATACTATAGATAGCACCATTCGATGTCCCATTTTCTGCCAAAAAATCAGCCATCTGAGTCAATAAACCGATAGATAAGGGTGATGAAAAACTAGATGGGAGTTTTAACGCTGCCCAAATCGTCCAACAGATATGTTCTACTATTTTAAACCTATTTTTAGTATATAAGGTTTCATTGAAGATAAAAACTGAATCAATCCATTTTCCATCTGTTTCTATAAAATGATCATCAATAAAATCTTTTGTATCGTTTGTAAAGGCAAAATAATCACGTTTATAGGGACTATTTTCATTTAAATTCAAATAGATATTTGCTAATCCCAAAAGCATTAAGAATTGATCATGGGCGAATTTCTTTCCTTTAATATAGCTGTCATCTTCTTTTGAAAAGTCGTAAAAAGAAACCCAACCTCTGCTATCACTCGTATAGATTTCTCCAAAATATCTAGAACTAGCGTTAATGATGTCGTAAGCGAATCTTTGGAGTTCACTAGATCCACCCATGTTGTACTCAGTAAGTAATGTATGTGCTGCTAATGAATTAGCCATTGCACTGATACTGGAGGAATATGGAGAGTCTCGAAGAGCTCCAGATGAATGAGAAAATTGCGAGTCAATTGAAATCGCTTGTTTATTAAAATTTCCCCAATAAAATGATTTCTCGGATGAAGAACATCGGATAACTGTGACTGGGAAAACAGTTCCGAGAATTACCCCTATCATACAGAATGAAATAAAAAATCTTCTCCTCATTGGCATTTCCTCTTTTGAATCTTTCTTAATGTGAAAACAGTGACAACTAATGCAAGAAGACCAACCCAGCTTTCAAATGAACCAGCTGCTCCAGCTTCCTCTCTGTAATCATCTGGGGGTGGTTCAGTTGTAGTAGTACTTGGAATTTCAGAGGTCGTTGGAGGGATTTCTTCTTCAAAAATTGGGATTCTTCTATCTTGAGGTCCTGCAAAGAGAATCTGCTCATAACTTGATGCATTTGCATAGTTTGGATATTGTCCCCCTTTCCAAGT
>JBHLKC010000201.1:0-6306 GCA_048887065.1 Candidatus Hodarchaeota archaeon
AAGACATTTCCCAGTGTTGTATTTTCAACTGACCAATTATATGCTTGTGCAGCAGACACACAAGATGTTATAAAAGAGGCAATAAAGGAACATAAACTAAATCGAGTAATTGTCGCATCTTGTACCCCACGTACTCACGAACCATTATTCAGAAGTACTCTTCAAGAAGCTGGACTTAATGAATTTCTTTTCGAATTAGTAAATTTGAGAGAACATGTATCTTGGGTACATCCCCACGAACAAGATAAAGCAAATGTAAAGGCAAGAGATTTAATTCGTGGAGCAATTGCTCGGACTTGTCGTCTTGAACCTCTATTAAAAGAAAGAATTCCTATTATCCAGAAAGCTTTAGTGATTGGTGGAGGTTGTGCTGGGATGACTAGTGCATTAGATTTAGCCGAAGCTGGTTATCCTGTTTATTTAATTGAAAAAGAAAATCAGCTTGGGGGAGAGCTTTTAAAGATACCAGAGCTACACAATGGTTTAAAAGGAAGAGACATTGTCGAGGGGCTGGAAAAACAAATAAGAAACCAAAGGAATATTACCATCTTTACTGGAAGCCAACTTGAAAATTTCGCTGGTTCAGTCGGTAACTTCAGGGGGACAGTTAATGGACAAGAAATCGAGTTCGGAGGAGTAGTACTAGCTACGGGAGCGGAACCTTTCATTCCTACAGGATATTATAATTACGGGTTGAATCCAATTATTATCACTCAAAGGGAGTTTGAAGAACAGTTTGATAAATTGGATCCTCATACAGTTGTCATGATTCAGTGTGTTGGTTCTCGTGAAAATACACCCCCTAGGACCTACTGTTCAAGGATATGTTGTACTAGTGCTATAAAAAATAGTATTCGTATCAAAGAACGTAACCCAAATGCAAATATATTCATACTCTATAAAGATATACGAACCTATGGGGATTTAGAGGAATTATATCTTAAATCAAGACAACTAGGTACAATTTTCGTACGTTATTCTGATGAAAGGGCGCCTAATGTCCAACCTGATGGCAAAGTAGAAGTTTTCGACGAGATGTTAGGTAGAACTCTAAGAATAAATCCAGATTTAATTATACTTAGTGTTCCACTAGTTCCAAAGCCCAATGAAAGCTTGAGTCAGATGTTCAAGGTTCCCCGAGGAGCTGATAAGTTCTTTCTTGAGGCACATGTGAAATTACGTCCAGTAGATTTCGCCACGAGTGGTATATTTCTTGCGGGGACATGTCATTATCCAAAATTTACATCTGAAAGTATTTTTCAGGGAAGCGGAGCTGCTGTTAGGGTTATGGCTTTACTTGCGCCAGGATATTTACTGTCAGAAGGGGCAATTGCTGAAGTAAACCAATCAATTTGCCGGGGTTGTGGTAGATGTGAAGCAATTTGTCCTTATAATGCGATTGAGTTGGAAGAGAAGACCATAGAATTAGAAGTTGAAACAATTAAAACAATCAAGGCATTAGTTAACCCTGCGGTCTGTGCTGGATGTGGTAGTTGTGTTGTGATTTGCCCAGTAAGCGCAATAACCATTAAACACTTTCCTAGTAAGATTATAGAAAGCCAAGTTAAATCTATTCTTCATGAAGCAGAACAACCCAATGTAGGGCCCCTTTCCATAGAGATACCTTAAACTAAGGAGACATTAAATTGACTCAAGCTGACATGAAAACAAAAACCAGTGTTTTTGAACCTATAATTATAGTATTTGCTTGTAATTGGTGTAGCTATGCTGGTGCTGATTTAGCTGGCGTTTCACGTCTTAAATATCCAAGTAATGTCCGAATTGTACGTGTAATGTGTTCAGGTCGTGTAGATCCAGCTTTCATACTTAAAGCTTTTATTAATGGAGCTGATGGCGTTCTTGTTGCAGGATGCCATCCTGGTGATTGTCATTATTTAGAGGGGAACTTACGAGCCGAAGAGCGTATTAATAATACTATTCAAGCCCTAAAATCAATTGGATGGGAACCTACTCGGCTTCGTCTTGAATGGATTTCTGCGTCTGAAGGTAAAAGATTTGCCCAAGTAATGACTGAATTTACCCAGCAGATTAGAGAACTAGGACCAATTAAAATTAGTGGTTTTGATAGGTGAAATTATATGTCAAAAAGCGTTTTGGTCGTTGGTGGCGGATTAAGTGGGATTAAGGCGGCTTTAGATCTTGGCCAGCTAGGAATTGAAACTATACTTATAGAACGCGCTGATATACTTGGTGGGATCTTCGGAAAGTTAGGATCAACTTTCCCGTATGGTGTCGATGCACAAACTTACCTCCACAAGTACCTCCAAATCCTCCAAACCCTCCAAAATGTTAAAATATATACAAAAACTCAATTGAAGTCAGCAAGGAAAATAGAAGATGGTTTTGAAGTTATTTTAACCCCTAATGAGACTTCATTCAAAGTTGGAGCTATAATTATTGCGATAGGATACACTCCATTTGACGGTTCGAAGATACCCAACTATGGAAAGGGAAAATATCAAAATGTCATAGATTCACTTGAGCTTGTTCAAATGCTCAGAAATAGCCAAAGTTTCATCCGTCCTTCAGATAACACCCGTCCTAAGAGTGTAACTTTTATTACATGTGTTGGTTCTAGGGATAAAAAAATTAATGAATACTGTTCATCATTTTGTTGCACCTACACGGTTCATCTCGCTAAAAAGGTTAAAAAAGTGGATGAGACAGTAGTTGTGACGATAATGTACATGGATATGAGAACCTTTTCAAATTATGAGAGCCTTTTCCGAGAAGCTCGAGTAGCAGGAGTAATGTTTTTAAGAGGAAAGCCATCTATGGTTTTTGAAGACCCAAATACCCAAGAAATTACAATACAGGTAGAAAACACAATTACTCAAGAGTTTGTCCTTCACAAAACTGATATGGTTGTACTTTCAATAGGTGCCGAACCTGCTGATGCAACCAATGAACTAGCAAAGAGTCTTGGGATTATAATTGACGAAAAAACTGGATTTTTTACTGTTGCTAATGTGGATGATGTTTCTGCTATCGGACAAGAAAGAGTTTTCATTGCAGGGAATGCAAGCGGTCCTAAAGATACTCAATATTCATTAGCTCAAGCAAGTACTGCTGCAACGAAAGCATTCATTGCAATTGGAGGATTAAATTAATAATTTAAGGAAAAGAAAGAATATCGACCTCATCATGGACTAGTTGCAAGAGATTCATTGATTCTATGCTTTTTGGATAATATTTGATCTTTAATAACGAGTTTATTTTGACTGCATAGGGCCTAAGTTAAGAAAAATAAAAGATATCAAAGAGGAATTTTATTCTTAACTCTATTGAGAGTAAAATAAAGGATAACGATTGAGTAATTGTTATACTTCACTTGGTTAAAGTAAATATATCCTTTTTCTTTACTTTCTGCAAATAGATCATTATTTAATAATATAATTTTCTGTTTTGTACAAGACTAAATGTTGGAAATTGTCCATTTTTTTATTTAACACTTTTTCAAATGAGTTAAAATAAATAGAAAGACAGACATGGTTTCTTATTCCTGACAATAGGATTAAAAAATCGATATTTATTATAGGTGGACAGCATTCGTGCTTTACGAATATCGTTGAAGGAGTTATTAAAAATGTCCTATAAATTTGATCCCAAAGTAAAATATTATAAAGAACATCAATGGGTCAGAGTGGAGGATGATGGCTCATGTTTAATCGGTATTAGTGACTATGCTCAGAAGGCGTTGAAGGATATAGTGATGATCGAATTACCTGAACCTGGAGATACCGTTACTCATGGTGAGGTATTTGCTTCAGTAGAAAGTGTGAAAGCTGTATCAGATGTACATAGTCCTATTTCTGGAGAGGTTACTGAAATCAATGAGGAGGTTGAAGACACTCCTGAAATGGTCAACGACGATCCTTATGGAGCTTGGTTTGTACGAGTAACCCCCTCAAATCTTGATGCAGAACTAGCTAAACTCATGTCAGCTGAAGAATATGAAGAATTCTGTGCATAGGAAAATATCCTAAAAAGCTTCTTCTCTTCTTTTCATTTCTATCTTAATCTTTTCTATTTATCCTTAATATTAGGATAAATTCTAGCATTTTTTTTATTCTAACGTAATTAAAAAGGTAGTTAGGCTGGAATCGCTTAATTTACTATAATAAAAGTATAGTTTTGAGTAATATATCAAAAAATTTAGGGATTCAAGGGTGTGGAATACATTATGAAAAAAGGAAGAAAAGCTTTTCAAATTTATAATTGTTAACTGTGATTAGTAAAAAGGCCAGTAATAGTCTACATTCCGAGTTCTCTTTGACTGCAAATATTATTATCTTTATCATACAATTGATTGGCAAACAATTCAATAGAATCATAACGTCAATCGTAATTCTACTTTATAGCAAATAAAATGAGATGTGACAAAATAATGGTAGATATCAGTCCTAATGTAATTTCTGATTCATTAATTTCATTATTTCGAAAAGATCAATGTAGACGATTGATTCGAAAAGAGATCAATATTTTACCAGAATCAGCAACAATTAAGGATGTTTTACAATCATTCCATGAAAAAAAAATTGATTACGCTTGTCTTATAGATGAGAATGATAATTTAATCGGTATTGTGACAGAGCGAAATATAGTTCGTTGGGTGGGAACAACTGATGCAGTTGAAGGTGCTCTTGCTAAAACAATCATGAGAAAAGACTTCCTAATTATGGAAAGTAGTGAATCAATTTCGAAATTAGTTATGACTATGTACAACAATACTTTTCAGCATATACCTATTTCTGAACAAGGAAAACTTGTGGGGGTTGTTTCTGCAAGGGATTTCATTCATTATTTAATAGATTATTTTGCGGAAAGCGTTTACACAGTTCTACCAGGACAACCTACTCAAGAACGAAGAGAAGGAGCCTAAAAAGAATTGCATTATTTTCTTAGGTGATAATTATTGGAAGATTTGCGTGGACATGAAGACAAACAAAATATAGTCCCAGAAAGAGAGATTGAAAGATTAGAACAAGTTGTAATCCGTCTAGCAGGAGACAGTGGTGATGGTATGCAATTGGCAGGTTTAAAATTTACATCTGCCTCTGTTATGTTCGGAAATGATGTTTCCACACTACCTGATTTTCCTGGGGAAATACGAGCCCCTGCAGGAACTCTGGCTGGAGTTTCAGGTTTCCAGATTCATTTTTCTTCAAAAGAAATCTTTACACCTGGAGATAAATTAGACGCACTTGTTGTTATGAATCCAGCAGCATTGAAAGTAAATATATCTGATTTAAAACCAAACGGAATTCTCATTATTAACAAAGATACGTTTACTTCTAAGAATTTGTCCAAGATTGGTTATTCTACAAATCCTTTGCAAGATAATTCCTTGAAGAATTATCGCGTTTTTCCTGTTAACATTAACAAATTGAATAGAGAAGCAGTTGGTGCAGATAGCGGATTATCTCATAAGCAAATAGATTTAACAAAGAATTTCTTTGCTTTAGGGTTAATATCATGGCTTTATGATCGTCCCCTCGAACCAACTGTTACATGGTTAGAAGAAAAATTCAAACATCGTCCTGAAATTCTAGAGGCGAATCTTAGGACTTTAAAGGCTGGGGCTTACTATGGAGAGACAAACGAGCTATTCAAGGTTCAATTTCAAGTACCAAAAGCAAAAATGAAACCAGGTCTGTATAGATACATTTCTGGAAATCAAGCTCTAGCTTTTGGTCTAATAACTGCTGCAAATTTGGCAAAAAAAGATCTATTTTTTGGTGCATATCCGATCACACCCGCTAGTGATCTACTTCATGAATTGGTTAAGTATAAAGGCTATGGTGTGCGGACTTTTCAAGCTGAAGATGAAATTGCTGCAATTGGATCAATCATAGGTGCTTCTTTTGGAGGGGCAATTGGCGCTACAGGAACTTCTGGACCTGGATTTGCTCTTATGACAGAAGCACTAGGTCTTGCTGTTATTACAGAACTACCTCTCATAGTTATCAATGTTCAGCGAGCTGGGCCAAGTACTGGAATGCCTACCAAACCTGAACAAGGAGACCTATTGCAGGCAATGTTTGGGCGGAATGGAGAGGCTCCTTTACCAATATGTGCTCCACAAACACCTGGTGATTGTTTTGAGATAGTAATTGAAGCTGTGAGAATCGCAATTAAATATATGACACCTATTGTTATTTTAACTGATGGATATCTTGCAAATAACATCGATCCGTGGTTGATCCCTAATCTAACTGATTATCCATCTATAGAGGTCAAGCATCCTGAAAAGGATGTTTTTGATAACTCTAAAAGCTTTTATCC
>JBHLKC010000202.1:0-4855 GCA_048887065.1 Candidatus Hodarchaeota archaeon
GTGATAAGCATGAGAGTAATGTTAAGCTCTTTGACGAGTTTTCGAAGAAGTTCCATGATTTGAGCTTGTACAGTGACGTCTAACGCTGTTGTTGGTTCATCAGCAATAATGAATTCGGGATTGCAAGCTAAAGCCATTACCATCATTGCTCGTTGCTTCATTCCCCCACTAAACTCGAATGGATAATGGTGTACACGACTAGGATCCAATCCTACTAATTTGAAGAGTTCCATCGTTCTCTTCAAAGCTTCTTTTTTCTTGAGTGTATCATCGTGTTGCATCATTGCCTCAACAATTTGATCACTAATCCTAATAATAGGATTGAGAGCATTCATAGCACCCTGAAAGCACATGGAAATTTTCTTCCAGCGTATGTCGTGCATTTCTGACTCAGTTAAGCTCGCCAGATCTTGATCATCGTAATAAATATGACCTCCCATGATCTCGCCAGGGAATGGTAACAAACGGAGGAAAGAGAAAGCAACAGTGCTTTTCCCGCAGCCTGATTCGCCGACAAGCCCAACTGAATCCCCTTTTTCGATATCGAAGGAGATTCCTTCGACAGCTTGACAATCTCCACGTCTCATGCGATAATATATAGTTAGATCCTCAACGCGAATAAACAATTTTGATTTCACCTACAGTTTTCGTAGCCGTGGATTCATCGCTTTATCAACGGCATATCCAATAAAGACGAATCCCATTGAAAGCAGTGCAATAAATAGACCAGGTGGTATAACAAACCACCATGCCCCAATAGTCATCGCACCAGTCGCATAACCTGCTTGAAGCATACGTCCCCAAGAAACAAGACCCTGTGGGGTTAGTCCAAGGAAACTCAAACCAGCTTCACTGATAATAGAATTGGAGACCCCAGTGGCAAGCTGGACAAAAACCAGTGTTAAAACATTTGGGAAAATATGTCTATAGATGAGATAAACATCACCTGCACCAGCAGCTTTAGCTGCTTCAACGTATGCCTTCTCTTTTTCCACAAGAACCTGTGACCGAATAACTCGAGAGGGTCCAGGCCAGGCAAAAATTGCGATGATAAATACTGTCACCTCCAAGCTCGGAGAGAGGATAGCTGATAGAACCATCATAATTGGCAAACCTGGCATAATCAAAAAGAAGTCCACAATACGCATAAGAAGTTCATCAACAGCTCCACCAAAAAACCCTGATACCAGCCCGACAAAAAGGCCTACAGTAACACCAATGAAAGTTGCCACTAGGCCAATATATAGTGAAACCTGGGCTCCCCAGAAGAGCTGGGCAAGGACATCTTGACCTCTATCGGTTGTTCCGAAAGGACCCCAATAGGGGGGAGAAACAAAAATCTCTACGCTATCGATCCAGAATTCTACGCTACCTGTTTGTTCAGGATCTGCGTCTTCATAGAAGTTCAATCCGAATTCAAATGTAACAGTTCTGCCCTTTTGGAACGTAAAGTAGTATCCAAGGTAATGAAGTGAACGAGTAAATGCTTTCCACTCAGTTGGATAAGGATGTGCTTGTTCAAAATATCCAAGATGCTGTGGGTACCCTGGAGGTTGGACTACATTTATATAAGGAGTTACAGCTCCTGTGCTTATAGTGCCGTTAAACCTGGATTTCAAATAAAACCTGATTTCCACCCATTTTGGATCAGTATAGGCATACGGGAAGGATGTCGTTGTTTTCACTTGAGTATCGAACGTTTCAGTACTACTGTTATCTATGAGGGTTAACTTAGCAGATCTTGTACCTGTAACAAAATTAGTCGTGTCATACTCGTATGTTCCTGTTTGGTTGTCTGTAGTGCTGAAAATCCATGACGAATCATCCTCAAATTTTGAATCTGGGATGTAATTTTGGTAAGGTGGTGAATCTGGATCCGTAAATTGCAACCATTCAGGAGCAGCATAATTAGGTCCAATACGGGCTAAGATACCTGGGTATTTCGGAAAAAGCAAAGGAGCACTTAGAGCGAGGAAAATAAAAAATCCTATTATTACAATTCCGACGAGTCCATGTTTTACCTCGTAGTATCGCTTCCAAACTTCTGAAGCGCGCTTAAATCTACTTTTACGGTGAATAATTTTACGTTTTTCCATTTTATACACCCCTTAATAAGAGCACTTTTTTAACCTTGAATATCACTTTTATTGAGAAGACAGTTACAGGTGTTTTTGAGCACTCTTTTAATTCCTTTTATTAATCTAACGGTATCTGTTAAAAAGTAGGTTGGAAGCATGATAATAAATTGCTTACATCAATAGATTTATTAATACTTTAATAAACCAATTAACAGAATCCAATTAAAATACCGTGTAAGTTGAAGATCCTATTTAAAACGTATGTAAAATATTAGTTCAAAAGGTAAGTTGAAATGGGGAAAATCATTCTACTCACTTGGTTTGCACTAATTCTTATCTTCTCTACAATACTGGTCTATTCAGTTTTATATGAAATCGATGCATATGATACAGTAGTTAAATTCCAATTTCAGATAAATGAAGTTATTATTGAAAAAAATAGTACTGATGACATCGAGAATTTAATAATCTTTGCTAGTATACGGAATCCATCTCAGTTTTCCACTTTCGAATTCAATTCAATAAGAGGATATGTATTTTTAAATGGGCTAGAACCTATTTACCTTCACGGACGGGAATATTTTTTCAAGGATGTTCTTCCTAAAGAAAACGTTTCTGTCTCTTGGGGTTATTCTATTGAACCACAAGACGCAGATCTTTTAAATGAGGCGGATGAAAGTGGAACTTGGAGTTGGTATTTCTATATTCTGGTTTTTCTCGACTCTAACATAGTTGGACGGAATTATTACGATAGATCCCAACCTTTCCAAGGTGTTAAGGTCATTACACCCTAGTTTCAAAAGAAGAATAAAAAATGCTCCTTTTGAGTAGAGGAAACCAAGCTTAATACTTTGGTTTAGGAAGGATCCGGTCAGATAACCAGAGAAATAATAGAGTTATTAACGATAAAGAGATAATCGCAAAACCTAACCAAAATAATATAAAACCAATAAAGGGAAAAAGAATCTCATAAATTAAGATCCCAATAATCACGATGACAATCCCTATAACAATGAACCACTTCAGAGTCGGTCGCGTTGCGATAAGGCCCCGAGCTTCATATTCTCCACTCAAATGAACTCACCTGAAAGAAGATATTTGCTTATTTCAATAGATTTATTAATACTTTACTGATCGCAATATTAACATTATTTTGTAGAAAATTCTAGTTGAAGGTATTACTATGAGCTTAAGAACATATCTGGTTAAACGGTTTTTCATTGCTATCGTCCTTTTCTTTACTGTATTAGTTTTTAACTTCTTCCTCTTTCGTCTTCCTATCTTTGTCCTTGGAATGGATCCTATGACCTTATATATCGAACCTGGAATGGAACCTGATACAATCGCTTTATTAAGAGAACAATATGGGATTCCTGAACAAAATGCAGGTTTTGCTGAATGGTTCAACCATTTCTTGCTGTATATGCGAAATATGGTTACTCTTGAATTCGGCCAAAGCTTCGATTCTAATCGTCCAGTTAGTTTAGAAATTATGGAACGGCTACCCAATACAATCATCCTCATGGGAACTGCTACCGTTACTTCAATATTGCTGGGAGTTGTCTCTGGAATTATAGCTGCTAGTCGTCATGGAGGTAAATTAGATACAGGTTTTATCACTGTTGGTCTCTCCTTGTATAGCGTTCCAGTATTCTGGGTTGGCATGATGCTCCTCCTATTCTTTGCATTCTTCATACCTATCTTCCCAATGGGCAAGTCTCTAAGTTATCCGATTCCTACAAATCCCGTATCCCGTTTAGTGGATCTGATATGGCATTTGATTTTACCATGTACCACACTCACTTTAGGTTTATTTGGTGGGTATATGCTACTCATGCGTAATACCTTAGTAGAAGTTTTAACCGAAGATTATATACTTACAGCTAAAGCTAAAGGTCTTGCGGAACGAACAGTACTATTCAAACACGGTTTACGTAATGCATTCTTACCTCTCATCACAGTAATAGCTATAAGCTTCGCATTTATTGTCAGTGGTGCAGTTCTGACTGAAACTGTCTTTGCTTGGTATGGTATGGGTCGATTACTTTTCCAAGCTCTCCTAGCATTTGATTGGCCAGTAACCCAAGCTATCTTCTGGATGATTGCTGTAACTGTCATCATCGCGAATATCTTAGCTGATCTCTTATATGGAGTCTTGGATCCACGTATAAAATATGGTTGAAAGATTAATAAGTCTGGATTTTGTATTCTACACGAAGAATTCATATAGGGGTTTTGAATGCTATCATCAAAATCAAACCGAATCTCTACATTCATAATTTCATCAGTTGGAGCAGCTATTGTTGCAAGTACGATTTTTCATGTCTCTTTTACCGATATTATCCCTTTGAATACAATAACAGCGGTAATCTTTTTACTTGTACCTACAACCTTTATTGGACTTCTTAACGAGGATATTAAAGACTCGTACTTATCGATGGGTCTAGCTGTTGTGTTAACCGTATTGCTGACATCGTTCACACGATCCTTTCCAGCATTTTTGGGAGTATTTCCAGGAGAAAGTGATATCTTTGTTTTTGTTCAAACTGCAGAAACCGTTGTAATTGTGTTTTTTCTTATGATTCCCATAGCTCTGATTGGGACGATGATTGGAATCTTACTAAATGAATTTGTTGTTAAATCGCAATATCAAAAACCTAGGAAGTTTAACAAAGCTCATAAAATGAAATATGAGCAGAATAGTAATTCAATTAACACATTGAAGGATGGAACGTGAATATCTCGGATACACAAAACGTTAAAGTGATCTATCGCCG
>JBHLKC010000202.1:4955-6304 GCA_048887065.1 Candidatus Hodarchaeota archaeon
TTTCGTCCACAAGGTGGATACCTCGATGAATTAGTATTCGTCGTGTACCCCTCCGAAGACACAGCTCAAGCGTTAATGGCTTTGTCAACAGGAGGAGCTCAAGGACTTGATGCATACGACGAACGAGTAGGACCAGAATTCCTACCTAGTCTCATTGGTGTCAATGGAGTTCAGATTAACATTACTCAAGCCATGCAGTATCGGCAGTTGTCCTACAACTGTCAAATATTCCCAACCAACATCACTGGTTTTCGTCGTGCAATAGCCTTTGGTGCAGATAAGTACCGAGCCGTCTTGGAAGCCGTTGCAGGTGCTGGTTCACCTTTAGATAGTTATATTCCTGTCCCTGCAGTTGAATGGGAAGTTGAGAGCCAGATGGAAACTCACTTCTACGACAAAGACATTGAGTCTGGTAACGCATCTCTCGAAGCTTCTGGCTTTAAGGACTTAGATGGCGATGGTTGGCGAGACTACGACAAGAATGGTAATGGTGTATTGGACGCAGGCGAACCTACCCATATAACCGTCAACATGGGTGCCTCCGCAGGCTGGGATCCTGCCATTATCTGCGCACAAGTCGCTATGGACGGCATGCATGAAATGGGAATTGATGGAGTAGTCGTTGAAAAAGACTTTTCCTTCCTCATGGACGAATTTGAAGCTGGTGGCGTCAACGCAATCTGCTTCAGCTGGGGCATAGGCAAAGCTGGCCCACCTCAAAGCATGTTCGACTTCTTCCGTACTGGTGAAGTTTATTCAGACATGTTTTATCACCTTGACAACGCCACTGTCGACGCTGCTCTTGATGCTATGATGGCTGCTTCAACAGCAGAAGAAGCTAAAGAGAAAGCTATCATTGCTGTTGATATGCTGGCTTATGAACAACCAATGTGTGTCATGTACAATACAGCATACACCGACGCATACCGAACCGACAAATGGGAAGGTTACTTCCATAATTTAGGTTCTGGTATAACCAATGGTGATAATTATGCAGCAGCTACAAAAGTTCGTCTGAAAGAAGCTAATGGTGGTCCCTATGGTGGTACCTACCGCTATTGCTTCTCAGAAGGCTGGGAAAGTACCAATCCTACTGTAGCTACAGAAGGATACTCCATAATGGTCTTTGGTTACATCTATAGCGGTCTATATAACCTCGATCCTTACACATGGGATCCAATTCCAGATTTAGCTTATAACTGGACCATTGAATCAACTACTGCAGGTGGTGGCTTACAAGCTGGACAGAAGTTTACCTTCAAACTGCTTGAGAACGCCACTTGGCATGATGGAGAAGCAGTCACCTCAGCTGACGTCAAGTTCACCATGGAAGGGCCTTATAGAGTGAG
>JBHLKC010000203.1:0-6260 GCA_048887065.1 Candidatus Hodarchaeota archaeon
GCGAATATGTTCTTAACACCTGGATTAGGGACATTAGATGAAGAAGGAGAATTAATCAAAGAAAGGGCTACCCTAGTGGCGAAAGCTATTGTTTCCAGCTTTGAAATAGTATGTCGATATGCAGGTTTAACTGACTAACAATATAAAAAGTCAGGAATGAGAGATGATAATAAGTGACTGAAATTATCAAATTAGACCAAATAAAGAGAATTTTAAAAAAAATTGATCCATTAAAGCTTATCGAAGAAGGTTTTATTGCTTATTCTCAAGGTAAAGTTGTAGTTCCTCCCGTGGGGGAAATGATTTTTGAGGATCCACCAGGAGATTGTCATATAAAATATGGTTTTATCAAAGGAGGGGATTACTATGTTGTTAAGATTGCTCAAGGTTTTTATGATAATCCCAAAATTGGCCTTCCTTCAATTCATGGATTAAACATTCTATTTAGTCAAAAAACAGGAGAAATTATTTGTATACTTCTTGATGAGGGTCACTTGACTAATGTTAGAACAGCAGCAGCAGGAGCCGTGGTTGCTAAATATCTTGCTCCTAAAGATGTTCATCAAATTGGCATTTTAGGTTATGGTATTCAAGGTAAAATGCAGGTAGAATTTTTAAAGTCTGTTGTTACCTGTCGAAAAGCTCTAGTTTGGGGGAGAACTCAAGAAGGATTAGACAAATATCAGAACGAAATGGAAAATTGTGGATTTAAGATTCAAACTACCATGGATATTCAGGATATAACGAAGTCTTGCAATCTTATTGTCACATGTACTCCCGCCAAGGCACCACTCTTGACAGCGGATCAAATCCAAGAAGGAACACATATCACTGCAATGGGATCAGATACCCCTGAAAAACAAGAATTGGATCCTGTGATCCTACAAAAAGCTGATCGAGTAATTGTGGATAGTGTCTCCCAAGCTCAGAGCCGCGGGGAATGTTTTCATGCGTTGAAAGAGGGAAAGATTGTTAAAGAAGAATTAGTTGAGCTAGGTAGAATGATAAGCAATAAGAAATTTCAACGCGCGTCGGATCAGGAAATTACGGTAGCTGATTTAACAGGGGTTGCAGTCCAAGACATACAAATCTCAAAAGCAGTATACGAAGGTTTAAAACAATAGTATTTCTTTTTTTTCTTTTATTCTTCAATTTTTTTCTTTCTTCGCTCAAATTTATAACTCTCCTCTTTGAAAGATGTGCAGTTACTTTAGTTCCTGGGTAATGTTCTTGAACTCTGTCAGAAAAGATGCCAGAATGATTTATCATATAATAATATACAGTAAGGTCAATGTTATACATCTCATTAGAGACTATGAACAATTCTCCATGAATTCAAGTTAATTATTTTTGAAATGAGTTTGTCCAAAATGCAGGAATATGCATCTTTAGAACAACTTCAAGTCGACGCAGAAGGAGAGGTGCCTAGTGAAAGATTTCAATTCCCTCGAATCCACACGTTTGATTTTGCCAGAGGATTGGCAATTCTTTTCATGATTATGCAGCATACTGTCCTTATATATGGAGATATAACAGTTAAAGGAAATTTCATTGGTTTATTCATAATAGCTTTGGGAACGATCCCAGCAGCACCAGTTTTCCTAATTTTAATGGGTATATGTTTTAAATTTACTGAACAAAATACAATAGAACGTTTCCACTATGGAATTCGGCGTGGGATTAAACTAATTGTCTTGGGGTATATTTTAAATATTTTGCGCTTTTCAATTCCACTATTTATTGGATTAGAGGAGTTTGAGCTAGCTTTGTATGAATCTGATATGAATATAGTTCTTACACCATATTCTTCCTATTTTATTGTGGATATTTTACAATGTGCTGGATTATCAATGATTTTTATGGCCATCGCCACTAAGTATATTAAAAAAGACTTATATTATGTTCTTTTGGCGATATTAGTTATTATTTCATCTCCTTTCTTATGGGGACAAATGACTAGATTTTACTTCATAAACATCTTTCTGAACTCATTATGGGGAACGAACTCAAATGTTTTTTTCCCAGTTTTCCCATGGTTAACTTACCCTCTCATAGGCATGGTCTTAGGACAACGTCTTCGATTAGACTCCAACATTGATCAACTAATATCTAATTCAAGCAAAATAGGGATTATTCTTTTCATAATAAGCTTCATTATAGGCTTAAGGAATCTTGGGAAAGGAATCATTATTATCGGAGAAGTAATAAGGTTAATAGATCCACTATTTCAATCTGGTAGCATGGACCATCCTAGTCCGATAGCTATTATTTTAACCATTGGTTCTGTATTAATTTGGCTTTGTTTTTGTCATCTATTTGTCGAAAAACTTCCTCTAAGCTCAGTATATAATGTACTATTCATCTGGAGTAAAAATGTTACCGTGATGTATTTCTTTCAATGGATATTGATAGGTTGGGGTATATTTGTATTTGGATATCAATCTCAAGATCTTCTAATGACCCTATTTTTAATTTTATTAATTATTATTCTTACTCATCTATCTACATTCTTTTTTCATAAACTAAAAGGAATAAAAATATCATTAACTTTATAGTCATAATTTTTTTAACTTAAAATATTCGATTCATGACCTTTAAGACTTGGACAATCGTCAAAAAGAAAAAAAGTTTATCCTGATAGCTTTACTCTTGAATCTATTTGAAGTCATTTAGTTTGTGAAAAATATGATGAAAAATAACTTACTATTATCAAATAAAGATTATAATACAGGACACTTAGCTTATCGAAGAACTCCAATAGAAAAAGAGTCTCCTGAAGAGTACGGTTATGAAAAAATTAAATACAATCTAGCAGAAAGCTCGGTACCTGACGCAGTTTTAGGAGACTTAGAAATAGATCTGGATAACGTCGTGCTCAGTTACGGAGATCATTTAGGAAACCCAAAACTGCGACAAACAATAGCTACTGAGGGAGATGGAATTCAGCTAGATAACGTTTTAATTACAACAGGGGCCGCGGGAGCTTTATTTATTACTGCTACTTCCTTATTAAAGCCTAGTGATCATGTTGTGCTTCTACACCCCAATTACGTAGCAAATATAGAAACACCAAGAGCAATTCGCTGTCAGATAGATTACTTAAGATTATCATTCGAAGAGAAATTTAAATTAGATCTAGGTAAGCTAGAAGAGCTTATAAAACCAACCACCAGATTAATTAGTCTAACTTATCCACAAAATCCAACAGGAACAATATTAACAGAAACAGAGCTAAATGAGATTGTTTCAATTATTGAATCCAAAGGATGTTATTTAATATTAGATGAAACATATAGAGATATGACCAATAACCCTCCTCCAGTTGCAGCTACGCTAAGCCCAAAGATTATAAGTGTTTCTTCATTTTCCAAAGCATATGGATTACCTGGAATCAGATCAGGCTGGCTGATAAATCAAGATGCTCAACTAATCGAGAGATTCTTAGCTGCTAAGGAATTGATATACATCTGTAATTCTATTATCGATGAGGTTATTGCAACGCATTTTTATGTTGAAAAGAAATACCAGTTTCTAAAGAATATCCAAGAACATGTAAACACCAATTTTGGACTTTTGAAGAGGTGGATGGCTGGGAATAACTATCTGGAGTGGATAGAACCACAAGGTGGGTGTATTAGTTTTCCGAGAATTAAAAAGGAAATTAATCTAGACTTAGATTTATTTTATACAAATCTGAAAGAAACCTACAAAACTTTCGTAGCACCTGGCCATTGGTTTGAGGTTGATAAACGGTTCATGCGTATTGGTTTTGGGTATCCCAGTAACACAGAACTCGAAGGTGGTCTTCAGTGTATTACCAATGCTCTGGTAGACTCTATTATTTCTTAAATTTTTCATTATTGTGACGTTATAGATTTATATAATTGATTTTGGGTTAGAAGAACATAATTAGCATTATTAATGAATTAGCAGTATTCATAATTTTTTTCAGTTAGCTAGAAAATTTCAATGTAAGAGAATTCAAGGTGCCTAGAATGATTGATAAACTCCAAAATGCAGTCTCACTTGGTGAAGAATTAGGTGCTAGCTTCGTTGAGGCTAGAAAAGACCATTTGATGCTCAGAACACTAGAACGGATGAATGATGTGTGGAAAGACATTTTAATTCGAGTTCGTTCTGGAGTAGGGATCACATGTTACTATGAAGGTGCATCAGGGTATGCTTTTACTGCAAGCAATGACCGAACCGCTATCGAAGATGCAACAAAGCAAGCATGCAAGCTAGCAAAAGCTACTGCTCCTGCTGTCAAATTAAAGCTTGATTTTGATTCCTCTTCTCCTGTTAAAAGTGGAAAAATGAAAAAAGCTGATTTTCTAATAAAAAAACATCCATCAAGTCAAGATCTTGATTATAAAATCGATCTAGTAAATCGGGTTGTTGAGCAAGCGCGAGAACACGGGAAGAATATTAGCAACATTAAAGGACGTTATGGGGAACTTTATGGTCAAAAAATCCTTACAAATAGTGATCAATCAATTATCGATTGGGAATTTGAAGTGATTGATTTGACTTGTACAGTAACTTCCAAAACCGAAGAAGGTAATCTTGTTTATGGTTATTCTCATTTTGGAGGGACCCGTGGGCTTGAAATATTCAACACATCAGAGTATTCTCCTGAAGTAATTGGGGAGAGAGCGGGAAGCAATGCAAAAGAACAACTAGATGCAAAAGCATGTCCTGCAGGTAGATTTCGGGGCTTTACAGAGAATAATTTGACTGGGGTACTAGCCCATGAAAGTTTTGGTCACTTAAGTGAAGCAGATTTTGTTGCTATGGGAGCAAGTCCTCTAACTAATAAAATAGGGGAAAAGCTAGGTACTGAGTGCGTAACAATTATTGATAGTGGAATCCCTGATATTAAACAATATGGAGGCCTCTGGGTACCATATGATGATCAGGGTATTCAAGGAAATGAAACAATCATCCTTGAAAAAGGGATTCTTAAACATTACCTTCATAACCGAGGTACAGCCAATTATTTGAATCAGGAACCAACTGGTAATTCTCGTGCATTACATTTTGGATTTTATCCTATTCCACGAATGACTAACACGTATTTTATGCCTGGAGATTTAACAGAAGAAGAAGCACTTGAGCTATTAGGAACTGGTGTATATGCTATTCAAACTTCTGGAGGACAAGTTGGAGGAGACGGAAACTTCGTATTTAAGGCAATACGAGGTTATTGGGTTGAAAAAGGGGAAAAACAATATCCATTACGCGAAGTTAGTTTATCTGGGAATATTCTAGACCTCTTATCTAAAGTTGAAGGTGCCACAAAGGATTTAGAATTAGAATCAGGTTATTTTGGAGGATGTGGTAAATCGGATCAGTATCCATTATCAGTTGGCGACGGTGGGCCTAAATTAGTATTTTCAGAGGTAACTTTTGGGGGACAGGCATAGGAGATTTGTACAATGGAATTTGAGAATTTAAAATCAGAATTAAAGTCACAACTCGATACGGGATTGAAATTTGCACGTTCTTTAGACTCTGAAGCACAGTTTGAAATTTTCATATACTTTATGAATAAATCGAATTTAAAAATCTTGGAGGGGATGGTCGAAGCTAATGATGGTTTAATATCTGGTAATGCTGTAAAAGTTGCTAAAAAGACTTCTAATAATAAATTTCGCGTTAGCTTCACCTCTTCTTCTGGTAATGACCTTGAAAGAATTAAAAAGAATATACAAGAATGTTATTCAACAAATCGAAGTCTTACAGTAAAAGATAAGAGATTTCAATCTTTCTGTCATCCAATAGAAGAGGGAAAGGAAGGTATTTTATCTGATGATTTGTTAGCGATTACTACTTCGGATTTGGTGCCCTACTCCCAGCTAATCATAGAAGAAGCAAAGGCTGTTGATGAACGTATTAAAACTGTAGGAACATCTATGATATTAGAAACTGGTGGATTCGCTATAGGAAATACCAATGGGGTTTTAGGTGCTTCTAGGCTAACAGAATTTACTTGTGAAATTGAAACACATGCAAAGGAAGGCGACGATCGGAAAGACACTTATAAAACAGTACATTCACGTAGAAAAATCCCTGAATTGGAAGGTTTAGGAGCAGAAACAGCCCGACACGCAATTCAGCTTCTAGGGGGGAAAAAATTAAACGAAACTATGTCTATTCCCACCATTTGGGATAATGAAGCTGCTGCCTGTTATATTCGGGCATCACTTGGACAATCTTCAAGTGGTTTGTATGTTGTGGAAGGTCTTTCACCATTAGCA
>JBHLKC010000204.1:0-6259 GCA_048887065.1 Candidatus Hodarchaeota archaeon
TTGCGTTGGTGCAGAAGAGGTGCTTGGGGAGATAGGAGGGGCTGTAAGTGGACTAGTAGAAGGAGTAATTGATCCAGATGTTTGAGACATTTGATCAATTTTCGTTGATAATATACTGTAGTTCTTTTCTAATTCGTCAACAATTTCTGCTAGCTGAGATACGAACACGAAGAATTTCTTGGTCACTTCTACAAGTGTTTGCACATTACGATCAGTATCATCACTAAAAAATTCATCTAAATTTGCCATTTCAAACCAATAACCCTGCTCTATTCTAATATAAATAAAGAAATCATTTGTTTAAGAAGTTTCTTTTTCACTTATTCTTTTAATAAATTCTGTAATTATGCATACATCTTTTGTTTCTCTAACGTCATGAGTCCGGACAACATGTGCACCATTTAGTACAGCTATTGAAGTTGCAGCTAACGACCCCCATAATCTTTCTTCAGGAGGAACATTTAATATTTTCCCTATAAAGGATTTACGTGAGATTCCAATTAGAATACATTGTTTCAATTTACGAAGCTTCAATAGATTAGCGATTATTGAATAATCATCCTCAATTTGTCTTTGCGGAACCCAGGATCCGATTCCAGGATCAATTATAATCCTTTTTTTTTCTATACCAGCATTAATGCCTAAGATTAAACTTTTTTTTAATTCACTGATAATTTCTGGGATTAAATAGACATCTCCTGGATTATTATGGCAGCTCATTATTATAGCTGAAGCACTATGATCAGAAATCACAGATGGAAGTGCAGGATCTGATTTAAAACCAGAAATGTCATTAATTATGGTAGCTTCACGAGAAAGTGCAAAATCAGCAATTTTAGCTGATTGTGTATCGACTGACACAGGGATATCAATACCAATTTCATGATAGATATTGAAGAAATGAGAAATACGCTTCATTTCCGTTGATTCAGATATCTTCTCCTTACTATCATATATAAAAGATGGAGCACTTGAAATAGCGCCAACATCTACGAAATCAGCACCTTCTTCAACTATTTTCTCTAGCTGAAGTCGGATTTCCGAAACAGTCGTTTTGACACTCCCTCTAAAAAAAGATCCAGGTGAGAGATTGATAACCCCCATCACTCGAGTAGACTCATTATCACCAACAGATTTTTCACCTAGTATTCCTCTAATAATCATAGACTTTTCTATCCTTAAAGAGTAAAAAATTTTATTGCTTTTTATACCAAAGGGGGCCCATATACATGCAATGTTGCGGAGGAGACATTTTCATGAGTTGATTATTTTTTTCATTGTCCTTAATTTCTTGAAAATTAATCTCTTTGCATCCTCGAACCAGTACTATTGGAACTTTCTGATTAGATTCCCCCATCAAGATTTCAGCTCCACAAACTAAATTATCAGCAATTGCACGGGTAGTAACCTTCATTAAACGTCCGTAAATATCTGTTGTTCCACGATCATCAATTATGGGTACGAATCCTGCTACTGCTAGGGCAAATCCAGAGGTTCCCCGCCTTAATGGGTGGGTTTTAGAATCTGAAATTATCACTCCAATTTTTTTATTTGTTTTAGTAATAATCTCTTTACGGATTCTCTCTACACTGTTAATAGGATCTCGAGGTAGTACAATTAAGAAATCTTCTCCACCAGCATTACTTTGATCTACCCCTGCATTAGCTTGAAGTACATTATCTCGTAAAGCAAGAACGGCACCAGGAACTGCTCCAAAAATTTCATCAGACTCGTTAAAAACAACTTCCACGAATCGTGGGTCTAATTTTGCAGTCTTTGCTGTCTTTTTTGCTTCATTTCGTACTATAGTAATATTTGATAACGAACGTTGACCACCTTCCATTATCGAGATGACCTTACTTGCAATGATGATAATGTCTTCGTCCTGTAATTCTATTTTATTGGTTTTCAGCGATTCTAATATTACTTTTGTTATATCTTTATCCTTAAATGTGATTAATGGCGTTTGTACTCCAATAAATTCGATCTTCATTTTCCAATATCCCGGTAATTGAATTTCATCGAAAATAATAATTTAATATTTAATGTTAATTTAAATTTAACAATATTAATCCTAAATTCTTTATCATAACTACTAAACGTGACTAGAAATGATAGATTAATACAGAATAAACAATTTTTTATTCAATTATTAGGAGCAAAACAAGCAATTTTTAAGCTTAAGTTAGATGTAATATTATAAACCATACATTCTGAAATTTTAAGGGGCCCTAAGTCTTGAAATATTGAAACAACAGGGTCATCGTTAATAATTTCGGATTTAAACTATGTAAAAC
Organism: Candidatus Hodarchaeota archaeon; assembly: GCA_048887065.1. Lineage (GTDB taxonomy): Archaea > Asgardarchaeota > Heimdallarchaeia > Hodarchaeales > Hodarchaeaceae > Hodarchaeum. Next base: position 2,298 of record JBHLKC010000204.1, read on the forward strand.
TTATGGAATTTTTGGAGAAATCGTAACAATGGAAGATCGTGCAAAATTTGGGATTCCTCTATTGGATGATGCCCTCGGTGGCGGGGTACCTCGTGGTTCAATCATATTGGTTGAAGATGAAGTAGGTATCAATACTGAACACATTTTAGTACAATTTTTGTCAGAGGGGTTAAGAACAGGAGAATATGGTTATATTTTAGCAACAGAACATTTACTTTCGCATTACGCGCCATTATTCATTCCCTACAATATCTCAGAGGTCACTTTTGAGACGAAAAGATTAATTTTTTTAGATGCTTTCTCGAATCCGTTTGGGTACTCAGAGGGAAGACCGATGGCAGCTGGAGAGAATATGATTCAAGATATTACTCAACCTAGACAAGTCACTGATCAAATACGACGTTCTTTATTACATGTACGATCTCAACCTGTCAGGGGGGTTCTAGATTCTTTGACTACTATTTTGCTAGTTTCAGACACACTAAAACCTCCTATGGCTTTTTTACAGCACAAAATTGCTACTGATAAAGAAATGGGGATTGTCAGTATTCTAACCTTACATACAGATGTACATACGCCAAATATTGTAAAAGCTGTGGAACACTACTGTGATGGAGTTCTTCGATTGAAAAAATCAGTCTTACATGATAAGGAACTTGGCCAAGAAGAAATTCTTCAAATCCTTAAGGTACCTGGGATTTCTTTAACAGAGCTCGAAACCACAGAATTCATTTTCCGTCCCACACCTGGACACATTGAATTGACTCCATAGATTGAAAATATTCTTCTTAAAGTTGGTGAGAATTATCGCTTCAAAAAAAATTTGTGACGTCGATGGTTGTTCTAAAGAGAGTAAAAAGACCGTTTCTCGTCAAAAAGCCGGAGCAGCTATAAAACAAGCAGAACTAAACCTAGCTATCCGCGACAAAAAGACTAGAGTTCATCTTTGCTCTAATCATTATAAAAGCATTAAGAAAAAATTGAAGAAAGACCGTGAAATTGAACGACTACGTTGGAATCGATAATCAAAGTTTTTGTTAACCTTTAAATTAAGAGAGAAACTTAAAGCATTTTTAAATGATTAAGATGTTAGTTATTGATTCCACTTTATTCTTTTTCGGTTTAAATTTCTCTCTAGTCTTTTTAAAGTCCAGAGAATAATTGTAAAAATGTTTAGATAACTCTGTAAAACTATTGATAGCATTTCTTTAAGGAAATCTTATCTCCATTGCATCCTCGGGACAGATTGCAACACAATCAAGGCAATTTGTGCAGTGTAAACTTCTCACTTTCTCAGGGGGGTGAGCAAGAACCTTAACTCCCATTGGACAAACGTCTTCACACAACCCACAATGTGTGCATTTCGAGATATTTCGTCCTATACCTACAAACGAATTCTTTCCTATATGCCCCATAATTATTCCTACAGGGCAAAACCAGCGACACCACCCTTTAGGTACATAAATTACAAGAATTAGTGCAAATATAAAGATAACTAACCGAACCCAGAATAAAATATCAATATGTACAAATTTATCCCAATTGTAGAGGTTCTCTATTCCACCCCAATAGAAAAGACCAGGGATCATAACGAATAAGAATGTCGCAGGGCTTAATAAAGTCCACGGCTGATACCTAAATAGCCCAAATGATGCCCTCATTGAGGCTTCTTCTCCCAAGCCGACACCAATTCCAATAAAGGCTGAAACAAGGATAACTACTACAGTAATAAAATCACCAATTTGCCTCATATTTTGGTTTGTTTCTTGGGTCGGCTCAAATTTTCTCATCCAAGAAGTAATGAAACCTATTAGATCTTGAGCTAAACCAAATGGACATCCCCAAGCACAAAAGAGTCTGCCAAAAATAGCTCCAATAAGGAAAAATGAGGCAAGTGGGATTAATGGGAGGAGTGCCATTGTTAACATTCTCTGTAATAAATCAAATGCCCCTTCAGAAGTTGTAAAAAATGTCCTAGGCATAACAACTGGTAAAACAAGCCAAGTTGCACCGATCGAGAAAATAGTCAAGTTCATTAATAGAAACATCACTAGTTGAACAATAGTTCGTAAGATTCGGAGTTTAGTTAAATTAGTCTTTGGTTTTTTGTGCCAAGCCATGAAAACCACCTAGGGTAGAGGAAGTCCTGCAGTTGCACTTTCAGTTATTTCTACAATAATATCCTGAATGATTGCGAAATTATTTGTCGATATAGCAAGTGTGAGAAAGATAATGCCTAGTGCGAGAGCGATAAAAGCTTTTGATTTACTTTTCATCCATGTCATCCTGTTTCTGTTATCAAAAATAATTAAAATCGTATTTCTGACACATAGAAGGGCAAAATTCTTTTCTACTTAAGGATAGTGTTGTTAAGCTAAATTGATACTAATTGGTGTTCAATCCCCCAAAAAAATATGTCAAAAGAAAAATACTGTTATCATATCTCAAAATCCCCAGTCTCTACATTTACTAAATCCGTAGGCCATAGTTCTTGCGGAACTAATCTTTTTAAGCATTTTTGGTTTAAAAAACATTTTCGTTAATAAATGGAGTTTCTGTAGGCGACTTAGAGTAGTAATGTCCCATCCATTAACCCATGAGCCAATTGTATTAATTTCCTCTTCTGAAAATTCTTTGTATAAAACGTTGTGCGCCTTTTGAATAATTGGATCTGTGTATGGTTCTGTTTGACATTTTTTCTGGTATTTGCTTAAGAATTGCTCACTAAAGTCACCGTTCTCATGAGCCTCAACTGCTGTTGTACCAGCAAGCATTCCTGAATGGATACCTATTGAAATACCTCCATAGAAAATGGAATTTGTCAATCCTGCGGCATCACCAGCAGCTAAGAAATTATTTGAATAATATTTAGGAATAGGTCCACTTGCTGGAATTATTCCTGCAATCTTTTGAATCACATCGTATTTTTTGATATCTACATTTCTTAGGTACTCTATAAACTGGTCCAAGATCCTCATCGGTTTTGATGCTAGATCTACAACAACACCAACATTAGTCTGGTTTTTTTTAGGAAAAATCCAACCATAATGCATGTGGGGAAAACCCCTCAAGTTAAAATAGAAGTCTAATGCATCTGTATGGACACCTTGAATTTTGTATTCTACTCCTTGGACATAATCAGTAGGAGGTTGTAATTTCATCATTCGTACACTATGAGCAGAGGGGCCGTCACATCCAATCACAATTTTAGTTTTATAGCTTCCTTTTGATGTTTTGACTTCTAAATTGTTCCCATTGCGAGTAATTCCAGTTGCTGTTGTTTTTAACATGAGTTCTGCTCCATTTTTAAGAGCATTATTAGCCATAACCCTATCAAATGCAGGACGGTTGATTGTTAAAGTAGATAATTTAGCTGTCGCCACTGCTTTTGCACCAAAGAAGAAACGTTGGGTTTCAACTTCTCTTTCAATGAAAGAATCTTGGTCTTGATATTTTAATGCTTGATCATTAAACTGAGTGTCAGGGTTTGGCATATTTTCAAGCGAGACTAGTTTTTCAGCAGATATTCCCTCACCACAAGCTAATGGCTCACCTATTTTAGGATGTTCTTCCACAATAAGTGTAGTTAACCCTTCTTTCGCAGTAGTAATTCCAGCTGATAACCCCGAAGGGCCTCCTCCTATAATAATAACATCATAGCCAGACATTAACCTATTACTCCATGCTACTCCATCACACTTTTATTTCTAAAAAGGAATTCTTAATAGATGATTTAAGGTTAGCTGCTATATGGGTTTATTTATGTCCCACATTGTTACAAGAATAGGGAAATGTTCAATTAAGGTTCAAGGTAAAATCTTGGTACAATTGGAGGGAAAAAACCTTCCAAAAATCGGATCGGAAGCATTGATCAAACGAAACAACCAATTTAAAGTAATAGGCGCTGTTACTGAAGCTATTGGATCGACACAAAATCCTTGGATTGTAGTTTCACCCAAAAA
>JBHLKC010000205.1:0-6219 GCA_048887065.1 Candidatus Hodarchaeota archaeon
CCATTTTATGTTAAAGGCCCTAATCTTTCAATGAATACTATTTATCAAAAGAATTTTGAGATGGAATGCCCCTACTTACTTTTAATGATAGCTATCTCCTCTCAAGATTCGAAATCATTTATCTGTAGCTTATTTGGGGAAGATCTTCACTGTGGATATTGTCCAGTAAATAAAAAAGTCTTTGAAGACGATAGGAACCGTGTTAAGATACCATAAAATCAATCTACGAATTTTAGGCGCCCTTTTTTTTTAAATCCAAATGGATTCTTGTGCAAGAACACAAAATTTGCATAAAAAGGAGTGCTTTTTTATGACCATAATACTTGGTTCTTATCAAGTTTGGTGACAAGATTGACACCTAGGGATTTAACGAGCACTCATTTTCGTGAAGTAGAACATATTATGAAAGAAATGAACTCTGAAAGCTCCATTAGAAGAGCCAAAGCTATTGAAAAACTTGGACAAATGGATCTCTCCATTTATGACATTTCAGTTAACTTACATTCAAAATTAGAAGAAGCTCTTTTTGACACCGACAGTAATGTTAGAAAAGAAGCAGCTATGACCTTAGCTTTTATTGAGGGGGAAGTGGCTATCCCTTTATTAGAACCATTACTAAATGATCCTAATCAATCTGTGCAAAGTAAAGTAATTGCTGCAATAAGTTTTATAGGGATTAGACCATCAGAATCTGCTGTAAAAAATCTAATTGAATTTCTTAATGATCCCAATCATGAATTACGGGATCGTTCCGCACGGGCGTTAGGTAGATTAAAGGTCTTTCATTCAAAAACTAAGTTACTTGAACTGGCAAAATCAGATAAGTCACCACTGGTACGCACAGGCGCTTTAGTTGGCTTAGGATTACTAAATGACAATGATCCAGAATTACAGTCAAAAATCCATCAATTACTTACTTCAGAAACTTCAAATTTAGTGATTTCAGCAATAAAAGAAACTTTGGCAATAATGAAAAAATCACCACCAATCTCCAGTATTTTAGAGAAAAAAACCAAATAGATAAAGGAATTCTACTACGAAATCAAATCTCACTCGAGTACTGAAAGATCTATTGCTTAAATTTCCCGAGAGAGTATCAAGAACTTTTAATCAAGGCCAACAACCCATTGTTCAGGGGAAAACCAGCCATGGCTTTTCTTTTCTTCGAGTAACTCATCTCTAAAGTCTGGAAAGAAAAAAGTTGGTCCACCCATTACTTTTTCGATGCTTATAAGCCCTGGAGTGTCAGATAATAAATTCTGGATTTTTTCTACTTCATCGTAAGATGAACATAGAAATCCTAAAAGTAGAACATTCTGGTCTATTACTTTCCAACAACTAGGTTGCCAATATGAAGAGAGAGACTCCAATTGTCGAGTGAGCTCTTCAAGTAAAGGACGAGTAAAAAGAGTTAACTCTAAATTAAAAATGGTCCAGGTTTCTCTTTGTATTTTTGAAGGATTAAAATGAATAGTTTCTTCAATTAGATTATTTGCCCGTAAATATTCTAATCGTTCTACTAGTGTTTCCGTTGCAATATTCGTCCTGACAGATAAATCATTTAACGATAGACGTCCCTGTTCTCGGAGATGTGCAAGAATAAGCCAATCAATTTTTTTAAAAACTAACAAATCTTTTTTGGGTGATTTTTTAAGTTTTCCTCCTAAAGAACGGACAGGAAAAACGCGGAGCTCAGTGAAACCTGAATGGATTTGTTTAAAATAGTTCACTACTTCATTCAGTTCATCTAATGAACGATAATGAATCAATGAGAATCCTTCAGTTTGATTTCCTAAGGAAATGTACTCAACAGCAGGATTTACCCCTAAAAGAGTTACTCGATCTAAATCTAATATTGAATTACTTGAACGAAAGAATAAAATAGCATCTTTTGCGTTAAAGAGTGAAAGAGCTGGAGCAATAGTAAATTTAAGTATAATTCGATTTTTTACTAATTGATTAATTCGAGCATTAACTTCTTCTACTGCAATGTTGAACTGAGAAGCTAATGCTGAAAAGGAGACCCGACAATTCTTTATTAACTCAACAATGAGAGACTTATCAACCGAGTCTATAAGCAATAGGGGAAATCATCTCCATTAATAGTATAACTATAGCGACTAATCTTATGATAAAAACTTTCTGTACATTAATATTCAGATAAACAGAAAGCTCTTAGAGAAAAAGAAAGAATTATATCTTTTATTAAAACAGCAGATAGAAGCAAAAATCTTATGGTAAATAAGTGAAATCTCTGAATAGTTGACTCTCTTGTGTCCTCTCAAAACCTTATAGAATTTTCAGATCAAATATTACTTCATTTAAAAATTTAGGATAAACACAAAAATTAATTCACAAACCACGGAAAAATTTAGGCTGGAAGCGTCGTTAATGAGAGAAAAAATTATTAGTATCAAAAAATGGATTCTTGCTTTAATGAGTGTTGGAATCCTGATCACAATAGTCAGTTTCTTATTATTTATTGGATTAATAGAAACAACAGATCCAGTTCTATACGGCTTGCCAGAGAAATCATTATTCGGAATAGAATATCAAGTTTTATTGGCTTTTGGATTCTATTTGACATTTTTTGGATTATTTCTCATTCTACCAGTTCAAAATCGTAAGAATAGAAATACTTTGAAAAGGTTTAATACATTCTTTTTGTTATTATTTCTTAATGGCGTTGAATTGTTAGTTTATTCGGTCTTGACCTCAAATTTTCTTCCTCCACTAGAATCAAGCCATTCTTGGCTTGACTATTACATCTTAGGGGTTTTTTTAATCCTCTTCAGCTTTACTCTAATTGTTTTCAGGATTCAGGACTTTTCAGAGCTAAAGGAACAAAAAATTGCTTATTTTCTTCTTTGTTTCACTGGGATTTTTCTCTTTATTCTTAGTTTATTCTCGAATAATATATCCAATTGGGGAGTATTATCTCTCTATGGCTGCATAATCTTTTATGTTGGAATTTTACCACTATTAGTAACATACGCAGTAAATCTCCGTTCATTTCTTGATCGTTTTCTAGTAATTTGGATAATAATCACAATAATCGGTGTGATGATCTATCTAACGCCAACTTTAATTCTAAATGGGTTAGGATCAATGTCGATATTTAAATATATTAAATATTTTGACTTTCTTACCTTTGGTATCATTTTTATAATTGTTGGGACAATCCCTTTAGGACTTATACAAAAAGGAAGATCTTTAATATATAAATACCGATTCCTATGGATATTACTACTTCTTTTAGGTGTGGTACAAATCTTAATTTCAAGTATTTTAGTATTACATACTTCTTATTTAGTTGAAATCCCTATAGATTTTATTATTTCAAATGTAACGCCCGTTGGTCCAATGATTATAGGTATGACATGGAATATCTATTATATAAATGGTACTGTCCTGACTGTAATCTCCTTTGCCTTCATTTGTCCAATCTTATTGTTTGAAACATTAGAATCAGAAAAAGAGTCAACTAATAAATCGACTAGTTAACATATTTTTGGAATGAAGAGTTATGACGATCGAAACTAATGTTACAAAATTATTAGGTATAAAATATCCAATTATTGCCGCACCAATGGGACCTTTTTATACCACGGAATTAACAATAGCTGTTTCTGAAGCGGGAGGATTGGGTGTATTATCCCAAATCGGTCTACTATACAAAGACACAGTAAAAGAAATGAAAAGAAATTTAGAATATGTTGTTGAACACACCGACAAACCTTTTGGTCTTAATATTCGAACAAGTAGATTGGAACCACATGCAGATGCTTTATGCCATGAAATCCCAAAATTCATTATGAATAATCCAAAAATAAAAGAACAATGTGTTTATGTTCTTACAAGTGCAGGATCAGCGAAAAAACTCCCTGACTCCACCTCTTTCCATAACCTAAAGAAAAGTGGTTCACCGATCAAACATTTCCATGTAGCTCCAGCTTTATGGTTAGCAGATAAATGTGTTTCAGCGGGAGTCGATGGAGTGGTAGTAACTGGGGGTGAGGGAGGAGGACACCAATCGTATGAAAGAGTGAGTACTTTAGTACTTCTGCAGCAGATTCAAAAAAAGTATCCTAACTTACCTAAAATAGCATGTGGGGGATTTGCAACTGGAGAAGGGTTAGCTGCAGCATTGTCGCTTGGAGCCAGTGCAGTTGCGATGGGATCCAGATTTATTGCATCAAATGAATGTGAGTTTCATGAAAATTACAAGAAAATAGTCCCTAGTGGTCAGGCGCAAGATACGGTCCTAGTAACAGGCTTCTTAGGACCTGTTCGTCTTTGGAAAAATGATTATAGTTCTCAACTTAGTTTGATTACTGATAAACAGGAGAAGCTAATCATCGAAGGAAAAATGAGCTCTGAAGAATTACTAGAAGCCGCAAGAGCTTATGACCTAGTCTATGAAGGTAACATTAATGACGGAGCAGTACTCCTTGGCCAAAGCATTGGGCTAATTAATGATATTGAAAGTGTTTCAGATATTATTGAGAAGATTATGAAAGATGCTGAAAATGCGATAAGAAGAACACTAAATCTAATAAAATAACACTCAGTTGCTTAAGGGGCTAACATTCAATATCATTCATTTCAATAATTCAGTAATTTTGTTAAGTTTTGGGTCATCTTTGACGAGTTTCAGCACATTTTTTTGGTTTAGAGCTTCAATTTCTTCTGAAGTTGTATTTCTTATTTCTGCAATTATTTTTAGCATGTTTGAGAAAACTACAGAAGGTACCTCAAAGTTTGGACGTTGTGGAAGAACATCAATCTCCAGTAGAAGCAAATCATCGGGGATTTTACGAATTTTTTCAATAATAAAGCTTCTTCGCTCACGAGGTATATGGTTTAAGTTGATTGGTCCCATTGAATAATAATAGCCCTGATCATTAATATCATCCATTAATTCAAGAGAACCAGAATAGAAATGGAAAATTGCTTTTTTTATATTGTAGCTTTTCAAAATATCAAATCCCTCATTTTCAGTTCCTCGAAAATGAAGATTCATAATCATATTGTTTTTTTCGGCTGCTTCAAGAAATACTTCAAATAAAGGGCGTTGATAGGGGATACAAGCTTTATCACGAGCATTTTTTTCATCTAGACCAATTTCTCCAAGCATAAGAGCTTCTTCACACAGTTTCGCAATTTCGTCAAATCTCTCGACATATTCATGTGCATACCACGGGAGAATACCAAATGAAGGAAAAATAAAAGGAGACTGCTTTGAATACTCAAGGGTTTTCTCATATGAAAGGATGTCGCAGGATTGGGCAAAAGTGACAATTTGGTTTTCTGTAATGTTTTGAATGACTTTTTGCCGATCATCTGGATCATTCAACCAGGGCTCATCTAAATGCAAGTGAGTATCGATATACATAATGGGTCACTCCCCCAATTTCTGATTTTTTGCCGCTTAAGATAACTACGATTATGGCAATAAAGATTAATCTTTAGGTTCAGAAGTTGGAGAAGTTGATCCTTCAGTAGAAAGCTTAGAGGATTGTTCTAGATCTACTCCCTTCACATGGACTAATAAGGACATAATACGGGATCCTGCGACTTCTTCTACAGCAAAAATTAAATCTTTAAACTTTATTACCTCCTTTTCTTTAGGAGGCCGTCCTAGTTTTTCCAAAACAAAACCCCCAATCGTTACGGAGATATCTGAAGTGAGATTGGTTTTAAAATACGTATTAAAGTCGTCAAGTGAAGTCTGGCCACTTACTCTCAATTCACCATTACTTGCATTGGTGGGGATAATCTCAATAGGCTCAAAATCGTATTCATCCTGTATATCTCCGACTAAAAGCTCTAGGATATCTTCTAGTGTTATCAAACCAACCACCTCTCCAAATTCATCAACAACAACTGCAGAGTGACGTTTATTATTTTGAAAATCCTCTAAGATTAGATCTGCTCTCATTGTTTCGGGAACATAATCTGCCTCTCTAAGTAGTTCGGAAATATTAAATCTTGCGTCATGTAAATCGCTATCTGGTTTATCTACTAATCCCATGTAATTCAATAAATCTTTTGCATACAAAAATCCAATGATATTCTCACGATTTTCATCAAAAACAGGAAAACGGGAATGGCCTGAATTAGTCACAGTTTCAATAAGGCTGTGAAAATCATCTGTAATCGTTACAGTGACCATATCAGGGCGGGGAGTCATTATCATCCTGACCTGAGTGTCTGGTA
>JBHLKC010000206.1:0-6216 GCA_048887065.1 Candidatus Hodarchaeota archaeon
TTTGCTGATACTGATCCAGATGGTGATGGTATTACCAATGAATGGGAATATATCTTAGGCTATTATTCTTATGATAATGATTCCGATAATGATTGGTTCGAGGATGGCAAACATCCATGGAATAATGACTTTGATAATGATTGTTTGTCTGACTATGACGAATTAGTAATCCACGGCACTCTACCAAACAATCCTGATACTGATGGAGACGGTCTATCAGATTATGACGAAGTAAATATCCTTAACACGGATCCTAAAGTCTTTAACCATGGAGACGGTACGATAGAAGCCTCTTCAGATGTCCAATATACTGAAGGTTACGAAGGTGGGTATTATCAAGTGGTTGATGTGACCACAAGAATGGACTTTGAGATAACTGCACCTGGAACCTGTAACATCCGCATCTCGTATCGTTTCAAAGGGTATGGTGAATCTACCCCTGGGGATTGGAATCCAATACTTAATACCACTGAACGATTTTTCGTTGGCCCATATTCATACACAAAGAGTATTGATTTTGAACATTATTCTATTATCGAAGTTAAATGGGAAATCTATGACGCAAATGGAGCTAATCTTCTATCCAGTAATATTTCCACCCCCCTTGTTCTTCCCCAACCAGGAGCAACAATCGATCAATCGGAGACATGTCATTGGAACGATAATGATGTCATTAGAAGCGATTGTGTATTCGATGTAGTAAATGGTGGCCCATATATCATAGTGGGCGAGTATCGAAGACGAGGTTATTGTCAGGGAGATCTAGCATGGACAAGCTGGCAATCTTTTGGCACTTGGGAGACACCAAAATCGGAGGTTGATAATCCCCAGGGGATTCACAGTCAAGCGGTGTACAATTACAATGCGTGGGATGATTACGAAATTAGATGGACTATAAAAGAAGGGGCAAGGGGTAATGTACTTGATAACTATACAATGACCTATTATGGGGCTAATGCCAGTCCTGAAGATCACGGGTATGTTAAATCATCCTCTACGCTTTCTTGGGATGCCTATGAAGTCTTCTATTCCATGAAGTTCCATATATATCTCCATGGGACATATTACATCAAAGTACAATATAAAATATCAGGTTCATGGACTACTGCTTTTTGGGGTAGTGCTTATTATGGCACTGGAGATAAAACGAAATTTGGTACTCTTTTCAGTCCACCCCCTTCCTATAGTTGTTGGATTGATGTAAAGTTTTTTTTATATTTTGCTGATGGATCGACTGAGGTAGATTCTCATATAACCTCGGTCTACTACTATGGTGGAGGGCCATTTTGAGAGAAACTTAAGTGGAAGATGTGTCAGTTCTCCTCCTTCCCCCTTTTTTTTCCCACTCATTTCCAAATTCATTGATCCTATAACAAATTCATTTCTATAATCTCATTACCAAAAGTTGGATTCTTAATAAAATAATTTTCCTTGCCTCTAGAGAGTAAGAATCTCAAACTATTTTATTTTTAATCATATTTCAGATTGAACTTGCTTAATGATTATTTCCAAATAATTCCGAATATCTCTAAGTTGTTCTTTTTGGAATTGAGGATGATTAATCTCTTGTTTACTAAGAACATCACTTAAAAGTTTATATTCTAGCAATTTCGCTAATTCCTCTTGCGACTGGCTTTTTAGAGACTCAAAGCCGCGAGTATCAGCCTCTTCTTGTGTATTCTGCAAGATTAATTGTGCGTCTTTATAATCTGACTGGAGTGAGGCAAGTTTTCCTTGTAAGATTAAAATTGCCAATCTAATACCGTTAAAATGCTTTTTTTCTGCTAACATTAATGAAAATTCTAAATGGGTATTTAGATCATCTATTATTGTCTTTCTTCCAAATAATACAAATTTTTCAAATAAAATTTGGCAAACTGTCACCCTTGCGAGTAATATTATACCATAATCGATGGATTCTTGGTGAATAATCTGTTCTAAAAGAGTTTGAGCTTCCTGTAACAAATTTCTTTCTCGTAATATTAATGCCTTGGCAAATTGATAGCTAATATTGATGATCCGATTTTTTGTTTGTTCCTTAAGTTTCTTTAATTCATTGAGATAATTATTTGTTTGGAGCTGATCTCCTAAGTCTAACGAAAGACGAATGAGGTCAAAATATATAGAAGAAGCTTGTAATTCATTTCCAATCTCTTTAGACATAATCAAACCTTGTTGATAATATGATAATGCGTCATCCAATGATCCTTTCATGTAACAAATATTACCAAGATTTTGTACGGTCGTAATAATGAGAAATTTGTCTCCAATTTCTTTTTTTATCTCTAAACTCCTCTCATAATAGTCTAAAGCCCTATCTAATTCTCCCCTTTGTTGATAGGTGTATCCAATGTTGTTCAAGGCTAGAGAAATGTCTTTTAAATTTCCATAATCCTCAAATAAAGATAAGGTTTTGTTCTGGTATTCTAATGCTTCATTCAGCATTCCTTTTAATCCGTAGATATTGCCAAGGTTATTTAAAGCAAAACCAATTTCTTGTTTATTACCGATTTCTGTAGCAAGAGTGAAATTCCGTTGAAAATATTCTTCTGCTTTTTCTAATTCGCCTCTAAAAAAATGGACATTACCAATTCCTGCTAAGATTCTATTCAAGAAATGTTTATTTGCACTCTCTTCCGCTAAGGATAGAGTTCGTTCATAGTATTCTATTGTAGTATCTAAATCCCCTTTACGAAGATAGGTATGGCCAATGTTTTGTAGAATAGTAGCCTTTTCTAATTCATCTTTAATTACTTTTTGTAACGCTAATGCCTGATTAAAATATTCTAATGCTTTATCAAATGCTCCCTTTAAAAGATAGGTGCCACCTTTTGAATTCACGTATCGTGAACTCCATTTTGCATGAATAACATTATCCTCTAAAGATAAATTCGCCATAATAGCATCCCCTTCTTCACTTAGGTTCAACGCCTCATCAAATTGTCCCATCCTATTCAACACATCTATATGAGCAGATATTAACGCTAAAAGGAGACTCCTCTCTTGAGGAGTCGTGAGATTTGGTCGAGCGGTAGTTATTTTCTGAAGGGCTTCATCATACTGACCTAGGATTATTAATGAACGAATTAAGTAATAAGTATAATCGATTCGTTCATCAATAGACAATTGAAGGTAGTCACTTCTTGTTTCCAGATCATTTGCAACTTCTATGAGTTCCTGATATTTTCCTTCATCATAGAGTTTCTCAAAGGCATCAAAATTAAATTTGGTCTCCTCCAATCCATTCCAAGATGACATCGCTAATCATTTTTCATGTCTATAAAAGTTCGACTCCTACAAAGAAATAATACCACACCAACCATTTCCGAAATTGTGCAAAAATTTCAGGTTATGGTGGTACAAATACAATTCAAAAAAACAGCTTAGCTCGGGCATAAAGTTATTTCAGGGAGATAAGGACAACCACCCTTAAGACAGAGAATTCTCTTAATCAAGATTAACCATAATCAGGATTAATCATGAGGTAAAAGCCTAAATATTAACCCATTTTAGGAAACACTCCAGACTATAATGTCTAAGTGTGTTTAAGGGAGTAATTGGGGTTCATGAGAAATTTAAAAAAGAAATTATTCCTTTTTTTCCAAGAATCCTAGAGTTCTGCCCTAAATACAAGCCAGATTAATTAAAAACGCCTTCTACGTGAAATACGGTTCAATATGCTAACTATCTCCCGTTCCTCTAAGTAGGTGATTCAGTATTATCAAAGATGACTAGAATGGTCTCAGATTCTTAGTGGCTGTGAACGGCTCCAACTCATGAAATACTAGACATTATCACTCGATATTAAGAAAACGAGGTAAAATAACAATCAAGATAGAGATAATTCACGAACTTTTAGCAAACTTCCGCAATCTTTTTAGATCTTCGACTAATCAATGTAATAAGATGGGGTACTATTGATTGCTAACAATAATATCCGTGAAGTTTTTTCGGAAGAATTACTGATAGATTCTGTTCAACAGCTTGTAAACAAGAATGAATTATCCGTGGAAAAAGATTATTACACGGGTGTTTTAGGCAGTAAAGCGTTGATCTTAGGTGAAATTTATTCTTATCCTAATCTTGTGATATTGGGTGAGGAAATACTTGGTGAATTGTCTTTTAATTATCAATGTAGGAGCTTTACAAGGGCTGCTAAATACTTCAATTCGAAGGAGGGGTATGGATCTGAAAGAGCAATAAAATATCTAGATAAAGCCATTAAAGCCTGTGAATTAGCAGTAAGTTCATCAAAAAAGGGTGATTATTACTATTATCTTTTTCCTGATACAATTATACCATTAAAACAGTTTGTGCGGTTACACGCTGGGAAAGAAGAAAAAGAAAAAATGAGATCAATAATGAAAGAATACATGCATAATGCTGAGAAAAAACGGCATCCATTCATTATGTTGGAAATCGCTGATTTAATGATCGGAGAAGAATCCAAGGAGAAAATTCTGGATTATATTAAATCAGTCGAGTATGTAGCTAGAGGAAAAAAACAGCGCATGAACAAGCAGTTGATCTTTTCAGAGCCATTTGTTGATTTACAAGTTGCTTTGGCTGAAAAAACAGGTGACTCATCCTTTATTGAAGCTACTATTGACCACATAGATATCACCTTCCAGTCAAGTGGGACAGTAAATCGTACAGTACTCAAGTTAAAACTTATTGAAGGTCTATATAAGGCAGGAAAAACCATTCGAGCAAAAAAAGAGCTTGAAAAAGCGATTGAAACCATTATACGTGAGTGTAAGAAGGATAGTGACCATCCTTTAATGGGGATGTTTAAAGCTGAAGCTGCGATCAATGCTAGCGAAATTGCCTTCACCATGAATGATCTAAGACTCATCGAGATAAGCAAGAAATTATCATTGTTTCTTGATGAGTTTCCTAACAATTACCCCAATTTAAGCCCAAGGATAACCAAGGTCTATCAACGTTGGGGATTAGAAAGAAAAGAAAAAATAGAAGGGGATAGTGAACCCCCCGTTCAGGTAAAGGGTAAAACAGAAATAGATTTGGATACTCTACTGCAAACGGAAAAAAGGATTTTGCAGCTCAAGAAGAAAACTGGTAAACATGATTTCAATACGATTTTTTCCTTGGTAAATCTTGGAAAGGAATATTGTGAAATCGGAGCCTATGATAGGGCTAAATCAATTTTAGAAGAACTAGAAGAATTCCTGATTGATGACAGCAAGCTGGATGCATTGGAATACGTGAGAATGATGCCTGTTATTATGAGGGAAACGTGTAAAAAAGGAATTAAGGCATACATTGTTATCCTCCAGATAAAATTGAGCACTAGTCTAAATTTACAGCTCGATAAAGATGCCATCATAAAGGAATTCGAGGATACTGATCCAGGAGGTTCTCATTCATCGGGTATAATGTTTGGTACCCTCTTCAGGATAGGAAAAGCCTTTCTAGAGGAAGGAGATGTTCAAATTGCCAAGGATATTTACCATAAGAGTCTCTATGATGTAAAAAGGTTGTTTGATCCATACATAGCCAGTAAACAGGCTGAACTCTTGTTACGATTAAATGAAAAAAATGAAGCCAAACAAATGTTGATTAAATCCTATAAAACACTAAAGAAAAGAAAAAGTGCTATTAATGTTCAATTGTTTCTTGAATCATTTCTTAAACTAGGGTATTACGAGGGAGTAAAAGCAATAATCGATTATCTTTTTGACAATCTGATTGGTTCAAGTCCTGGTTATTTTTATCCATATAAAAATGTTAAAATCTTATTCCATGAAGAAAAACCAACTGATTTTGATAATGAAACTTGGTCAAAAAGTGTGAATTACTTCAAGGACAGGATGAAAGAAAAAAATGATGCTTTCATCATTAATGAAGATGAATTCCTCACTTTCCAAGAAGTTAGACAATTCATTGTTGTTTTAATCGATTTAACAATGTTTAACGAAGCAAAAAAGTTAGCCCTGCAAATATTAATTACTAATCAGAATTCAGCTAAGAAACACGTGAGAATAACACATCAGTTAAAATGGCAAGAAGATCTTCTTGATCACCAAATTCGTTGGTCAGATGAATCACTGCTCAAAATGAAGAGTAAAGACGTTACGATCATTCCATCAGAAGCTAGTCCAGTGGATATCATGAAAGAACGTGAGGCTATGATGAAACCTGAAATACAAGAAAGGGAAAAGATGCGCGACATTGCCTACATCTATAGCTTCCTAG
>JBHLKC010000207.1:0-6150 GCA_048887065.1 Candidatus Hodarchaeota archaeon
GATGAATTATAAAAAATACTATTCAACCAACAATGAATATCTTTTCTATGTAGGTTGTGTGGGATCTTATGAACAACGTGGTCAAGAAATGGCAAAAGCTTTCATGAAATTATTGGATAGGACAAATCAATCCTACGGATTACTCGGAACCGATGAAGAATGTGATGGTAATGAAGTCTATATGTTAGGAGAAAAAGGATTATTCAAAGAACTAGTACAAAAGAACATTGATACATTTGAAAACTTAGGAGTAAAGAAAGTGGTGACACTATCTCCGCATTCCTACAATATCATGAAAAATAAGTATTATGGGCTTAAAAATATTGAAATATTCCATTATACACAGCTTTTAAACGAAATAATACAAAATCATAACGTCTCTCTATCACAAATAAATACTAAAGTGACTTATCACGATCCATGTTATTTGGGACGATATAATGGAGTCTATGACATTCCCAGAGAAATATTGGAAAGTATTCCAGGAGTTGAACTTATTGAAATGCCAAGAAATAGAGATAATTCATTCTGCTGCGGAGGAGGAAGTGGTAATTTCGTATATGACCTTTTAGGAAGATCAGAAGAGAGTCCAAACATTATCAGGGTAAAAGAAGCCTATGAAACAGGTGCTGAATCCTTAATAGTTACTTGTCCAAGTTGTAAGATGATGCTTGATGATGCAGTAAAGAAAGAACAATTAGAAAACGAAATAATGGTCAAAGATCTATCGGAATTTATAGTATCAAGGTTGAGGTAAAAGGTCAAGGTGATTTGGCCCGATTTAATGGAATGGATTTGAATTATAATGTAGTAAAGACAGCTGCAAAAATTAATGTAGAATTGAATCGAAAAGGAGAAAAAATAGGTTATACTGACGTGCTAATCGGAAATACAGCTCATTTCTTTCAATTCATCCTTTTGACCTAGAATTATACCAAAAGTACAGTAAATTTATTATTTTATCATTTTGAAGCTATGGTTTTTCCGATATCATCCATGGATGGATTAATATTAGAACCAGCCAAGACAGACCTCCTACTTCCTTCTGTAAATATATGTGAATGCGATCTTAATAATCAGGTTAATATAGGAAAGGTATTAATCGATATGAAGATTCCTTATATATCTGATATTTCTCTCCAAACGCTTTCTCTAACAGGTTCTCTTCATAAATCAACCGTTTATTAAAAATCCAAAAATATAGAACAAACGTTATCAACGAAACAAATATTGCCTGACTTACTAAGGCAAATCCGATTACACCTAGCAGAGTTCCTGAATACATTGGATGACGGAGATACTTGTACAGTCCTGTGGTTATTAATTCATGATTTTCTCGAACTACTAGCGTACCAATCCCCTGTTTTCCCAAATTAACTCTTGCTATTATAATAACAATTGCTGCTAGGAAGTATATAAACAACCCAATCCAAGAGAGAGCGTCCAATCGTGTACTGAACAATATATCATTCTCTTCAATTGCTAACACAAAGAGAAAGGGATTAGCTAAGAATAAAAAGACAATTAACTGAGCATAATGTTCTTCTTCCCTTTTTTCCTTTTCTAAAGGTCGTAATAGAGTATCAATACTACCTGCAATATACAATATCATGATGTAGATAAGATAGATAATGTCGTTAAATATCACTGGTTTGAAGAAAAAAAATACTAGATTGTAATAAATCACATAAAAAAAGATTATGAAGAATAACTTTCGTAAAAAAGTGTCTAAATCCATGTATTGAACACCTAATGTTTCTAAAATGTTGTAGTTTTAAACGATATGGATAATAATACTTTTAGCATTCGGTGATTATTAAATGATTAATAGTATCTCTCTTGATGTTAGATTCATATTTGCTTCTAGCGACTTAGCGAAGAAGTGTCGTAAAAGGCTGGATTGATATGTTATATTCTGAAAATTCATTCTTCAGTTAAAATACTAAATAGATTCTTGATTTAGTAGATCGCGAATTTTACGAAACCCTCCGAATTACGTCATTTTTGGTATTGGAATTGTCTTGATGATTAAAATAATAAATGACAATAAAATTTACTATAAGAGTACAATTGATAATTTTTGAAGCTTGAGGAACATTTGGATAAAAATTGGGTGGAAATTGCGAAAAATCCAGCAATAATTATAGGAAAATAAATAGACATTAAAAGTCATGAGAACCTTATTGAGCTTTACCAAACGTCATAAAAGGTCGAAAATTAATTAAATTGTCAGTTCATAATCGAAGCTTCTTCATTGCAGGGAGTTCATCATTATATATATTTTTGATACCATTCCCAAGTGCTTGGTAAATTATGTTGATATTTTTGACCAATTGCGATAATTCAGACGGTTCTAATGCAAATGCTTGATCAGATCCCCACATACTTTTGTCTAAGGTTATATGTCTTTCAATAACTGCTGCTCCTAAAGCTACAGCAATATAGGATATTAATAATCCTATCTCATGTCCTGAATAGCCTATAGGGCAATCGTACCTCTCTTTTAGTAGGTTAATTACCTTTAGATTGATTACAGAATTTCTAGCTGGGTAGGCACTTGTACAATGAAGAATAATTAAATTGTTTGTACCACCCAAGACTCTTACAGCATGATCTATCTGATCAAGTGTCGACATTCCCGTAGAAAGGATAATCGGTTTACCTGTCTTTTTAATCGCTTTCAATAACTTATAATTAGTTAAACAAGCTGAAGCTACCTTATAACAAGGAATTTTAAATTCCTCTAAAAAATGTACAGAATCCTGATCCCACGCTGATGCGAACCAAATTGTCTTATTTTCCCGAGAATAATTATCAATAGCTTTATATTCATCTTTACCAAATTCAATACGTTTTCTGTACTCAAGATAAGTCATTACTCCCCAAGGAGTTTCAATGAATTGTGATTTTTGATGATCAGGAACAGAAACATTAGGATTACGTTTTTGAAATTTAACAGCATTACAGCCAGCTAATACTGCTGCATTAATAAGTTTTTTTGCAATTTCAAGATCACCATTATGATTTATTCCAATTTCTGCCGTAATAAAAATGGGTAAATCATCACCAATAACAACATCCCCAATAAAAACAGTTTTTCGTTTCAAAAATCTACCTCTATCTTAACGATTCCTTTTAACTATGTGTATTAAAAGACATTCTGATTTAAATGATGAAAGAGATTCTACAAAATAGGTAAATTATTATTTGTACTAAATCCCTTATAATTAATTTTCAATTATAAATGAGAATCTTTTTAGAAAATTTAAGTGTGGAGAATATATATTAATTGTTATTAAACTTTTTATACCTGATTAACCAGTAATAAAGAAAGATCAAATATTTTTGATTATGACATGAGAAGAGTGGGTGTAATAGTAATGGAAATTAGTTTCCTTGAAGCGTTGGGAATTTTAGATGCAACATCAAAACCCATAAAATCAATTTGGAGAAGCCTATTAAATCTCCGTAGCCCGCTTAAAAAGCCCATCCTCCAGCTATCTATCAAGGATTGGGGAAAGATCTTAACTAATTTTGAGAAAGAATTACCAAGAAAATTACAAGAAAAATTTCCAGAACTTACGATGGAGGAAGCCCAATATACTGCAAAGAATTGTCTTTCGGAGTTTTTGGGTCATTTATTTGTGCTTAAATCCAATCCTGAACGTCATGATAAGTATTCATCTGACTTATATAGAAATGAACCAATAAAAAATGAAGAGCTTTCTGATGAAGATATTCAACAAATTGCTCATAAAATAATCGCGATCTACAAAGAACCATCAGAAGAAGTGAAAGGAGAATTTATTTTTAGAAGCATTGTGGAAAAATTGGAGAGGATTGAGGGTTTAATTGAAGAGGAACCTTGGAGAGAAATGGATCTTTCAGATTTAAAATCAATCCTCAAATTAGAAATGGTAATGATTTCCTTAACTGAAGGTTTATCAGTTTTTACGAGCCACTATGGCAGTATTCAAGCTGATGATAATTTAATTGCAGGACTAATCACTGCTATGAGAAACCTTCTGGATGAGATATATCAAGCTAAACCTAATCGCTGGGATCAGGTTGTATTCATGGAAAAGAGAAGAGAAGCAAGAGGAGAGACTTTCTGTATATGGAGCGGTGTTGGAACTAACGCAGCTGTAATTCTTGCCTTTAGAGCTAAACCAGAGGAATTTTATCAATCAAGACTTCGTACATTAACAAAAAAATTTAACAATATCTTTTCAGAAGTATTAAATGATCCGATTGCCCGTACAGCTGTGAAAGCATATGAACCTACAGATATTCTATCTAAAAAAATTCTGGGTCTGAATTTTCTCGAGCCTATGAGATATTATCCTGAAAAAGATGAATTTCCAAACGAAAAAGTGAGTAATTTAATCATAGCAACACAAAATAAATTGGGGGAGACTCAGGGGTTTTTTTTGAATTCATTAGTCGAAGATGCACTTACTAAAGAAATTTCTTTAAATACTGTTTTATCTGTAATACTCGAAATTACCAGCAAAGGAGCACTTCAATCGTCCACTGGAAAAAGAATATCGGCTAAAATAACAGTTCTCGAAGAAAAAAAACATACAAGAAAGATAATGCTGGAGAACGGGGAGGAAATAAAAAAACAACCCATTAGAATTGATCTCCAAGACCTAGAAGGGCTTTTATTCACAGTTAAAGAACAGAAGGATTTTAATTTTTCCCAAGATATGTTTGAACTCTTTATTCCTATAGATAAAAATACTCCTGATGAGATAAGAATAGCATATGAATATGAAAATCAGAGTATTAAAAACGAGGATTTAGGAGACTATGAAATTGCAATTAAAAGTATAAATCGAGCTGAAAAGGAGATTATCCATTATAATCAACATAAAAGATCATGGCAATTTTATAGTGAAGATCTAACAAGGTTATATCTCCGTAAAGGAATTATTCATCGAGTATGGGGGGGAAAGAATCCAACAAAGTTTGAAGATGCCAAAATATGCTTCCAGAAGGGATTAAATCATGCTTCGGAAATTACAAAAACAAAAACTAGGGAAATTTTCAATTTATTCTTCAATGTAGCCTTAGCTGATGTCTATCGTGTTGACTCAAGACCAAACCTTGAAAAAAGTCAAAATTATCTGTTGAAAGCAGAACCGTATTACAATCGATTGTCTTTGAGTGAAGAAGGTCACGATGATAAAGTAAGGCTAGCAATGGGATATTATCATGATCATTTAGGACTAGTACAAAAACAGCTATATATTAGCAATTATGATAAAGATCAAGAAGATCGAACATATCTTGAGGCTGCAAAATCTAATTTCTTATGTAGTCTATGGAATTTCCTAAATCTAAAACACATCAAATGGATATCCAAATCTATAATTGACTTGTGTGGATGTTTTTTCTTATCAGATATAACTTCTGATGAAATTTCGTTCATTCTAGACCTAATTGTCTTTTTAGAGCAAAAACAAGTTCAGAATTACATCGCTTTGCAATATATTCATAATTTATCTCTTAACAAAGCCAAATTTCTATCATTAAAAGGCGATTCAAGATCATTAGAAGAGGCTGAAGAAATATTAGAACATTCAATAAGTCTAAGTAGAAAAAAATTAAAAATAAGAGAAACGGGGTCAGAGATGCTAATGTTAGGACAAATCTTAATACAAAATGGAGATACGAATTATGGCCTGAAAAAGATTCAGAAGGCATTAAGACTAGCTGAACTTTATCCACAAAGTCGGAAAATTCATGAAATAGAGTTGAAAAGATTTTTAGCCCGTTTGAAAATTTTTTATAATTTCTCTGAATCTGAATATGAGGAAATAAAACAGCAATTGTGCGAATTTATCAAAAGGAGTTCCCTAGTCTCATAATCTTATAGTTGTTCTACTACCACCACCAGTACTATTGATACAATTACTACTAGTCCCCTACGACTCAAGTAAATAATGGGTTCTTGGTGATTGAAATCATTGCTATTCTAGGTAGATGGCGTCTATGGCTGGGTTAATACCATAAAAATTTTAAAAATAGAATAAGGAGAAAAATTCTAAACTAATACCTTGAATGTCGTAAAAGGCTGGTTAGATTACAAAAGTATATACTAGGGTATATACCATAAATTGTAGCAATTTTTAAATAATCTAGGAT
>JBHLKC010000208.1:0-6148 GCA_048887065.1 Candidatus Hodarchaeota archaeon
TCCTGTAGTTTCTTGCCAATCTGTGTCAGCTTCATCGTAGCCATAACATCTCCCTCAATTTTCAATCTTTTCGCAAAGAATTCCTTTTGGCCATCCACTTCGCCTGATTGGATTTTTGCCCATAAATCAGTCGAGCATTTAAATGTGAAAGAAGCTTTTTCTGGAGCTCCATCTTTCAACTCTGCAGTACCATCAGGGTTGAAGATGACATGGAATATCTCATCTTCACCTTCGAGGTCATATGCAGCTACCTTGTTCCAATTTTTTAGCATTTCTTGAGCTTCTTCGTTTCCGTTTATAATTTCTACGAATTGTTTTGTAACGTCTTTTCCAAGACCCATTTTTCTAAACACCTACAAATTCTATTTTGGGGGATTTTACTAAGGAGATCAATCAATATCGATAATTAAGTTGAAATTTAGTTTCTCATTTTTTTTTGTAGGTTTAATAAAAGAGTTATCTACGATATTTCAGCATTTCGTTTGACAAAACAAAAATTGTAAAGCTATTGTTGGATATAACCCTGAAACTATTTGACTGATGATAGTAATTCGTATTAATTATAGAAAGGTGTGAATAGATTCTTACATAATAGGAGAGGCCAATATGTAATTATTTGAGCAGTGAAAAGAAAAAGAAAAGTTGAGAAGAGAGAATAAGAATTTAGAAAAGAAATTATCCTTGTAACTTCTTAATAACTGGGAGAAGCTTCATTGTCCCCATGACATCTCCCTCAATCTTGTATTCTTTGGCAAAGAACGCTTTTTGGGCATCTTTTTCACCAGAGGCGATTTGAGCCCATACTTCACCTGGTCCCTTTATTGTAAAGTTTGCCTTCTCTGGTTTTCCTTCATGGAATTCAGCAGATCCGTCCGCTTTGTGTTCAATGTAGAACGGTTCCTCTCCATCTAACTCATATGCTGCTATCTTTACCCAGTTTTTTAGCATACCTTTTATTTCTTCACTTGCGTTTATATTCTCCACAAATTGGATTACTGTGTCTTTTCCAACGCCCATTTTACATCACTCTAATTGTTCGTATTGTTTGGTTAATATAATAAGAACATCTGGTCAGCCTTCTATTTAAGGCTTTAACACAGTTTCTTATAGTAGCCATTATTATTTGAGTTATATATAAGAAAATTGTGTTTATAATTGAATTACATTATAACTGATTTAATTCTCTTCTTTTTGTCTAAATACGGTTAATAACTCTTCAAAAGCTGTAATTCGAATATCTGCATTATTAAGTTCATTATTTCCGAATCCATATGCGCATCCAATGGAAATACCTCCATTAGCTTTAGCAGCTTCAATATCATGGACTCTATCTCCCACGACTACAAAATTTTCTGAGTTTAATTTATTTATTATGTTCTTAACCATCCAAACTTTATTTTTTCCAGGATATTGTCCCGCTGCAGCCATTAAATCGAAATAATCTGCTAGCTTGAATCTTTTAACTACCGCTTCAAAGTAATCCATTCTGGCATTTGTGCAAAGTGCTAATTTGAATTTTCTTCTTTTCAAAATTTTAAGTGTTTCCAGAACCTTTGGATACAAATTTCCCTTTCCTGCATTAAAAGCAAGAACTTCAGATTGCTCAACACATTTCGAGAAAAAATCGATCATATCTGGATCATTTGTCTTAAGTAAAGACGGATAAATTTCCTCCGTTTGTTTTCCGAATTGTGATAAAATCTCCTCAGTTGTTGGATATTCTTTAGAAATCTTATATTTCTCGAATAGAGATTTTAAGCATTGCTCAAATATTGGAAGACTTAATTCTTCACCTCGATGTAGAGTACCATCGAAATCAAAAATAATTGTATCAATCTGGCTTAAATCTAGATTAGAGTCCATTCTTTTCATTTCCAGAGGTTCCAAATAAGCAGTGCAAAAATTCAGGATACTTTTGTTTCATTTAGAAGCAATCTTTAGGGATTGAAACTAAGAAGTGGTGGTAATTCCAAGGTAGGTATTAATGAAAGATCTATTTCAAATGCAGTAACTGGTACAAATATTTGCCAGTTCTCAAGGAGAGAGGGTGATACTTCGCCAATCATACCAATCATCTTCTTTTCAATCATTATATTAGCTGTTCTACCTTCAATAAATTCAGATGAAGTGGCAGGAGTAAGTTCATAACCTGTTCCTAGCTGTTGAAGTAGTATATCAAGAATACTATGACAGTATTCAAAAGACGTATTTGCACCGGCTAACGTGACAGCAGTTTTGGAAATTGTTTGAACTGTTTTGTCTTTTACAGTTGAAGTTTCGCCTATTTCAAAGAGATATTGGGGGTATTCATTGTGGGTGTTCTTTGCTAAAAAATCAAGCATTCCTGGTAAGAGGCGATGCCGTAATACTGAATAATTTAAACTAACTGGATTAGCTACTTTAATACAAGAGGATAATTCTTCTTCATCATATCCCATTAAAGTTGTAAGCTTTTCAGGTGCTGTTAATGTATATGTGAGGATTTCTTGTAATGCACAGGAACTTAATATTTCCCTAATATAATTTTCACTTACTGTACGAGGAGAAAGCCGTCCAACTGTATTGAATCTCAATTCAGTTGGTTTAAAATTCATATAGCCATATGCAATTGCCGTTTCTTCTGCAATATCAACCCAGTGAAGTAAATCTTGACGATAAGCTGGGTAATGAACTAACAGCTTCTTTGTATTCTTCTTTTTAACACCTCTCAATCTCCTTTTTTCTAATAGTTCGATAATCTCACTTGTGGATAGATCCGTATCTAAATAGCGATTTATATCCTTTAGATCTATTTCCATGGTTTTTAATTCTGAATCTGGTGTAATTATTTTTCTAGGAGCATCCCCATGGTTTTCTGGGTAATTTACTTCCACACTGAAAACTGTACCTCCACGGTCTCTTAGAGCTTGAGTTACAATTAGTGTAACAACCTGTACAACTTCTAAGTTTGTCCCTGTCACTTCTACAAGAACATCTGTAGTTTCTTCAGTTACACGGCCCACATCATTCGAGTTTATAATGGGAGGCATTGAAAGAGTCATTCTATTAACATCCTGAAGAATTGGTAAATCACCTTTATCCGGTAAAATGTGGCCATATTCAATCCCTTTTTCATGCTTCTCTAATATTTCTTCTAAGGTCATTTCCTCATAGTATCCGAGAGGGATAAACGAACTTGTTCGTGGTATCAATTTATAATAAATAGGGCTCTCAAGGGGATGAAGGTTATAGATACCAATAGAAGAACGTCGTCTTCGCCTTCCATAAGAGAAATCTACTTTTTCTTGAAGTTGGATCAATTGTTTAATTAGAAAGTCAGTAAAATGAACACCTTTAACGATGGAACAGGCGATATATGGACGAATGGTTTTAAGTCTTGGATCAACTTCAATCACGTATCCGCTCGGTTCCGCGGATAAATCTGGTAAACCTTTATGAAGGTCTATAATACCACTAACCTCGCGAACTAATCCCTCGCAAGACCAAATATCTGGCCTATTAGATGTTTTGCAATCAACCTTTAAGTAATCATCATCCAAATCGTATTCTTCAATCTCACACTTAGCAAAGCTAAAAAAATCATCTAATTTTTCAATGGAGGTATTTGGATCCAAATTCAATAAAGATAATACATCACTGTAAGCTATTTTAAATGAAACCATTTCTTTCGCCTCTAGGTTAATGGTACTGTACGAAGCCAGTTCAAATTATGTGTAAATAGTTCACGAATGTCATTAATTCCTCGTTTAACCATGAATAACCGATCAATTCCTAAACCCCATGCAATAACAGGTTCTGTAACTTTAATCCCGAAAGGAGCAGTAACTTCAGGACGAAAGATCCCAGATCCACCAAATTCGATGAATCCAAGTTCAGGATGAAGAGCACTAAGTTCCACTGATGGACTAGTGAAAGGAAAATAATCAGGCTTAAACCGTACCTTTGTTGCACCTGCAACTTCTGTTGCAAATGTTTTGAGGATTCCTAATAGATCACGAAAAGTAATGGATGGATCACAGGCTATTCCTTCCATTTGATTGAATTCAGAAAGATGAGTTGCATCAACTGAATCTGGTCTATAGACTCTAGCCATACAGAAATATTTTGCTGGTATTTTCATTTGATAAAGCGTCCTTGCACTTACAGCTGTTCCTTGTGGTCTTAATATTAAGCGAGCAGCTTTTTGTGGATCCCATCTATAACGCCAGCCACGAGAACCAACTGGTTCACCCGTTTCGTGTACTTTCTGGACTCGTTCGATTAATTCCTGATCTTTTGGAAGAGTTCCATGCGATGGGTTTTCTATCATGTACACATCAGACCATTCACGAGCAGGATGATCCTGTGCCTGAAATAAAGCATCAAAATTCCAGAATTCGCTTTCTACAAGTGGTCCTCTCCTTTCAGAAAACCCAAGTCCAATGAGCTTTAGCTTAACTTCCTCTAAGAATTCAACATACGGGTGTTTCCGTCCTGTAGGAATTGATTTTGGACGAGCAGTAATATTATAACTCTTAAGTTTAAGTTCTCGCCATTTTCCAGATCTTATGTGATCTGGGGTTAACTTCGATATTGTCTCAATAATTTGTATATTAGGTAGTAATTCAGTACCAGTTTTTGTTATCTCTACTACTGTTTGTTGGCGTTCTTTTAATTCTATAAACCCTCGTTGGGATAATTGATTACTCACTTTCTTTGTGAGTTTGATTAAGGGATTCTTTGATAGCTTACGTAACGCGGTTTCAAGTTCAGGATTCAGAATCTTTCCTGCTTTTATACTCTTTACATTACCTTTACTGATCTCTATTAATCCAGTTTTTCTTAGATTTCCAATTCCAGCATTCACCGCTTGTTTGGATAGGCCTAATGTCGAACTGATCTGATTTAATTGAATACCATCAGGAAAATTAGTCAAAAATTCTACAATTCGATTTTCAGGTAATCCCTCCTTAAGTACTTTTTTACCTTCAGCTGTAAGCTTGGCTCTGAGTACTGGTTTTGTTCTACTTACTGTCAATTTTTCCTTACTCAAGCGAGATGTAATTAATTCGATTTTTCCGCGTTGAATATTCATCGCTTCAGCTAGATCATCGATCGATATCGATCCTGTTGCTTTTAAATATTGTAAAACGCTAGCCATTTCAGGGGAAATAGAGATAGATTTGGTATTCAATGGTTAAAACTCCTTTATCTGAAATATAGCATCTCTACTTAATTTAGTAAGGTTTCGAGATTCATGTAAAAATAATTGTAAAAATAAATGCTGGAGACTAAATGAAGATGCCTCATTAGATCTTAGAAAAAAGTCCCTTTTGAACAAAGTTCTCAAAAGTCCAAGGCATCAACCTCAAGAAAGTAAGAAATATTTGTATTTTAAATCTTTCGCTCTAACTAAGGAGAACAGAAGTAACTGAAAGTTAAGAAACATTTATTCAAGGACGGATTCTAGCATAATAATATTATTCGTTTTTTGTTGGTAACCAAGTTTCATGAATATGAAGTCATTCAACATTGTTTGGTAGGTTCTCTTTCCATCGAAATAACGCTGTACCAAGTCTTCTTTTAACTTTTCTTTCAATTTCCTGCCATTCTTCATAAATAATTAAATAGATTTTACCATTAATAGTATTAAAATTCAAATTCTAAATCTAAATCTTAAATTGAGTCTTTGAATCTTTTCTAGTATTATGGCTAGTTCTTATAGCATTTAACACCTCATTTCGATATTGCAATGTCCCTATGGTGAAATCAGTTTAAAATTTCTAGCTAGAACTCTTGTAAGTCTTGAAAAAGTCTTTTCTGATTGAGAAATAACTCCATTGTACCAATTTTCAAAGAATTTATGAAGTTCTTTAATTTCGGTTTCACAGCTGTCTTTCATTAAGAATTATCCTGAATTCCATGATGATACAATATTGCATGATTACCTTTACAAATTATTAGTTAGTAGTTAATTAATGATGCAAAATTAAAACCATAATGAGAGAAATTACATGAATAGTCCAGAAGACATTCCAGAAGAACAGGTGTTTGATATAGTTGCGAGATTTCTTTACAATAAACCTTTGCAAGAAGCACGAAAGGAATTTTATTTGTACCTTTTTGCAGAATGGTCGAGAGCAAATCTAGATGTTATTTTGAAAGCCCT
>JBHLKC010000209.1:0-6146 GCA_048887065.1 Candidatus Hodarchaeota archaeon
AACATAGAATCAATGCATATCCTGAATTTCATGTTTTTTCAAATAAAAATGGTTCAACTGAGAATATTATTAGAGATATTAAAAAAGTTTTGAAAGATTGGAATAATGAGGTAGCAGTAAAACCTGATTATCTTACTGGTGGTAAAGGAGTAAAAGTATGGGGTGATCATTTTAATCGAACAGATGAAGTTCTTACTTATGTTGAATCTGTCCTCAATACTGGAAATAAAAAGGTTATAATAGAGCAAAAACTCTCTAAGCCTGAAGATCTGCAAAATTCTGAATTTACACTCCAAACATTTGTGAGCGGGACAACCATTGTTAATATGCCGTTAGTCCAAGATTATAAAAGAGCTTATGATGATGATAAAGGTCCTAATACAGGGAGCATGGGTTCATACTCCTGTACAAACCATAGACTACCCTTTTTGTCCAGTAATGATTATAACTTTGCAATTGATGTGATAAAGAAAACCGTTGATGCAATTGGTGGCTACAAAGGTGTATTATATGGCCAATTCATGTTAACTAATAGTGGCGTGAAATTAATTGAGTTTAATTCCCGATTCGGGGATCCTGAAGCATTGAATGTTCTTCCGTTACTGACTGATAATTTAGCTACTTGTTGTAAGGAAATTATTGAAGGGACTTTAAAACAAAAATCATGGAATGAAAAAGCCACAGTATGTGTGTACCTTACTCCAAAAGGTTACCCAACACAGCCAGAAGAGAATAAGGAAATTTTTGTTAATACAGACAAGATCTTAAGGCATGGTTGTAAGATTTATTATGCATCCGTTGGAGAGGCTTCTGAGAATAGCGTTTTAACCACAAAATCACGGGCAATTGGAATATTAGGGATTGGGGATTCTATCAATGAGGCAAGAGAACTTACCTACCATGCCGTGAATGATGTTTCTGGAGACTTACATTACAGGTTAGATATCGCTAAAAGGATTGAGAATTGAGTGAAATGTATGACCCTGAAAAACCTTTTAGTAAAAGGATTTTAGAAATTATCAGTAAGACCTGGAAAGATCAAGTCATTATTGAAGCTGGTTATCCGATTATCAAGAATGACCTAGGTTATTTTATTGAACATGTCGATGGTACAGGTACAAAAGGATTCTTACACTGGAAAAATCATAGCTTCAATTATGCAGCTATTGATGCATTTGCTATGAATGCAAATGACCTAGCAATACTCGGTTTCGAACCAAAATCATTGAACTGTCATTTAATCATACAAGAAGAAAGGGAAGATGTCATCCTTAGTGTGGTCACCAAATTAACGGAGTTATGTCAAGAATTTAATATAATTTTTACGGGGGGGGAAACTGCAGTATTAAATACAATAGAAGGGATGGAAATTGGGGTGCATATGAATGGTTTTACAAAGGAAATCATAAACTATCCACTAGAAGAGGGGGATTTGATTTATGCACATTTAAGTAATGGTATTCACAGCAATGGATTGACTCTTGCCAGAAAATTATTGAAAAATACTCTTGATGACTCTTTAATTAAAGAGCTGATTAAACCAACAACAATATACTTGGAGGATTTAGAAAAAACCAAATTTTATGCGAAAAGACGAATGCATATCACAGGGGGAGCTTTTACAAAGTTGAGGAAAATTATTGGCCATAATCAGGATATGTTAATAGATATTAATTCCGTAGAAATGCCCCCGATTTTCAAAACTCTTTATCAAGAGCTACGTGAGGTTACAGAAGATCCTTCATATGAAATGTTACGAAATTTCAATTGTGGTGTTGGATTTGTTGAAGTTATCAATCCTAATGACAAAGAGGACTTTAAATCCGTTTCAAAGAAAAGTGTGCTAATAGGGGAGATATTAAACAGGGGTAATGGTAAAGTAAAGGTCAAATCACCTTTTGATAATTCTTCGATTGTATTTTAACATTTTTTTTGCGAATAAAAAGAATTTATAGTTAAATTACAAGAAATCCTTATATATTCTAGAATCAAATATTTATCAACAAATTAAGATCGTTTAAACAATGAAAAAGGAAAATGAGGTTAAACAGAGGCTATTTGCTAATAGTATATTACGCCAATTGAAGAAAACCCACACTTATGATTCCTTATCCAAAATGTTTGATATTCCCATCCCTGTTCTTGCCCGATACGTGAAAGGACACGTGCTACCTTCTTATGAACCACGATCTGAGACTATTATCAAGAAGTATAAGAAGTTATTAATGAAAGAAGTCCGTAATAACGTTTTTATTAACGATCAGGGTCATTTTAACCATTTATCCCTATTATATAATTCTACATTACTTCAGCACATAGCAGCTTATATTGTATCAGAATTTTCGTTTTTAGAAATAGATAAAATCCTTTCTACAAGTACAGATGGGCTACCTATAGCATATGCTGTCGGTTTTGAGTTTGGAATTGAGGTTGTTTATGCCAAAAAGAAGAAAGAGATTGGAGTAGCGAACTTCATTGAACAACGAGTCATTGTTGAGCGATCAGCGTATAATTACTCGCTTTATATACCAGAAGGATCATTACAGAAAGATGAGTATGTACTGATTGTTGATGATGCTATACGTTCAAGAACGACTACCATAAACCTCATTGAATTATGTAAAAAGATTAAAGCTATTCCAGTGGGAGTTTTTACCCTGATTTCTGTGAACGGAGGTGCAAAAAAGTTAGACGAGGCATTCCCATTTCCAGTTAAATATCTCTTAGAGTTATGATTACTTTTTTTAGTTTAAATCAGAGATTTTTTATTCTTATTTTTTACATAAACTGAAACACCACTAGTAACATAGTTAGTATCGGTGATCTGATTAGATGATTCAAGACTTATTTATCTGGGTCATTTTATTTCTAGTAAGTTATTTCGCCATTTATTATTTTGCGGATTATCTAATAGATATTTTAGTAGGTTTTATTGAAACCTATACAATTTCTCCTCTGCTTGTAGGTTCGCTATTACTCGGGTTAGATCTTGAAGAAACCACTGTATCAGTAATTGCTGCGATCGATGGTTTACCTTATCTTTCACTTGGAAACTTGATTGGAAACACCATTATCGCGGTTGTTATTGCATTTGGTCTACCAGCATTTTTCTTTCAAGTTAAGTTTAAGCAAATGCCTTTATTTTATTATTCTGTTTTATTAACAGGAGCTCTTTCAATTACGATTTCTATTATTTTTCCTAAATTATTGATTCTTTTTGCGTTCCTAAATATAATTGTTTTCGGAGTCTACTTAGTTAAGAGTATTAAAATTCAAAAAGAGTTCAAACATTCCATAAATGAGTCATTGGTACAAAAATCAAAGTTTGTTGATGAGGATAAAGAGGAATCACGGTATATTCTTCTGAAAATAATGCTAGTAATTGGAATAATCTTTATTGCTGGAGAAATATTAGTTTTAAGCGCAGAGCAAGTCATTCTTTTTACAGGTTTAAGTGAAACCTTTTTTGGTTTGGTAATTATGGCTTTTGTGACAAATGTAGAGGAATTTTGGTTGATTGTTAACTCAATAAAGAAAGGCCAAACCGAATTAGGGATAAGTGCTCAAATTGGCAAAATTATTTGGAATATAATTCTTATTTTTGGAATTTGCGGTCTGATAATAGAACAATTTGAGTTTAGCCTTGTAATGATGATAAGTACTCTATTATTCCTCATAATGACTGGATTTTTGGTATTTAATCTACTTAAATCAAATATATCCAAGCAAACAGGAATTGTATACTCATGTATCCTTTTGGTTTTCTTGGTAGTTAACTTCTACTATATTACTTGATTAAAGAAAAAAACTATATTTAGCAAGAATAATAAATTTATACGGAGTTAATTTGTCAGAATCCCTTCCCAGGAACTTATCTATCAAGATAGAATACACTTATCTATCGAAGGATTACTATGAATTAAGAAAACTGATTCTTTGTAAAAAACAGTTTGAATCAATACTCCATATCATTCTGAAAGTTCTGTCTTATATTTACTTCTGGGATAAAGAATTAATTATTGAGCCTAGCTTTCGATATCGGAATTATCGTCCTGATTTATTTGTTTGGAGGAAAGGAGAAAATTTTTCAGAGGATTTAATTCCCGACCTTTGGATAGAATGTAAGAGAGTTAAAATTCGAAAAATCCTCAAATTAGCTCGAGGGCTCACGAGGACCTCAATTGTATGGATCCATAAATTCAATTCCTTAGAAAAGGTTTTAAAGTCGGTTCAACGTAAAAAGAATTATAATCTACCAGTTAATGTTCAGCTCATTGGGATTAATGCCTCTGACCACACTTGGAACTGTCTTTCTGAGAGTTTCACCCTTAAACTTCCATATTGGAAGATAATTTGTCTCGATAAGAAATCACTGAAGATTTTTATTCGAGATTTTAATAAGGCTCATTTAGATTTATCTGTACAATTTATTGAATTTTCTTAGAGAAAAATAGGGAGTAAATTAATCCTAATCAAATCAACAAGATAATCGAACCCATTCCTATGAACAAAATCCCACTTACAACACCTAAAATCCTTTTTGGTAACTTCTTAGCGATTTTTTCCCCAGCAAATACACCTACACTATTTACTACAATGAGTGCAAGTAAAGCTCCCAAAAAAACTCCAAGTGCGTCAAACTGAGTTGCTAAACCAAGTGCCATTAACATTGTTTTATCCCCTAACTCAGCACCAAACATAAGGATTGTTGAACGTAAGAAAGCTCCCTTTCTGACTGTAGCATCGAGATAAAGCTCACACTCATCCATATCAACACAATTCTCCCTCGGTTTTTCGCATAAATCAAGGGAAACTGGACAAATTTTGACTCGGTTATCATAATGCTTTCTAATTTCGGTGTATAGGATTAAAATGCCGCCGAGGATAAAAAATAATGCAATGATTGGCTTTAAGATTTGAAAATCAATTGCATTCTTCAGAATAAGTCCTAGTGTGACTCCTATTAATGTCACTCCAGTCAACCCAGTAATGACACCAAGTAATACGCGAAAAGGACTTTGAAATCGAATACTGAGAGCAAAAGCAGTTAGTTGAGTCTTGTCTCCCATCTCCATAAGAAATACAGCAGAAAACGCCAATAGAATCGCCTGAAATAAATCTATTAGACTCATGAGAATAATTCCCTGCTTAATTAGCAAAAGAGTGGGAATTTTAATGTATTTTAGAATATTGGGTTTCGATTGTTAATAGCTGTAAAAGTAGATGTTATGTACCTTATCTTTTTGCACAAAGTATATTATATAGCGTATTAGTTTCTTAAATCAATATTTTTGAGGCAGAAAACATATAATATCGAGGCTTTTCATGAACGAGAAGACTCCCTTAAATCATGCAATAAATTCATTTCTGAATTCCTTTCTAGAATCAAAAAACATTCATATTTACTCTAAACAGAAGTTAATTGCTCTCAAAGATCATCTCCAAAATAAACCAGTAAATAAAGTTGAAAAAATAATTACTTCATTTTGGGAGGATTTTTTACATGGTGAAGGATCGTCCCATGTCCAAAGAAGGGGGTTGTTTATCACACCGAAAGAAATAGTCAGTTTTATGATTCAGGGAGTAGATAATTTACTTAAAACTTATTTCGATAAACCTAAAGGTGTCCTAGATTTAAAGATTAGTTATTTTGATCCTTCAAGCGGACCTATGACCTTTCCACAGGGTTTAATGGAATATGCAAAAAAGAAGTTAAATAAGTTTAATTTTAAACATAAAGATGAAAGAAATGGATTTAATAAATGGTTTCATAATGAATTTCTTCCGCATATGATTTCGTTTGAACTAATAGAAGAACCCTATGTTGTAGGGTATATTAGATCTTTAATCTTAGCTTATAAATTAGGTGCAGATCTCAAATCCACTTATCATTTCAAATTCTATCTAGGAAATACAATCACTGAAATGGAAAAGAAATTTCCTCTATTAAAGCTTAGAAATCAACCGTTGGTTGTTATGGGAAACCCTCCATATAATGTTTCCTCACAAAATCATTCTATGTGGCTTAACAAAGTAATGAGTGCCTACAAATCTAACCTCTCTGAAAAGAACATTCAACCTCTTTCTGATGATTATGTTAAGTTCATTCGAATTGCACAATGGCTAATTGAAGAAAATCAAGTTGG
>JBHLKC010000210.1:0-6090 GCA_048887065.1 Candidatus Hodarchaeota archaeon
AAATACCTTGTCATTGCTCCATGTTTCGTTATTTCACGGTTACTTTCTTTTAATACTTTGATATATTCTTCAATTAACGGAATTGCTGCTGCTGCGTAACGGAATAAATCTCCTTTTGTTTTTCTCCTTCCTTTTCTTGCAATATTAATGATCTTGCGATAAAGTACGATAACAGCTTCAGCTTTCTTTTGTTTTTGTTGGGCCAAAATGGCGCGTTCGAGAAATTGAAGGGATTGAGAATAATCCATTTTTTCTTCAAAATAGTATTCTGCTATCTCAACAGCCGTATTACTCACGTCATCCCACTTCCTTTTCCTTTCAAACTTTTCTAAAGTCTTTATCTTGCTTTCTATGTTCATTAGAGGTCTCTCCTCTGTTGAGATCCTATTAAAAGTGTACTTTCTATGAATAATCTTCATCTTTACCCTTAAAGAAAACAATAGCGGTATTACTAAATTTAATAACTTCTATTAAGCGATTCTATTGATATGTTAACTCCATAAAATTGTCTTTCATAAATCGTTCTGGAGATATCAATAGTTTTTGCATTTATAAATAACTTTGATATGTCTGAATTATATTTCATATTGGATAAATAATTCTAAAGTTTCTCTATCTTCTTCAAATGAGCATTATTTTTAAATTTAATTAACCGAAATGCTTTTCTATATATTTTTTTTACAGTTAGAAATTAGAATACAGAAAATAGAGAATCAATTTAAGGTAGTAATCTAAAAGGCATAGTATTAGGTTACCAAAAGTTATTAACAGATTTGTCGTCTTATTGGAAATTCTATAAAATCCTAAAGAGCTTTGATGTTCGAGTCTCGAAATTCTACCATGCTTAACAATATCGGGAAGCAAGATACACTACTAAAGGAAGATTTGTGTCATTGAAAATAGCTATGTTTGCTAGTGAAATGGATCCATTCATCAAGACTGGTGGTCTTGCTGATGTTATTGGCTCTCTTCCCCGAGCCTTAGCAACCCAAGTTAAGCAGATAGATATCTTTCTTCCCTATTATCGTGATATTAAGAAAAAAAATCTCAATGTAGAAAGAGTACCATTTGAATTTAAGATAAAAATTGGATCTCATACTTACAAAGGAAATGTTTTTCGATTAAAGACTGATTTGGCTAATATGTCAATTTACTTCATTGACAATTATCGATTTTTTGGGCAAAGAGCGCAACTATATGTTAAAAATGGCAAGGACTATCGAGATAACCTCAGTCGATTCATTTTTTTTTGTCGGGGAGCACTAAGAACGATCATCGATCAATGGTCTTCAACTTCTTATGATATTTTCCACATGCATGATTGGCAAACAGCACTAATTGGACTTTATGTAAAATTATCAAGATTTTTCCAAAAGAATTCACTACCCTTAAGAATTTTTACAATTCATAACCTTGCTTATCAAGGAAAATTCTCTAGATCACATTTTTCGAAACTAGGAATTGATAATTCTTATTTTCATCCAGACCGCTTAGAATTCTGGGGGAAGATAAATCTGATGAAAGCAGGGCTACTTTATTGTGATATTATTACTACAGTCAGTCCAACTTATGCTCAAGAAATTCAAACAGATAAATATGGATCAGGTTTGGGGCATTTGATCAACGAAAAATCGTCTAATCTTTATGGTATATTGAATGGTGTAGATTATCAGGTTTGGAACCCGAAGACAGATCCATATATTGCTGCTAACTATTCAAAAAATGATCTATCAGGAAAAAAAATTTGTAAAACTCGTTTACAACAGACATTTCAGCTTAAGGAGGATCATTCCATTCCAATTCTATGCGTTGTTTCACGGCTTGTATGGCAGAAAGGAATGGATTTGGTACTAAAAGTGCTCCCAAAATTCTTGAAAAAAGAAATTCAATTTATTCTACTAGGAACTGGAGAACCTGGATTAGAGAAACAATTCAACAAATTAGGTAAAGATTTTTCAAACAAAACTGGGATTGCTTTAACTTTTAATGATCAATTGGCTCATCAAATTGAAGCTGGATCTGATATTTTTTTAATGCCGTCACGATATGAACCTTGTGGTTTAAATGATAAGTATAGCTTAAAATACGGAACTATTCCTATAGTTAATCGGACTGGTGGATTAGCAGACAGTGTAATAGACTATATCAAAGATCCTAAAGAAGGAACTGGTTTTGTTTTTGATTTCTTTGATGAAAAACAATTCGAAAACGCGATTAAACATGCACTTAGAGTCTTTACATTGAAATCTGAATGGCATGCATTAATGAAAAGAGGAATGGAAAAGGACTTTTCTTGGTCAAAGGCGGCGGAAGAATATTTAAAATTATACCAAAAAAGGAATTAGTGATTATTATGACCGAACTCTCCGTTCTAAAAGGAACAAAGGATAGGTTGCCTGAAGAACAGATTTTACGAGAAAAAATTATCGAAGTTATCAAACATGTATTTCATCTATATGGATTTAAGCCTGCAGCAACTCCTATCCTTGAACATTGGGATATATTATCTTCTAAGTATTCAGGAGGAGAGGAAATTCTCAAAGAAACATATCGTCTGACTGATCAAGGACAACGAGATCTTGGTTTAAGATATGATTTATCAGTACCACTTGCACGCATGGTAGGAATGAATCCCCATCTAGGAAAACCATTCAAAAGATATGAAATCGGCCTTTGTTTTCGTGATGGGCCAATTAGAAAAGGCCGATATCGAGAATTCGTTCAATGTGACGCTGATATTGTAGGTGTTGAGTCAGTACTAGCTGATGCGGAGTGTCTAGCAGTAGCTCATAATATTTTTAAAAAACTTGGCTTAGATATTAATTTAGAAGTGAATAACCGGAAATTATTAACTGGAATCCTGATTGCAGCAGGAGTTCCTGATTGTTCTATTAAAACTACAATCCTATCCATCGATAAAATGAAAAAAATAGGAAAAACAGGTGTACGTGAGGAATTAAAAATAAAAGGTATATCCTCAGATCTAACAGATAAAATATTCAGCTATTTTTCCTATGATGGGCCTTACCTCGAGATTTTGGATCAACTAGAACCAAAAATTGATAATCAGATTGGTAAAGAAGGGATAGCCGAATTGCGCGAACTATTTCATTATTTGCAGTTATTTGGTATTGATCATGATGTTAAACTTCTTTATAGCCTAGCAAGAGGACTAGAAATTTATACTGGGCCTGTTTATGAGGCTTTCCTTAAAGATACAAATATTTTAGACTCATCTTTGTGCGGAGGAGGACGGTACGACAAAATTATCGGAAGATTTCTAGAATCAGAAGAAAAATATCCCGCAACAGGTATTTCGTTTGGTTTGGAAACAATCTTTGAAGCATTGACTGTATCAAAGAAAGAAATAACATCTCTTACAGAAGTTTTTATCATCCCGATTAAGACACTTGAGGAAGCTATTATATTCTCAAATAGCCTTAGACAAGAAAATATATTCACAGAAATAGATTTAATGGATAGAAAATTATCTAAAAATCTTGAATACGCAAATAGGCAAAAAATTCCTTTTGTGATAATTATGGGGAAACGAGATATCAGTAATAATGTTATTACGCTTAAATCTATGAAGGATGGAAAGGAAGAAAAAATCTCCATAAAAGAAGCTGTAAAGAAGTTGTCTCTAACGCTTCAAAAGAAAGAAAATACATCTTCTTTGCTAAGGTAATTATTAAGGTGTTTTAGGTTGGAATGAAGGTCTTGTTAGACCATTTTAGTATCTTTTTGATCTTTAAATACAATATTATTGAATTAAGTTTTTCTCGAGATTATTCTGGTAATTTAAAAGAAAATATGAACGTATCACAATTTTTATTATATGCTACTGCTCAGTATTACTTATTAGTAGAAGAATTAGGAAAAAGTTGGAAACGCTGGTTATTTTTCATATTGAATTTTGCTCTTGGAGAAGGATTTCGTATTGAAAGTTGTCGTGATTACCCACGGGAAGCTATAACTAGTATAGAAATAAAGAATTTTTTAGTGAACGAATTTGATCTAGTAATAGATTTTCCAAAGCGCTCTTGTACAATACGAATTGATTCAAGAATAAAAGAAAAGTTCTTTTCAGAGCAGGATAGGGATCAGATGGAATACTTGCAAAGTAAAATCCAGGATTTTTTGCTTCCATTGACTACTGACAGATTTGAAAATTATATCCGTATTATAGACTTAGCTGCAATTAAGAAGAGAACCTGCCTTATTGCTCCAAGTATCGATCAAATCCAAATGTGGATTATTAACTGGAGTCCGATTATTAAAGAGGAAATCAATAACCTGATAGATCAATTTCAATTAACTGATAAAATTGACCTGAGAAATGTTTTACCTTTAATAACCGAGAAAGAAGTATCTGTAAGAGGATGGGATAAGTATCGTGATCCTAGCATTGAACAACCATTTGGATTAATCTGTCCTTCATGTAAAACGACCTATCGACCAAATCTTTATGCTAAAAGTTGCTTAACCTGCCAAACACGACTGAAAAAAGCTTAAATTGTACTCAGATTAAGTTATAAGCCTATTAAATCTCAGATAATACAATACTCGTTACTGTCTTCTCAACACCTTTAATATTCCGCAGTTTTGATACAATCAATTCATTTAATTCGTCAACATCTTTAATAACAACTTTAACAATGAGATCTATCTCTCCAGTAACAATAAAGACATCCTCAACTCCACGCAGTGTTTTGATTTCATTAGCTACCTCGATTTGACTTAATTTTTCTCCTCTGTTTGAACGATAGGAAATATTACAAAAAATAAATGCTGTTAAACCTAAACCAAGTAAATTCATGTTTAACTTAATTGTAAACTTATCGATTATTCCACTTTGTTTTAATTTCTTTATTCGATTATGAACGGTTGTCTGAGGGATATCTGTCTGTTTGGAGATTTCATTATTAGTTAAACGTGAGTTCTCTTGAAGTAATCGAATAATTTTTTGATCCTTATCGTCAACATTTATATTCCTATCAAGAGAAGGCATAATTTTTTGATCCTTTTAACACGGAATTTTTTTCCATGTTTATTAAAAAATATTGCTGAAATAGTATAATAATTCACAAAAATCGGGATGATATCCTGAAATTTCCTAACGAACAGAAATGATAAAAAAGCGAAATTGAGGTCTATTTGTATAGATTCTTCTCATTCAAAATCTTTTCTAAAAAATTGCTTTAAATCTTGGTTAAATCCATGAAGATCCTTTTAGGTGCTGATTTTCATAGTGAATTTGCTAAATTATATGAATACGTAGATAAAGTAGATCTTTGTATTTGTTGTGGTGATATCTTTGATTATCATAAATTTCCACAAAAAGATTTTGAATTCCCATTACCATTTTATAGTATAAAAGGGAATAAAGAGCTTTGGGGAGGAGGAAGGCTTATTAGCAAACTTGAGAATTTTAATAACTTTTATTGGTTAAATCACCATCTTCAAGAGCTTGAAGAACTTACAAATATTCGCTTCTTGGGTATTGACTATGTTCACAGAATAAGCAAAATACCTGATAATGTGGAATTCTTGATTACTCACCTACCAGCTTATGGTCTTGCAGATCAGTGTAATGATCCGTACCACGCAACAATGGCTCCTAAGTGTGGTAGTAAATCCGTTAGAAGATTGGTTGACTTAATCCAGCCTAGGTATGTGATTGCGGGTCATGTTCATTATTACCAGAAGGAAAAAGTTGAAGAAATAACAGCAATCACTTTAGCACAAGCATTGAATGATCCTATATTAATAATCGAAGACAAAAACATTCGGACGATATAAAAATCGGAACCGATACCATTAATTTGAGCTCTAACTAATCTTTCAATGTCTTATAAGAGAAAATAAAGAATAAAAAAAGCCATATATCAGTCATCTAACACTGCTATGGCTTCAATTTCGATTTTCGCGTTCAGAGGTAACGCGCCAACTTGAAAAGCAGCTCTTGCAGGCGGATCATTGTTGAAGAATGTTTGATAAACCTCATTCATTTGCCCAAAATCATTTATATCAGCAAGGAGAACAGTTGCTTTTACAATGTCATCCATTGATGCGTTTGCTTCAGCAAGA
>JBHLKC010000211.1:0-6075 GCA_048887065.1 Candidatus Hodarchaeota archaeon
ATCAAAAATTCCATTCTTTCTGCTCTTTGAGTGAGATCGGGCATAAGATCAGTTTTATGTAAAAGAACATAGATAGCTGGCTGTACATCTGACATTTCTTCCAAACGGCTCACACCCTCAACAAAAGCCTTTAAGGATGCAGGAAATTTTTCAGGAGTTGCAATATCACTGATAAAAACTAAAACTGCGACATTACTAAAAATGAAAGAACTCATACTGCTTAAAAATCTCTTCAGGAAAACCTCCTGTCCTCCAAGATCCATAACGGTGACTGCTTCATCCGCTACTTGCTCAATTTGCCTTTCATAATTGAGTGTTGCCGCGTAATCTTTAGTTTCTTCGGGTTTTTTCCCTCCAAAGACAACATCACGGATCGAAGTTTTTCCTGCCTGTGAAAGACCTAAAAGGATAATTTTGCGAGAGCTTTGGGTCTTCAGTTGCTTTAAATAATGACTCACTTGTTATGCTCTCCTTATCTTAATTGAATTAATGGTTTAAAATTTTAAAAAACTGTATATTAGAGATAATTGTGAAAATATTGAACTATATCCTAATCCAATTGAGAGATTATTGTTTTATAAAATTAATCCTAATAAACATCAAATCAAAAATGCAATTTAGATTTAGCGTATAATCAGCTCGCTGGTTTGAAAGCTGTCCTTTTCAAGGTCTGATATGGATTCTGATTATATTAAGCTATTAAACATCTACTTAAATTGCTATTCCAGAGACTTTTCCTGGAAGATAAATAATCATTTACAAAATAGTCAGAATAAATTGGTTTTAAAAGAGTAAAAACGAATTATCAGAAATATCATTAAAAATTAGTAAGGAGATGGTTTATTTCTGATAACTGAGAATTTAACATTCAATTAAAAAGAAATTAAATAAGCAGCTTTACTAATGACATAATCCGATGCACAATATGGGTGTCCCCTAAGAATGTGTTATGTTTTAAAAGGAAAAATATTAATTATCAATATGTCTGGAACAATCTTAGCATTTAATTGATGTATAAATAAGAAATAACAACATATATTGGAAGTACGTCCCTTACGTGATTAATATAAAAAAATAAATAACTTCTCTTTTTTTGATCATGATTTATTTTTGACAGAACTGCTTTCTAAAAGAAATATGGGAATTTAATTGGATTTTAGATAAATTCTATTATTGGAGAGTATAATTTTTGCAGCAAAACAAACAACCCGATTTGTTGTGCGAATTAGAATGTAGAGGTTTCCGCTGTTCTGAGAGATATCTCAAAATTATTCGAAAGCAAAGCTCAAAAGGAACACGAAAACAGTTTCTATGTAAAATGGTTGAGGGTGATGAATGCATTGGATACAAATGTAAATATGCCATTTGTTCATATCGTCCTCCAGCATTAGATATAACAACTGGTATTTGTGCTCTCAAGAAGAAAAAAATAGCACCGAAAAAAGATCGAAAAGAATATGTAAGGAAATCAGACGATGATCCATTAGAATATCGTAGATTACTTGATAAAAAAATGAGAAAGAATTTCAAGATCAAAGACTTTTATTGAAGAATGAATTCGACCTATTAAAAGAAATTTCAATCTTTTATTAAGAAATCGTCTAGTTTGTCTTTTGCACTTTCTCGTTCTGCTTGATGATGTTCGAGGAACTTATTTGTTTTTTCAATCAACATAGCTTTAAGTTCTCCAGTTAGTAAGTCGCCGTTTCTATATTCTTCTTCGATTTTTTTCAGCTTTTTATCATCAGATTCAAATAGAATCTTTAACCATTGAAAACTTACATCAATATCAGGATTTCCCCCTTTTTCTCGATGTTCTGCAATTGTGGGTTGGCCCCCCGAAAAAGCATATTTTACAATCTTTGTTTCTACAGTTTCAGGATCATCAGTTGTATAGATTGTTTGAGAAGGATCTGAAGCTGACATCTTGCCATTAGGTCCACCAAGAGCAGGAAGGAACATGCATTGAATGCTGGCTGGTTTATAAAAACCTAGTCTTGGTAAAACATCTCTAGTCAATCTAAAATGCGGATCTTGATCTATTGCGTGTGGAATAAGACATGGAATGTTTTTTCCCTTCCTAATACTTTCCAATACCGCAGGAACAGCTTGAAAACTTGTATAGAAAATGCTTCCAATGTTAACTGAGTTATCAAATCCAAAAGAAGCTCGTACTGTTGAAAAAGTTACTTTCTTAGCAATTGGGAGAGCGATATTATAGAATGTTTTAGCGTTATCTGTATCAATCATGATTTCTGTATTTTTAGGATCAAATCCTAATGCAATCACATCTAGAGCGTTCTCAAGAGCAAACGAATATGTATCTTCCATTTCTAATTTTTCTTCAAATAAGAATTTTTCATCGTCAGTTAACTGAAAGATGAATTTAACATTGAATTTGTCTTGTAGCCATTTGGTTAAAATCCATGGTACTAGATGTCCTAAGTGGACATGATGAGAAGGTCCTCTTCCAGTGTATAAATAGAATTTATTTCCACTCTCATATTCGTCTAGGATCCAATTCATGTCTCTATGAGTGAAGAAAGTACCTCTTCTCAACATATAATGTATGGGGCCTGTATGTTTTTCTATCCTATTACAAAGCTCCTTATTAATTGGTTCTGTTCCAAACTGCTTCATTAGTTTATTATAGTCAACTTTTCCACGGACATCCCATGGAGTGACAACAAACTCATCGTTACTCTTGTTATCCATTAATTAGACGCTCCAATGTTAGATTTCCTAAAATTCTTTTAATTGAATTTAAAAGTTCTTGTTTAATTCTTAAAGAAATTACCGATTTCTGAACATAAGGAATTCCAAGACACAAAAGCCGATATGTTTCCATATTCATCATGTAATGTAGTCTCCGTCCAAAAATGAATTCTTTTGAGAAAAACAGTTAATTTCAATGAAAATGCTCTTTTTAAACATAATTAAATCTATAAAAATTGCTGGTGGTCGTCCACTAGCGATAAATTCCATTGGAAGAGCATTCTCATCTCCAATCGATCATTTTTAATTCACTTATTAAAATGTTCCCAAAGAAGTGATAGTTTTAGTAGAATCAATCCTCTTTAATTGAATCTGTCTTTATCTACGAAATGAATTAAAGGAAATAATGAATCAAATCACTTTTTTTTTAGATCAAAAGTGAATTCACAGTTATTATACCAATTTATACGCGAAATGATAAAAACCCGAGGTTTCGTATAAGAATTGAAGAATAATGATAACTGCAAGCAAACTGAGACCAAGACA
Organism: Candidatus Hodarchaeota archaeon; assembly: GCA_048887065.1. GTDB lineage: Archaea > Asgardarchaeota > Heimdallarchaeia > Hodarchaeales > Hodarchaeaceae > Hodarchaeum. The sequence goes on from JBHLKC010000211.1 coordinate 3,262, forward strand.
AAAGGCCATAACTCCAAGAATCCCAAAAGCTCCAAAAAACGCCCCTCCAACGGATACTCCAATGATATTCCCTGAAGAGGTAATAGCTTGCGTCATTCCCATCTCACGTCCACGATTTCCTTCTTCCGTCACATCCGTAATTAATCCTAAAGAACTAGAAGCAAAACAAGAGGCACTCAACAGAAAAACAGCTAGAAATAGTACAATTAGGAGATGGGGAAGGGGGATTCTGAAACCAGGGAATGCTAATGATTTTGTTTTATCTATTGAAATTGGATTGAAAATTAGATCTACAACCTCAGGAGAGTCTAAATCTAGGATTGCTGCGATCAAAATCAGAAGTAGACTCATACCAACACATCCAATTACTAAGAAGGGTTTTCTACCAAGTGAATCTGAGAGTTTGCCAATAGTAGGTTGAATTATTCCCATAAAAGCTGCTCCAACGAGGAATACAAAACCAAGAGTCGATGCTCCCACCTGTGATTGAGAGGCCCCCTCTGATTGCTTTATTAAGACTAATGGGGCATAATTCAGCGCAGCTCCAACTAATGTTGAAAATGCTAGCCATGCAATAGCAAATTTTTGAAATTGCTTATTCTGTAAACTTTGTATTACAGTCTTGAAAGGATTTATACTTCCTGTTTCGGCCATGAGTTCTTGAAAATCGATTGTTTCCGGTTCAAAACCTTCTTGAACCGAGGCTTTGCTACGGGGTTCACGAAATCTGAAAAAATAAAGAGCAGTGGCAGACAACATGATTACCATAAAGAAAAAAAATGATGTCTCATGAAATAAATCCCAGGCGATTCCACCAAAGAGAAATCCACTTGCTGCACCCCCCCCTCGTGCAAGATAGAATTTCCCCATGGTTTCTCCATGGCTTTTCTCTGGAGCTAAGTCTGCGAACATAGCTAAAACTGGTCCCGCCATCATAGCTGATGCTAGACCTTTAGTAGCGTTAGCTATAACTAATATCCACAAGCTAATATCTAGATCATGATAAAGAGGGTACACTAGCGGAAAGGGGATATACGAAAGTCCAGCTAAAGCTGTTCCAATAACTAATAATGTACGTCGTCCTATACGATCGCTTAAAGAGCCAAAATACGAAGCAGTTGTTAATGAGATAATGTAATATATTGTTAAAACAATGGGAATTGAAAATCGGCTCTCTAATGTTACAAAGTAGATGTTCAGACAATATGCGGAGGAAGAAAAAGCGCTTTCCGTAATCGCAACTGCGAGTAATAATATCATAATTTGCTGGCGGAGTAAAAAAGTGATTGGTTGTCCAAAGAATTGGAGAGTATCTTTTGTATATCTAGAAATTGAACGTCTAAGCACAGCAATCTATTCCTTCTAGCCCATCTCTTAATATTAACTTCATATAAATTTCATTCGAGGTTTTTCTAAAGATAATGTAGCTCTCTCCTTCTTGGTTTTTTAAGGTTGCATTACAATATAATTTACGAGTGAATACAATAAAAATGAGGAAAACTTAAAATTCTATCCTTTTCAAATCGTCTTACAGGTAATATTAAACATATTTGTCACTATTACCCCCAAAACACTATTCTATATTCTAATGATAAATAAAAGGGTTTTAAAATGAAAATCTCACTTGTCGGTCTTAGTGGTTGCGGGAAAACCTCAATCTATTCCACAACTATGGGAGGAATGGCTCCCATGGAAGTAAAGAATCTTGGTCCCACTGTAATGTACGAAGTGAAAAGTCATAACTATTTAGGGCTTCAGATATCTCTATGGGACTTTGGTGGACAAGAAAAATATCGTCAATCATACTTAGAAACTCCCAAACTTCTCTCAAATACTACAATTTTGATTTTAGTGCTTGATCTGCATAGTCCTGAAAGCTTTGATGAAGCTAATAGTTACTTTTCTGACGTTTACTCCGCTATTAAAGAAAGTGGAGGACATCCACGATTATTGGTCTTCTATCATAAATATGATACCGAGGATTATGTTGAGACTAAACTGAAAGAAAATCTTAATAAAGCCAAAGAATTGCCATTTATCCGTAAATACGAACCTGACTCCTTCATAACCTCAATATACCGGCAAGAAGAACTAAGTGAAATATTCAGACAGATCTTAGTTTCAGATTTTGAACAATTGCAGGAAAGTGTTGAACACGCACAGGAACATTTAACTAAACTTAATTCGAAAATCATTATAAGTGATGTGAATGGTAATGTTGTAACTCACAACATCAAGGGATTTTCCACAGGGATACAACTACGAGAAGACTTGAGAGATTATATATTCGCATGTAATGTACTTCGCGAGAATTTTCTTGATACTGAATCTGCATCATTCTCCGCATCATCAGATCAAAAGAACCTAAAACTCCATGTATTTAAGTATGTTTTATCGGTACTTATCATGGCAGATGATGCTACAAAAACTGACCCTCCTGAAGCTATTGATAGTTTATTAAGAGAGATGGAGATTTTTGCTGATCTGATTGTTGATGCTAGTAGAGAATAGTTTTTAGATAAGTAGAAAAAATTCCTCTTCCTATTCTCTTTTTGGTAATAAATCCGCTACAGCTACTTTTTTTGTTAAAAGTTTCCCTGTAGGGTCAGAAAGAGAGATCATATATTCACTATCATCGCCTAGACGAGGAAATTCAAAATCCAATGCTTCAGCAGGGAACCATTCTCTTACAGCAGTTTCCCAAGTATGTGATTCAAATAGCTCCCCGGCTAAAAGCGTAATTCGAACTTGAACACGTTCTAAAACTTTTCCGCTCCTATTTTGAAATGTAACTTGGATATGTTTATTATCACT
>JBHLKC010000212.1:0-6071 GCA_048887065.1 Candidatus Hodarchaeota archaeon
AAAGGGATATTATTGTTTTTTGTAGGATCAACAATTATCTGGGCTGCTAATAACAGCATCTGGGTGAATTTTTTGCTGTTTCCTATTTATGAAGGCTATTCAGGAGGTCAAGATTATACCACAGCCTTGTTTAGAGCAATCATTTTTGCATCAGGAGCGTTTTGGCAATTATTTATTGTGAAATATATCAATAGATTTACTCGGACTAAACTGTGGATTTTCATTACAACAGCGTTTTCAAACGCGATATTTTTCTTTTTCGTTTTTCTCTATTATCTATGGTTTCCTCCGACAATGTTGGACCTCGTGTTGCTCCTAGGGTTATTTTTAGTGTTTCAGCTTCCTGGAATGTGGGAACCACTAGAATATATATTAAGAAATCGACTTAATTTGGATTTAGTCCCCGATAAGACACGTAATGCAATTTATTCGTTATTACCCACGTTAACGAACCTGATAGGAATCCCTGGAGCATTAATTGGTGGTTATTTTCTAAAATATATCGGATTTGCTGAAACAATCCTTTTTACTGCACTTTTCAGTGGATTAGGGGTAGTAATGACTGGAGGTGGCCTCTTGTGGCTCCCTAAAATTGGTGAACGAAGCGAAAATGAAGATGATTAATTGAGCTCTTTTACTCTCAGCCTTCTACATGCAAAAGCTTATGTAATTTAATTGTTCTTGAATAAATCTGAAAGGAGACAAATAGTTCAGATGAGATTAAGAACAGTATTAATCGTCATTTATATTGTGATACTAGTTGGAGGGCTTAGTCTCTTATTTGTTTCTGGTCAAACGACTGAAAAGAACTATTCCCTACCCACTGAAGGCACAGAAACTTTCATACTAGCCCTCAAGAAAGGGTGGTATTATGATTTTGAAGTAACAGCATGGTCTGGTGATGAAACTATTAATATTTCAATTCTACATGGAGAAGAAGTAATATTCTCTGCTCTTCTTATTGGAGCGGAGTTAGAATACGAAACGGATCCTGATCCACCTTACGTTTATTATCCTCCCTTAGGCGAGGGATTTCAAGTTGTAGAATCTGGAAACTATACATTAGTTGCCCATGTTATTGTTGAACCAACTCAGGGTTCAGCCTATTTAAGATTATATTGTACAAATCAACGTGTTCTCGGATTTGATACTGGATTTCTGATTATCACGTGGATAATTATCTTAATTTGTGGTTTTTTTGTAATAATTGGTTCGAGCCTCTTCGATCTCTCCCAAGTAATAAGAAAAAAACGAGAATGGCCTGTTACGTTTTCTTTTGAAACTAAAAAATCTCTAAATCAAACTAAAATCGTTATTATTTCTCCTATTAACAAAGATTATGTCCCAAAAATAATTTGTGTTATATTAGTCATTGCTTTCTTTCTCTTTTTTCTTACAGAGTTAATTGATTTTCTTCAGAATTTTGCATTGACAATAGGTTTAGGAGTCAGCTTTGTTGGAGTTGTATTTACAACCTTGGTTAGCATTATAATTCTCTCTCGGTTTGTAATAGTAGTAGAAAATGAATATTTACGAGTTGGGCGGATGTTCTGGAAATTTCGACGGGTAACAACCATTTCTAAATATGAAATCACCGATATTCATTGGGATATTCGAGGACAGAGACTAGAATATTACCTGTTTCTTATGATTGAAACATCATTTAAAACCCATCGATTTCAACCATTGGGGATAACTATTACTGATTCTAAACCAAGGCCTGAGCTGCAGCAGTTTCTTGATTCATTTCTACAAGAATTAAATGATGTCCTTTGCTTATCTGGCAGGTTTTGAAGAAAATCATCTTGGGTCCCATATTTCTCCCTCTTTTACTTACATCATGTATTTGCACTTATATTTCTACCAGCATTTAACGCTTTTTTCAAGACATCTGGTCTATTCTTAACAGCTCCTTTCTTTTCTACTCCTGTACAAACGATTTTATCTATAAAATTAAGTCCAAGATAGTTTGTTATATCTTCCATCATCCCAACAATGTGACGGGAATACGATGTACTCCCTCCACCAGAAACCACAACTAGTATCATGCTTTTTTCTCTAAAGAATTGTCTGGTTATATTATGTTGGTACCATCTATCAATGAATGCTTTGAGTATAGCTGTGGGTCCCCACCAATAGACGGGTGTTCCAATTATCCAGGTATGACTTTCTTCCATTTTCTTTTTTACTACTGTAAAATCATCCTCATATTTACAATTACCATTCTTGTTTTTAAAACACACATAACACCCATCACAAGGGTTTATCTTTAGATCATTTAGAAATACTTTTTCTGTTTGAGCACCTCTTTCTTGTGCTCCTCTCAATATTTCATCAATTATTATATCTGTATTACCTCCCTGACGTGGACTTCCTACTATTCCCAATATTTTATTCTTTTCTTTTATCTCGTCTTGCATACTTTCCAATTCCTTTTTTCTCTTGTCTTCTTAAATGGAAATTGACTCGCTCAAATCAATCAATAGAAATATTATCCAAAAAATATCCGATATCCAGCCTTAAGGGGAATATTATTGAGATAAATCAAGTATTCAACAAAGAATTTAGAGAGAATATTGTTAAATGAACTTTCTATCATGGTTAAGACCAATTCATCCTTATTTGAATAGCGCTCAAAGAGCTTCACTGCCACTTTATAAGAGGAAAGATTCAGAGCGGCTTTAAGGCTTGGTGGCAACCCAAGATACTGCATGACTGGAGTAAGATCTTTTTCTTTGGAGAATAACACAATTTTTATAGCTATATTGGCAGCAAAATTCATTAGGGTCTTTCTACCTGGTGTTGGATTAAAAAGCAGTCTGATATTCTTTGCTGTAGGATTATTACGTAGAAAAGAGAGGAATTCCAGAACCTCTAGTATCGTAGTTAAGTTCTTGAAGTCAAGGTGAGATTCAATTGCTGAAATCCACCACGTCAAGAAAGTTTTTGGATCTAGATTATTCGCTAAAAACCAATTCCAATCCTTTTTGAAGAGATGTCTGCGTGAGAGATAAGTATCCCCTACCTGTTCAAAGAACTCTTCTAAAACCTCATCACTTCCAAAGTGACGTAAAAGAGCGGGAGGATATACAAAAGAAGGATACAGTTCATTATATGAATTATTGATTGTTCCGTTGACTGATGACCATGTGTGTTTCAATACTTCATCAGATCGAGGTATATAATCGTAAAGTCTTGTTGCTTTGTTAACATAGCAGGAATCAAAGAATTGGGCAAGTCTGGCATCATCCGCTTTCTTTAATGTGGCACGGATAGTTTCAGGGGTAACTTCTGTGTTTCCGAGAAAGATATTCCAAGAACTGACAAAGTCATCAGGGTTCAAAGACTTGGGAGCTCTGAATATTCGTTCCTCCAACGAATAAAATCTCTTTCCACTTTGTCTGAACTCTTCCTTGACCAGTTTTTTTGCTTGAGTGAAAAATTTGATAATATCATTGCTCCTTACTGGAGCTTTGACTGCTGCATTATTGTTATCATCGAGAGAAACAACATCATTAGATCCACTGAGAAAGCCCGCTTTTCTGATGTGTTTCAATTCATCAGCAGAGATTGTCATAAGATGCAGAGCGTACCACGATATTTTCTCATATTCCTCCCTCTCTTCGTTAAGTTCGATTATGAGATCTGCAAGGTTCATCAAATACTCATTACCGTCAGTATTAATTTCAGAACATATAAAAAACAGTTTATTCAACTGATACTTCCTAAGAAAGTTGATTTCATCTTTGATTACGTCTAAATCTCGGTAATGAACATTTCTCCCCGTAACCAAAGGTTCCGAGCAATATGTACAATTCATTGCGCAACCCCGAGCCACTTCTATGGAAACACTAAGCTCCGTATTCTCCCCAGGAAACCTAGAATAGAAAGCTTGTCGGTCCGCAACAATTTGATCTGTGTACTCACGACGGGATGCAGGAGGGAAAAACTGGCGTGGCCCCATATGGAGAGTCCCTGCTTGATAATAAACTAGATTAGCAATCTGATCTAAATCTTTTCTATCTAGTATGTCTTGAAAATGTTTAAAAAAGGCGTCAGGTCCTCCAATGACACCGTAATCGGGTTGGAGGTATTTCATTATCCTTTCTGGCACAACCTGACATAACTTTGAGAAGGCAAATCCTCCAACAACAATAGGAATATTAGTTTGTTTACGAAGAATTTGAATTAAACGTTTAGTAGCTTCAATTGGATAATAGTTTATTGGTTTATATGGAGGAAGAACAATCTGTTGGTGATAATTACTGCTCTTAGATCGTTTACTATAATCGTCAGAATCACAGGTGTCTGTGTTTCTCAATGTAATCAATATCATATCGAAGGGTTTTTTTTTAAGCAACTTCTGTAGATTGACCTCCCACTGGTCTTCTGAAATCCCATACATATCTTTACGGACAGTATGAATGTCATATCTGTCTGCAATCTCTGAAACTTGAACGAAAGCGTAAGGATATAACAGCAACGTCTTGAGGTTACTTGCATTGAGCAAAAGTATGGTTCTTTGTTGGTTCATAATAATTTTACCTCAATATAAACCACCTTGAAGATGTGGAACTAGTGTTTATGCCGTTTTGTTTTGTGAATTTAAAAAAAAAACTATTGCCATCTTAAATTCCTTTTCAACATCAAATTCCATTTCTCAAAATATCTACTGAATTGTAAATTTCAATAATAATTTTCACTTTTTTTACTCCCCCGTCAGAGTTGGAAAAGGAAGATTCACCGCGGGAATCGTTCCTATAATCCTTTTTACTTCTTTCTATACTTTAGAAAGTGTTTGATAAATTTTGGAATTATTCCAATGACTATCATTGCTAGAAATATCTCCAACCTAGGCCAAAAACTCGTTTTCTGACTTGAAGCTTGAGATTCTGGAGATTGAGATTCTGGCTGGGTATAGTATATCGGCAATGGTACGTCTACAAAAGGAGAATCGCTAAAACCTTTTCTTTCGTAATATCCTAAATAATTGTCAGTTGTTACGTTAATGTATTGGAGCCATTTTATCCATTTGTATCCAAAGAACCGTGGACATACAAGTCGGATAGGAAAACCATGTTCAGCGGGAAGGGGTTCACCATTCATTTCATAAGCAAGAATTACATCTTCCCAGAAAGCTTCGGTTACGTCCAAACTAGTAGAATATGCGGACTCCCCGTGTAAATCTGGTGTGTGAAGTGATATGTCTAGTACTGTTTCAAAATTTATCCGAGCTAGATTCAAAATATAAGACAATTGCACACCTGTCCAATTTGCCACACCAGTTAATGAAGCAAATTCAGGAACTTTTCGGTTATACATAATGCATGTAAGACGTACAATTTCTGAGGTCACAGGCATTGATTTGATTTCTGTTAAAGATAGGTTTAAAGGATTCATCACTTCTCCTGTGACAATCAACCGATATGTATCAGGATTTATATCAAAGAAATCAATAGCAACTTTAAAAAATTCATTATTAGGAGTAATCGGAATCTCCTCATCAGTTTTACCTTCCATTACCATATTTCCAAGAGTGAAACAGAGAATTAGACTAATCAATATGGGTTTAATTTTCCTTCGAATCATATCTTGCAATCTATCCTTTCCTCCAATAAAAGTCTTTTGAGCTGATAATAGTAAAATCACAATTGTTAATTCGCTCTTTGCTCCCATAGAGAGGATCCTGTAATTATCATGGGTATAACAACTGTATAACAAAACCTAGAGTTATTTTACAGCACCAAGAATCCGAGAATTGAATTTTCTTCAAAATTCTTATTTGACTAGTTTTTATCATACAATCTTTGTCGGAAGAATATGGTAAAAAAGACAATTAAAATTAGTTCAAAGCTAGAAATAAACGTAGTTCTGGATGATGTCGTTGATGAAGCATCTTCAGAAGGAAGAAATCTTAAGATTTCCAATCCTGCTTTAAATTCAGCAACAAAAACCAATTCATCTCTAACTGCAACATTATACGCTTCACCACCATCACCATCGTTATATTGAATCAAAAAGTCTATGTTTTTTGGATCGCTTATATCAAATATAACTAACCCCTTCTCCCA
>JBHLKC010000213.1:0-3301 GCA_048887065.1 Candidatus Hodarchaeota archaeon
GACTCACTATTAGAACATTATCCAACACTCAGTTTCCCTAGTCTTTTAGTATCAGTAGTTATAGGTACAAATCTCGGAGGTAATATCACCCCAATCGGTTCTGCTTCTTCTGTTCAGGCAATTACGATTCTAAAAAGATCTGAAAATTTAGAAGCCAGAACTACATTTATAGAATTCGTAAAATTTGGGACAATAGTAACATTAATACATTTAATAATTGGAACATTCTACATTTCATTATTATGGATTTTGTTTATTTGAAATTATGGGTCAGTGAGATAAGATGGTAGATTTTGATGATGCATTAAGCAGATTCCGTCAAATATTTGATCAATCAAAAATTCTTGATAGTCCAGACCTAAAGAATATTTTAATTGTACTTGATGAAACAAAGGACCGTGAAGAATTCATTTTTAACTTGATAAAACAGTTTCATGAAAGGTGGGAAAGTAAAGTAACCTTTACTTTTTTATTGGCCGTAAGAGGTTATCTTAATCAAGCAAAAGAAGCTAAAATTAAACTTGAAACTCTTCCTGCATTAATCGAGAAAGTGAAACAGCAATTTCAAGGTGAAGATGAACTTTTTGATGTAGCTTTTTTTACTGACGAAGAAAAATCTCCATTCTATCGTATTGAAGAGATTCTGGATCAAAGAGAAATTGATTTAATTATTATTCCAGTCCCTTTTACTTTATTTGCTCGAGAAGAAGTACAGTCTAATACTAGTTTAGGTGCAACAATCGATAATGTGGTAAATATATGTTTGATGGAGAACTCTATTCCAATATTTCTTGTTCGACATCCTCAGAAAATTCCTTTTGATAACATTAAAGTGCTTGTAAGGGAGTCTATGTTTAGGAAAGATTTTCTTGGATGGTTATTTATTCTTACTTCAGTGAGCGCAAAAGTCTCCTTGTACCTTTCAGAACTATCTGAAAAGGAAATAGAGAGAGTTAGAACATATATGGAAATTATTGAAGAAAGATTAAAGATAATCACTGAACAAATCAATATTGAATTTGTGGATGGTCAGTTTAATTTAATAGAATTCTGCAATTTAATGTCGAAAGAAGCTGATACTCTAATTGTATTTCAAGCATTGAAGAAAATTGAAAACGATGCCCAAAAAATTACTCTCTCTTTAAGCAATCAAGCATCGAACGTTCTAATTTTCCCTTCATTATAATAGATAATGTTATTGAAAAAACAAATTTCAAATCATTTATATTAGTATATATTTATGTCAAACTGATGTCCTGTTTTTTCCTATGTATATTTCATAGCTGGATTTTTCATTAAGTATGAATCTACAATTTGTTTAAGAACATGGTTCAACGGACTGGAAAAGTATGTCCCTTTTTATCGCAAGTATCGCATTAATTGACCCATGAAATCCTGTTATAGCAAAAAAAGGGATTCTTGTCAGTTCACCTAATTTCTGGTATTATTAAATATTGAATCTTAAGATATACATACTCAAAGACTCAAAAATTATATATAAAAACTTCTGTGAATAATTAGTGCGAAATTAAAACAAATTTTGGCTTTTATAGACTCTTAGATTCCCTGTAAAACGTGTTTACATGATTACCTCGATTGGTAAGATAAACTGGAAACTGGAAGGAAGAAATATCTTAAGACGAATTTTCATGAAATTCTCCAAGAATTTCTTTTGGTAAAGCATAAAATCCAGTTAAAAGAAAGGCAAGCGAGACCAGGAACACGTTAAACCAGACAAACCAGATATATATAAGATCCTGAAAGTGCCAAGGAGCCCAAGCAAGATATGCAATTCCAAAAAGTGTGAATCCAGCTGTTATCACTTTTGGGGAATTTAGATTCGCACCTTTACCATAATTGTACCACAAAATAGCCAAAATGAATGCCATGGGGACAAATTCCCAATATAAAAAGCCATACATCGTAATTTCGATGTCCTTAAGTAAAACCAAACCAATGAAAAACCAGATTTCACCTAAAATTATTAATAAAAGTGCTGAAAGATAGACCAACTTAGTATCATCTGTATATAGCCTAGTTACACCAATCCACATACCAGCAACCCAAAGAATCATTGGTGTTCGCCAGATCAGAAAGATTATAGGGTCATTCATATCAGCAAAATCAAAACCCCATGCTTGTAAAAGCAAACCTAACAATGTTATTGAATAGATGAGGAAAGAAAATCCCCAAATTAACTGAAAAGCAGCTTGTTCTAACGGCCTCGCCTTAGTATAATAACGATAGAGTAAATATCCTCCGATGCTGAGAACGAGAATAAATCCTGCGAGAGAAGTACCAAATAATTCATAGGAGGTTGCTATTTCTGGTACAGAGAAGCCACGAGGTTTAAGTATTACTATAAGAGTAGTAATCATATATATTATAACCATTATAACTACGTAACCACTATTTCGGATTATAAATTCATAAATATCGTTTTTTAAAGACATTGCTTATCCACCTAATGTATTTTTAAAAACGTGGCTTCTATATATAACTTTTCTGAGTAATGAGAGAAATCTCGATGTTGCTATATTGACTAAATTTATGATTTAGCTTAATCGATATCCCGTTTTTTCCCAAGCATGCTTCATGACGGGATTTTTCATTAAATATGAATCCACCAAGTGTTTAGGAACACGATTTAAGGGACAAGAAAAGTTCACACATCGTGTACATACTTTGTTTGTGAGACTGTGACCAGAAACAAAAGCTCCCCCAATTGAAAGGATGCTTAAAGCCCCCATTATTAATACTAAGAAAAGTTCAGCTCCATCATCAACAAGGGTTATTGTAGCAAATATGATGGTTATAATCGGTATTCCAAGAAATAAAACGAATCCAACGAGCAAACCCAGCTTCTCCCATCGACTCATTGGTCCAGGTTCGTATTTCCATATCTTTAACAAGCCATGGTTCGCTAAACAGTGTAAAATTTTCCCTTCTTCGGAATAATAAGGACAATGACGGCACAACACTCGTATCTCGAAGAATCCAAAAAAGAAAATCCAAAACATGGCATAAATGATTATTCCAAACCAATCTCCTGTCCAGAGGACGGTTAGTATCAAACCAAGTGCTACTGGAATGAAAAAAGGAAGTCCAATAGTATAAAATCTTATTAGGTGTTTCATATCCCATTTACAATCAAGATTCGTTCGATCTGTACAATTATTGCAATCAGCGTTGATATCCCATGTACAAACTAAAGCCTCTTGAACTTCTTTTTTGTCAAGGTTTTGACTTATCATTCGTTCTGTTCATCCTTTGATTGTATCTAATGATCGATCAGTTGAAA
>JBHLKC010000213.1:3401-6016 GCA_048887065.1 Candidatus Hodarchaeota archaeon
ACAGATTTTGCCAAGGTTGACGCTATTGTTTTAGCAGAACCATATCCTGGAGATGAAATTAAGCCTATCCCTCTTGGGATTACAGGAAAAATTTTGTATGATATCTCTGTGAAAGGTAAAGCAGCTCATGGTTTCAGACCTCATCTCGGATTAAATGCCATCGAGGAAATGGGAAAAATCCTAGCAAACCTAAACCAACTGAAATTTCAAGAACATCCTGATTTCGGAAAAGGAAACTATTGTACTTTAAAAATTGAAGGTGGGTATGAGATTTATTCTGTAGTAGTTCCTGCCCTTGCTCGTATGGAAATTAATAGGTTACTTGTCCCTGGAGAGACAGTACGCTCTGCAGTAGAAGATATGGAAAGATTAATCGAAACTCTCAACCTTACTGCAGAGGTAGAGGTAAAAACTAAACCTCCACAGTATGAAGCTTATATTATGGATAAAAATGACCCTATTATTCAGATCTTTGATCCGATTTATAAGGAAATCATGGGGGTTACACCACACTATGAGTACACCTCAGGTATAACTGATGCAAATATTTTCGCAGGAGAAGGCGGTATCCCCTGTCTACATCTTGGGCCTGGGCAAGAGGTTGCTCACCAAAAAAACGAGTATGTTTTGTTGGACTGGCTACAGCCGCTATCGAAAATGTACGCCTTAATTGCAGCGAAATACCTTAGTTAGTAGAATTTAAAGATAAAAGATCAAGAGAGGGTGAAAAATGATAACAATTAGGCAATTATCTAAGCTTGAAGAGTTTAAAAGAACAGTAGAAATCCAAAAAAATGCTTGGGGGGTTAGTGACTTGGAAATAGACCCTCCATTCTTAATGGCGAGAGCTCAAAAGTATGGAGGACTTGTTTTAGGTTTGTTTTTAGACAAAGAATGTATTGGATTCAGTTATGGTATCATAGGAAAATGGAAAGGCAAATTATTTCTTTTTTCCTACATGACAGCTGTAATGCAGGAGTATCAGGGACGAGGATTTGGATTTCTATTAAAAAAGGCTCAAAGAGAAGAAGCTTTGAAAAAAGGCTTTGATACAATTCGATGGAATTTTGACCCTCTAGAATCTCTAAATGCTTTTTTTAACATTCACAGGCTTGGAATCATTAGCAAAGAATATGAACGGAATATTTATGGAGAGGGGGAAAGTGGTCTGGACAAAGGATTACCAACTGACCGATTAGTTGCAACTTGGAAATTAACTTCAAAACGTGTCATCGAAAAAATAAAGAAAAAGGAGCCTCCGATTATAGAAGAAGTTCCTGAAAAACAGATTGGGAATCTTAACAGAGAAATCACCTACATCGAAATTCCTCGTGATATTCGTTTATTAAAGAAGGAAAATTTAAACCAAGCGTACCAATGGAGACTGAAAACACGCGAAATGTTTGAAATTGCATTCCAAAACGATTTTATAGTAAAAAATATCGTTTTTTCGGAAGATAAGCAAAGGACATTTTATAAATTAACAAAAAAGGACTAGTGATATGAACATAATAAATCGAATAGATTCTGCGGAGATTTTTATTGTAAAAGTGCCCTTGGTAGAAGCTTTTGAGACTAGTCTTGAGGTAGAAACCTATAAAGAGGCTTTAATTTTAAAACTTAGCTCAGAGGATATTTGTGGATGGGGGGAGTGTGTAGCCTCCCCAGATCCTTTCTATAGTTATGAAACCAATGAAACATCCCTTTTTATTATTAGATCTTATCTATTACCATATTTAATGAAGAAAACGAATTTTTCATTAGAAGACGTTTTAAAAGAGTTTGAAAAGATTAGAGGGCATAATATGGCTAAAGCAACTGTAGAAAATGCCCTCTACGATCTCATAGCTAAAAAGATTAACATACCACTGTATAAACTAATTGGGGGAAACAAGAAAAAAATCATGTCTGGAATCAGTATAGGAATTAAACAGGATTTGGATGAGCTTCTTTTTTCTATTGAGAATGCATTAAAAAAGAAATATCATAGAATTAAAATTAAAATCAAAAAAGGAAATGACATTAAACCTGTTCAAATGGTACGTAGTGCATTTCCTGAAATTAGTCTCATGGTTGATGCAAATGGTGCTTATTCCTTGTCTGATATTGGAACCTTCAAAAAACTGGATGAATATGATCTGATGATGATCGAACAACCCTTGGATTTTAATGATATCTACTTCCACTCTCAACTTCAGAAAGAACTAAAAACACCAATCTGTCTTGATGAATCAATAACGAACCTTAACGATGTAAAAACTGCCATATTTTTAAGAAGTTGTCAGATTATCAATATCAAACAAGGTCGTTTAGGAGGGATTATAAATACGAAAGCCATTCAGAAATATTGTCTTGATAACAATATTAAAAACTGGTCGGGTGGAATGCTTGAAACAGGGATTGGTCGAGCCTTTAACATTCATCTTCAAACCCTTCCAGGCTTTACACTCCCTGGTGACACCTCTGAAACCTCACGATATTTCAAAGAGGATATTGTCGAACCTTCGGTAGTTCTCCGAAGTGATGGGTTTATAGATATCCCTGAAGGTAACGGTATAGGAGTAGAAGTCATCCCTGAAAAACTAGAACGTTTTACAATTTTCTCTGAAAAGATT
>JBHLKC010000214.1:0-6002 GCA_048887065.1 Candidatus Hodarchaeota archaeon
TGGATAAGATAATACTAGTTCAGTCCATCCGAATGATTTTCACCCTTTTTCCAATCCAAGAAGGTGGTAAATAGACCCTACCGCTGTTCCCACTCTTTTTTACTTCTTTTTCCAGCATTTCCTCTCCATAGACTTCGAATTTGCTTTGACGGATCGTTTCACTCAAAGTTTTACACTCCTAAGGATTATGACTAGTTTCTCGTTCTAATGTAAGATATTCAGAAGGCTTAAAGCCTACCGAGCTAAAGAATTCGACCAGATCACCCCAGTCCCATTGGCAAATGGTACGTATTACTTTTACTCCTTTTTTCGAAAAGTGCGTGAACATTTTTGTTACTAAAGCTGTTCCTATGCCTTTATCTTGGTAACTAGGATCTACACCAAGTAATACAATCCAAGCGCTTAAATCATCCGAACCATAAATGTATACTATTGTTTCTGCAAGTATATACCCTATAAGTTTTCCTTCAGGTGTTACCGCACCGAGACTTTCATCACCATGAGTCGCTAATTGTTCATGTAATTTATCACGAAATAACTTGGATCGTTTTCTTCTCACAATATGATTATCAATGGTGATTATATCATCAATATCATCTACAGATAGATGTCGAAACGTTAATTTTTCTGTTAATGACTTGTTTTGAACCATTATTGTTTCACCATAAACTTACTTTTTCGCGTTAAGGTAATAAAATAAATACTTTGTCAGTACTTCGGACGAAGATGGAGAAATTCGAAAAGGTTTTTTTCTTTTTGCCGAATATTATCATTATTACTGACGACAAATTTGTTTAAAGGCCTTAAATTCGGAAATTTGTTGTCATTTCTAGAAAATATATGATATTTTTTCCGAATTGACTTAAAAATAATCGGAACTATACCTAAATCCTGATCCGATTCCTCATCAAAGACCAGTGAAATGAGATCCGATGTTAATGCATAATCCTCTAAGCAAACACAAGTATTGTTGTTTATTTGGAGTTGAAGTTCAAATATCTTCTCAAAATAATCTGCTAACTTCTTTAACTTTTCTCTGAGAAAAAATGAATTGTTTGTTGCGACTAGAATCGCGAAATAATCCTTTTTCTCTTCTATTAATACTTGATTCTTACCTAGATCTATTAAACTTAGTTCAGCTGAAGTGTTTACAATTTCTTTCATCATCCTTATCACTGCAGCAAATCCCATCCCTACTAACTGGCTTTCAATTTGCGAAGTTAATCCAATGTTAAAATGGTGAGAAAACAAACAGATCCCATCTGTGTTTCGCACAATATAAAGTGAGATTAACTGTTGTTGCCAATTTTCTATTTGCCTCTTTTGATTTTTCCTATTAAAAAACACTTTAGTAGAAATTAATTTAATTGGAGAGAGCTTCATTATCTTCATTGATTTTAGAGGAATATAAATTTAAACTCCAAATTTTCTCATTAAAAGTAAAATTGATATTATATGGATTTTTTAAATTGAATTACTGGTTTTTTGATTATATATTAAGATTTTATCATATCTAAAGGTCAATTATTTTTACTAGGACTTAGAAAAACCATTATCAATGCTTAAGAATCCTTCTCTTATGTAAAATTATTAAAGGCAACATTATAAGACCAGTTAAACAATAATAAAAATAGATAGAAGTCTGGAAAGTAAAAGGCCGTAAATTTGAATGCAATTCTGATAATTCAGCATTTTTAGATAAGACAGATTCAATGGTATACCCAACAGCTTCCAGAGTTTCTTTGCTAATATATGTCATATTGTCAAAAGTAGTATGCCAAGGGATATATCCTGACGAAAAGTCATCTATAATGTCAATAGCTGGGAGACCTTCTTTTAAGAGAGGTAAATGGTCGTCAATAATCCAATTTCCAAGCTGATTTACAAAATAATCATCATAACCTAAATTAGCTGCTTTATCCCAAATATGAGACACAATTTGTCCTGCATATTTATCTGAATATTTTTCTTTCTTAAATATTGCATTATAACCCCCTACCATATCGAAAAGAATTCCAAAAGATAAATTCTGCTTTTTGAATTCCAAAGATTTAGCATAAAACTTTGAACCTATTAACCAATCCCATCCATTGATATTTCCTTGGTCCTCACCATCAAAAAAAACAAGTTGAAGGTTAGATAAGCTATACTCTTCAAGTAATATTCTTCCTAGTTCTATGACTACTGCAACTCCTGAGCCACCATCATTTGCGCCAGGCACTGGTTGTTTTCGTTTTGAAGGATCTGGGTCTTTATCAGCCCATAATCTCGTGTCATAATGAGCTAACAATAGAAAAGAGGGCTGTGATTGATCATAAATATTTGGTTTACAAATCACATTTACTAATGTTATATTTTCATCATTAACCCACGTTCTCGAAAAATTCTGATAGCTAATAATCCATTTTCCTTCTGGTAGAAGTTCTGATGCAATTAAATGCCTTGTGTTTTCAATTCCCTCTGAACCAGGATAGCGTGGGCCAAAATGAACTTGTTTTGATATTAATTCATAAGCTCGACTAGAATTGAATCTGAAATTATTGTCCACCCAAACAAAACTTGATGATGAAAATGGGATATAATTGACGTTAAAAAAAGGAGTTAGTAGAAGAAAAATATTCAGCAAAACAAGCAGAGAAATGATCTTTGTATTAATTCTGACCATTTTTAACTTTGCTTTTCTTAGATGCTTCCCAATCTGCCACAATTTTGCGAGCCTCGTCCGCATATTTCATTGCTTTTTCTGAAAGTTGAGGATCTTTGGTTTCAGTAGTCTCAACAGAATCAATATGTCTAATATTTTCATCTACAATATCTTTGTACTCTTTCATATTTTCATTTTTAGCCGCTTCGCGAGCAATATTTAATGCATCTCTTGCTTCTTCAAATTTTTGATTATTAGCTGATATGAGACCCTTGGCAATCAAACCAGCTATCATAGCTTCAATTTTTTCAGAAGCTAAAGATCTTTTTAAAATATCATCAATATCAGAAGTATCCAAATCAATCGTTTTGCTGTCTTTATCAATTTTTATATCCATGCTGTCCAATAAGTTCGCAGCTTTCGTTGCTTCCCGAATGAACTGAGTAGTTTGCCCTAATGCTTGTGAAAATTCTCGAGAAGATGACTCAAGCATAACACCAACCTGATGTACAATTTTTTGACTTTCGGCGCCAATTTTCTCAATTAAAGATCCTACAACACTGGAAAAGGATCCCTTATCAAAGTTTTCTTTATAAGTTAAAATTTCTTGCAAGAAAAAATCCGGTGAAACATCGATGGGTTCAATATAAACATCTAATGACACCTGATTATGAATAAACTGAAGTAATATGATTTCTTTTTTCATAAACAGTTCTCGCAAAAAAACCTTCTTTACAGTTGTTAAGTGATTTAGCATGTAGGTTCTTTCTAGGTCATGGCTAGAGTCCTTTGGCATAAAAACGATTTTTTTTTCCTGGAAAGATAACACTCCTCTTACATTTTTTATATCTGTGGATGGATCTTCCTTTTTAAGAATCACACGGTATTTTTTTTTGGCCTTTCCTTCCAAAGGTTTATCTCCAGATCATTTGCAGGGTTATAATCATTCTTAAATGAATTTATTTATATTATTGAAACAGAAAATTCTGTTTTAAATTATTTCTCTGTCTTCAAGAAAGACAATACATAAAAAACGTCTCATCGATAATGTGAATTGAACATGTGCATCCGCATCAAGGATTCATAAGTGATGACCCGCCAACAAGAAACTCCTCCTGCTTTTGATGAAGTATCTTGCGGAGGAGTTCCCGTTTATCTTAACAAAAACAAAAAAAAGAATCCACTTTATCTCTTAGTACAGCATAATGGTCCATTTAAATATTGGGCCTTCCCGAAGGGGCGTCAAAAAGAAGGAGAAAGCTACTTGGAAACCGCTATTCGGGAAATTAAAGAAGAAACTGGACAGATTAATTTTAAGATCATTAAAAGACTAATATCTGATTCAATCTATTTTCCTAAACGAGGTAAAAGAACAATAGTAAAAAAAGTAGTTTTTTTCTTAGTTAGGTTTTACTCTAAAAATATAGAACTCTCCCCTGAACATACAAATTGGCGGTGGGTTACTTATGATAATGCTGTCTCTTTACTATCATTTGAAGACTATCAAAGAGTACTAAGAGAATCTCACGAGATAATTATGTCTGGAAAAATAGCCTAAAAATTCTGTTTTAACAAAAAAAAACAGATAAGATTTTTAGCAGAGATTCCCAGAAAAATTAAAATAAAAAAAAAGAAAAAAGATTTGATCCCTAAACCCGACTTGATACAAACTGAGCTGCTTCCTCTTTTTTCTTCTGTTGAAGAATAATAACGGTTCGGGATAATTTTTGAGTCAATCTCTGATTGAGGTTTGGGATTTGGTTCTCATCACGAGTGATCCATCCCAAGAAAACGTCTAGAGGGAGTAAGAAAGCTTTTCCAAAAGCCGAAATTGCGATTTCTCCTAATGTAGGTCGTTCTCCTGTCCGTTCGGAGACAATCTCAAGATTCAGAATCATTTTTCCTATTGTTTGGCCATAATAGAATTCCATGAGGACGACATACAAGAAAAATACGACTGAAGACGGACCGAGGCTGAATAACCACTGAAATGGACTCCAAACACCAAATGACCACCAAGACCAATCATTAAGACTGAAGAAAATAAAAGAGCTTATTGCGCTAGTAATTGCTCCAGTAATTAATATGTCAATCAACCAGGCCCAAAAACGAGGCCACCCTTCTGCAACAACAAGTTTATTGCCTACAGGTTCATAAAATTCAATATCCTTTTCCTTAGCAACATCTTGGATAACTTTTCGATCCTCTGAAAGGAGAACTTCTCCACATTGAGAACAGAACGCACTATCAGGTTCATTCAATGAACCACAATTCGAGCATTGAAGATTGTATTTCGGCGTAGGTCTGGTTACTGCCTCGACCCTTTGTGCAGGTGCACCTTGGTAATATCGTACACGATCTACACGAGGTTTTTTAGTTCTTAGACCACTCCATATTATTATAATGCTTAATAAAGTTAATAAACCTCCGAAAACGACGAGTATCCAACCAATTGCATTTATAATTGGAACTTTTGCTCCAATTGTGAAAGTTATATCAACATTGTTAGAGGCACCCTTATCTTCATTCATGAGAACTAAAGAGAGAGATTCGCCAGTTACCTCCTCATATGTTGGAGCCCATGTGAATGTGTTACCAACTTTACCTGTATCTGCAAGCCATGTAGCTTTATTTACATCTGGAGGAACCCTATCAGATACGTTGTAGATAGTTTCCCAGGTTATTGTAGGATTTGCTTCATAATCACCAAATTCAAACCCACTACTGTAATCGAGATTTGTGATGAGCAAATATGAAACACTAGAATTTAGAACGTTATTGATTTCTTGTTGATCAGCTAATCCTACAAAAACTTCAGAACCTCCAGGTCCATTGACGTTCATTTTTAAAGTAACGAATTCAGCGGGGTCAATCCGAACACCAACTTGTACGTCATCAAGAGGGATATCAATACGAACTGCAGCAACTCCATTTTGTTGAATATGATAATCTGTAGTCATAAAATAACCATCACTATCTGCAAAAAGAGGTGTGATTAATAGAACCGCGGAACCGCCAATAAAAATTGGAAAACCAATTAAGAAGATGAATAAACCAGCTATAATTTTTATTGCACTTGCCATTATAGATCAACTATTGAATGATTTATTTGTGTGAGGTTAGGAAGGATGATAATAAATACATAAAGCTTGCGGCACGCATTTTCGAAAAAAACTCATTATTTTAAATTTAACATGCCGATCAAAGCCTAATTATGCTAGTGGTTATGTTCTATCGGGAACTATACTTATTCAATGTCCTAAGTAAAGCAGCTTCTAGGTCAATGCCAATAGAATTAGTTAAACAGATTAAGGAGAAAAATAAATCCCCAGTTTCCTCTTCAACCGTCTTTTTTGCA
>JBHLKC010000215.1:0-5984 GCA_048887065.1 Candidatus Hodarchaeota archaeon
TTAATTGCCTCTGGTCTAGGAATAATATTCTTCATTATACAACCTTTCTTTTGGTTAGCAATGATTGTATTCTTCTTTAGTTCATCATTATTATCTAAATTTAGAGTTCAGGAGAAATCACAGGTGACTATGGATTTTGAAAAGGGATCTACAAAACGAGATGCAATACAAGTTATTGCGAATGGTTTTATTCCTTTTTTATTCGTTTGTGGATATGCTATCTTTGAAATACTACCAAATATTCTTGAATCTGAGGTTCTTATTCATAATCCCTATAGTCCATTTTTTATTAGTGTATTCACTGCTTTTGCAGTTCATAATGCTGATACGTGGGCAACTGAAATCGGAATTCTATCAAAAAGAACTCCAAGGATAATAACAAACTTGAATCTAAAAGTTCCTCCAGGAACTTCAGGAGGTGTGACTACGGATGGGTTTTTGGCGTCCATTCTTGGAGGGTTGTTATTGGCAGTGGTTTTTCTGGGAGCTACCATCCTACTTTCACCATCAATGATCCTAATTGATCGAATAATTGCTAGTACGATTTTAATCATCGTAGGTGGTTTTATTGGATCGATACTTGACTCTATTGAGGGTGCAACAATTCAAGGGATTTTCTATTGTAATCATTGCAATAAGGAAACCGAATCCAATCCCCATCCTCGATGTGGAAGTAAAACAACATTAAAACGTGGTAATATTTGGATAAACAATGATTTTGTAAACTTAACTTCAGCATTAATAGTAACTATGATAATTTTCTTGTTTGTCAGCGTGATATAGCACAAGGAATCATTTAAGATCCTGAAGAAAATCCTTCCACTTTTTTATCTCAATACCAAATTTCTTTGCTTTTTCTAACTTAGCCTTACCAGGGTTGTCACCAACTACAAGAAGGTCAAGTGTTTTAGTGACAGATGCCCATTCATAATTGTTTTCTTCAAGTAAAGCTTGGATCTCCTTTTTAGTTCTGTTTTCAATCTTTCCAGTTACATAAACTGTTTTCTTTTTCTGTGTTCCTTGTGTTCTTACTTTTTTTCCCGAAATATCAATCTGAGTATCAGTCTTTAGGAAGTCAGCTAGAGTAGTGGTTTTTTCAGGTTGAATTTTCGATTTTTTCTTACCATAGATAATCTTAATCCCTTTCTCAAGGGCTTTTGCTCCTAAAGAAGGATCATTAAGACCTTTAACAATATAATTAGCTGTAATATCAGAGATTCCTTCTATGTTCACCAATTGATCTATAGAAGCATTCTTTAAATCATCATAAGTTTTAAAATGTTTTGTCAATACTTTCGCCATTTGTATTCCAAGGCTTTCAATCCCTAATGCTGCTAAGAATGTATGAAAGGGAATTTCTCTTGTAGATCGAATATTGCGATAAACTTTAGAACCATTTTTTCCTAACAAGGAAATAAGCTTATTTTCAGTTAATTTTGAATTATATAAATCAGAAAAATGGATCACTAGCCCTGAGTCGTAGAGCTTGGCAATATTTTTTGGCCCTAATCCCATTATATCAAGAGTTTTTATCCAATGTCGAATTCGTTGAATTTCCTTTTCACGACAATTATCACTAGTACAGAGTAAGTTTACACCGTCTCGTACAAGTGTGGACCCACAGGATGGACACTCGATTGGAAATTTTACATGATTTGGCCCTTTAATTAGGATTTCTGTGATCTTTGGTATAACGTCTCCAGAACGAATAACCATAATAGTGTCTCCATTTGCTGCATCTAGATCTTCCACAAACTCGGCATTATGAAGGGTAGCTCTTTTGATAAGTGCACCCATCACCTCTACTGGTTCTAATTCGGCGACAGGGGTTAAGATTCCCATCCGACCCACCTGCCAAGTAATCCCTTTAATTTTTGATGATTCTCCTTGACTAGCAAATTTGAGAGCCATCATCCATCTTGGATGATGAGCAGTAGATCCTACTCTGTTTCTTTCAGCTGCCTCATTGAATTTAAAAACAAGTCCATCAATTTCGAAATCAAAGTTTGAACGTTGCTTTTCAATCCGCTCATAAAGTGAAATGATGTCTTCTTTAGCTGGAGCGTTCAGCAATTCGAAATCAGCTGTATTAAATCCCCAAGATTCTAAAATTCTGGTTTTAGTTTCCAAGGACGAGTCATCCTCGAAACCTAGTAATTCAAATGTTTTAAAATCAATAACTCGTTGATCCAGTAAATTTAAATCCTTATGTTTAATTGTTCCAACTGCAAGGTTTCTAGGACTACTGTACTTTCCGTCTTCCAATTTATTTATTCTCTTGAACTCCGATATTGGCATATATAATTCGCCTCTAATATTGATGCGTGAAGTTTCTGGAAGATTCTTAGGAATTGAAGAGATTTTCATAGCTACAACGGTAGAATCGTCTCCAGTAGTTCCATTTCCTCTAGTTGCAGCCTGAATTAACTTTCCGTCTTCATAGATAAGAGATAATGAGAAACCATCAATTTTATAACCTACATATAGATCAAGGCCTTTATTCCATTTAACAATGTCGTTAACATTCGAAGCTTTCTGACACGATAACATTGGAGTATCATGTATGATCTTTCCCCCTTCTGGACTCCCCACAATGAACAGTACTGGATTCTGGGGGTCTATTTTTCGTAATTTTTCTTCTAATGCGTCATATTTAGCGTCAGAAATGACTGGTTCTCCATCATAATATTTCTTTTTGTGAAATAAGATCTGATCAGCTAATTTTTTAGCTTCTAATGTCTGA
Organism: Candidatus Hodarchaeota archaeon; assembly: GCA_048887065.1. Classification (GTDB taxonomy): domain Archaea; phylum Asgardarchaeota; class Heimdallarchaeia; order Hodarchaeales; family Hodarchaeaceae; genus Hodarchaeum. The sequence goes on from JBHLKC010000215.1 coordinate 2,744, forward strand.
GAGTCAATATCCACGTTATTCTTCATTAGTATTCCAACTTTTGATTAGGTTCAAAATTCATTGGCCTCACTAGAATACAATTCAGAGTATCTGATAATATTTATTTTTTTTATCTTCATCTAATCATTATATGATATGTTTCTAAGATATTATAATTCAGTTCTTGATACATATTTAACCATTTGAGAGAGAGTCTTGAAAAAAAAATTGTGATACAATAACCAGTAAAAATCTTTTTATTATTGAAATTTAGATTTTTAAGTACTCTAACTAGTTACAACAGTACTAGATGCTTTTTCAACCGATAAGGAGAGTATATCAAAGTTCCTTGAACACTTGGTATGAAAATTTGATCCGCTAACACCTTAGGTTAAAGCTCTTTCTCATTTTTCAGAGTACAATTCCTCAATGGTATTTATATCAGAGTATATATAATAAGAAATAGATAAGAGAACCTCCAAATACAATTAAACCCCCTAATGAGCCTCCTAGTATTCCAAGTAAGGCAGCAACAATTACCCATACTAATGTATCTTTCTCATGGGGTTTTTGCTGGACTGAAAATACTAATATCACGACTCCACAAATTATTGTCAAAATACTCCATAAGAATGAAAGTTCAGTTGGAAGCTGGATGAAATTTGCAGCTAAAAGAAAAGTGGATCCAGTGGATTGACTAAAAATATCAGTTACACCAAATAAAATCATAATAACACCCCCAACTGCTACTAATAGCACCCCAATAATTGTACCATATCTATGCCACTTTGATTTGTATCTTCGTTTTGTCATATTGCTTTTCCTCTCTTATTCTATTAAGAATAGACAGTTTCCAACGAGAAAAACCTGATTTATGAGATTTTCTTCTCTAAGTCGATATTTTCAAAAACTAACATATTATTTTCCTTGATGACAATGAACTCGGCTAAACGAACGTCATGGGAAAAATATTTCATGCAAATTGCTCAACAGGTAGCAACAAGGTCTACTTGTGATCGAAAAAAGATTGGAGCAGTAATCGTACGAGATAAAACGATCCTTTCAACAGGATACAACGGTTCTATTCGAAATCTCCCACATTGTGATGAAGTAGGCCATTTAATGGAAAACGGACATTGTGTCCGTACTGTACATGCTGAAGCAAATGCAATAGCACAAGCAGCTAAAAATGGTGCGAATATTAATAAAGCAGAGATTTACATAACAGCTTCTCCGTGCTGGACTTGCTTCAAGTTGCTGGCAAATGCAGGTATCATAAAAGTTGTTTTTGGTGAATTCTATCGCGATAAAAGGATTTTTGAATCTGCAAAACAAGCTAAAATCGAATTAAAACATTTCAAATTAGAAGATGAGAGTTAAGTATTCAGATACCAATGATCCTTTCCCTCCACTAAGTTAGAAAAAAAGAGAAGATGAAAGAAACCTCCGCAAAACTAAATCTTAATTTAATGATTTTTCTTTCTCATATATTATACCGTTGAAAATATTGGGCTCGGACACGTTTATTTAATCTTTTTTTATTTTCGCGCCCCTTTTTTACAACAGTTCTCCTTTTTTGGGATTTAAGCTTCCTTCTTGAATGAAATGAAGATTTTTTTACAGATGAGCGTTTAAGTTTGCTTTTAGGGTATTTCTTCTTCTCTGATTGGTTTTTTCGTTCTGAATTAATAATCGACGAGGATGAAGGTTTTTTAGATAAATCTGAGGCGTATAATCGCTTTTTCTTTTCTATAATTTCTCGGGTCTTATTTTTCTCCTCTTCAAAATATGTTGTAGCTATATCTACTTCCGTACGACCTCGTCTGCTTCTTCTTGAATGAGTCGTCATTGATTTCACCTGTAAGCCTCACCGAGAAAATCTTATTTACAACATTTTCTCGAAGAGTGTTCCTTGTGTGTCCCCAACATATTAGGGAAACATCTCAGAGTTCTTCTGCCTATTATTACAGCTAAGTCATGTCGGTTTTTCCAAGCATTATTAGCTTGTGCGTTTAAACCTAATTCAGTGGCATTATATAAGTTTAGTCCTCTGGCTTTTCGTATCATGCATTCTATCCCTTATGAGGACGACAGTGATGCTGTGATACTCTATATATAAGTATAATCTTTAGATTTTTAAGCCTATGCATTCAACTGTCATGAGAGAGAATTTTAGTTTCAAAAAACTCATAATTGCCTTTTTTCCTAACTTAATCAGAGAGAAATTAGTAGAGAGATAACTAATGGGGCAATTTAAAGTAATTTTTTTCAATGTTGGAGGTACACTTATTCAATTAAAGGGAACTACCCTCCCTATCCTATATTCACAACATTTAACTAATATTCTGCAGAAACATATATCCCCTCAAGAAGTTTACAAGGCATTTCAAGCAGCAGATACTTGGACACTTTCACGAAAAAACCCAGGTTCATTATTTAGCGATTTAGATCAAAGGAAGTACCAAAATATCTTTTATAATCAATTAGGTATCCGCAACCGAAAAGAAATCAACAGAATTGAAAATTTACTTGCAAACCAACTAAGCTTTGATTATGTTCTTGAAAGGAGTGTAATAAAGCTTCTGAACAGTTTATCTGAATATCACCTTGGAATCATTTCAAATTGGGATGAGTCTCTTGTTGATATATTACAAGAACTCGGGATAATTGAATACTTTGATTCAATCACACTTTCTAGAGAGATCGGAATAGGCAAACCAAGCTATGAAATCTTCAAATCAGCACTTGCAGATTTTCAAGGAATAAAACCCAAAGAAACCGTATTTCTAAGTTCATGGTATTTTCGAGATATTCTCCCTGCTCAAAAACTAAATTTTTTCGTAATTCTTTATGATAAAGGGCCAAATGGAATGCATGGTAGACCGTTTCACAGTGACATAAAGTCTCCTCGTATTAAAGAACTTAATGAACTTCCACCTGTCGTTCAAAAGTATTCTAGGATTAAAAATCAGGATAAACAAAGATGATGCGTTCAATATCCCAAATTAAATATCAGGAAATTATTAATTTTTAGACACAGATATTTATTGGATGAAACTATAAATAAAAGTCTTATAAATTATTATTTCCAAGCATTTTTCATATAGAATTCACTGAGAGAATTCACTGAGAGAACAATAATGTTTGAAGACCATAAACCTCAAACGCGCCAACTTTTACAAGGGGAAACTGGTCATCGTTTTTCCGTAATGAGATTGGCATCATTCCATCATTCCCCCCGTTTCGCCTCATGTTCCTTTGA
>JBHLKC010000216.1:0-5947 GCA_048887065.1 Candidatus Hodarchaeota archaeon
TTCTCTGAATTTTCGTCAAAGGATATTGAAGTTTTATCCGTAGACCTAGCTGATAGTATTCAAATGACTATCAAAGAGATTGAAAAGTCGCGAGAACAGATTCAGAATCTTTTTTCTAAGTTATCAGCGCTTGTTGTTGAACAGAATGCAAATTTACTTGAAGAACTTACAAAATTCAAAGAAGAATATTCTGAAACAATTGATAATGCTAGTAGTGATTTCAGAAAGAATCTAGATGCAAATCTTGACTCTTACAATACTGACCTCAATAATTATTCGCTCGAGTTAACAGGAAAAGCTAATCAGATCGCTCAGACTATAGCAGAAGAGCTAGAAAATCAAGTTTCAGTCGTACTTGACACAACTCATACACTTTTTGACGATTTAACTAATACCAACAATCAACACATTGAGACATTAGAAGCTTTTTCTAGTGAATTTTCTCGTGTTAAACCCATTGATTCTATTCGCTATATCAATCTACCTTCTGATGAGGCCAAAAACGAGTTCATTATTGATATGATCAATTCAGCATCAAAACAAGTCTCAATTATTTCATCAAACCCAACTTTCTTGTCTGTAGCTGATCTGAAAGCAATCCCCTCAGAAAAGCGTATATTCATAATAACGGACTTTGATTTTTCAAAGAAGGGTAAAAAGTGGGTAGCTGAGGTTGTCAAACAAGTCAATATTAATTTCTATAAACTGAAAGCAAACAATCTATCAGGGAGTCTTGTCGTGGGAGATGAAAATTCAGTCTTAGTCTTACCCAATTCGCTCGGTTTCATTAGTACAGATGAGAAACTCGTTTCCAATTTATCTAGAATAACAAGTTTGCTTAAAGGGGCATCTCTTCGGTTGAAAGATCAATAAACTTAGAAGGAAAATTCTCAGATAGTGATTAATCCTAATAATCCCGTTTTTTTCAGGGTTTGTTTGTTTACCAATCCTTTCTGAGTCAATCCTTTTCGAACATAGTACTCAGTAAGCATTTCTTCAAGTGTTTTGAAAAAATCTGACCTTTTCTTGAGAAATTTTGCAAAACGATCTTCTTCTCTGGCCATCCCTGTCCGTGTGTTGAAGATTCTTTCTAAAAGAGTTATTCGATTACCAATTGCTAATAATTTTTTGAAAGTCAAACTTTCATCTAATGTATTTCGTAGCAGGGGTTGTAAGGTGTGTAGTTCTAATCCAAAATTCCCAATAAAAAGATCAGGAATCATGTTGAAGAGAGAATTACTGAGATTTGGTGATAACCACCTGAATTTTCGACGAATTTGAAGGAGAAAAGGAAGATATCTTGTACAAAGAACAAGAGAATCGAGAACTGCAACCAAATTTTCAAGGACTATGATAGTTTTGATTTTTCCTCGTTTTGACCGTGGATTGAGCTTAAAAGGAATGCCTAGAATTTCGGGAAAGATCATATAATCGGAGCGAAAGTTATCAGCTCCATATGGTGAAGTACTCGTTGCTAGACTTAAACCTAGAATGTTAGGATAATAAAACATTCCTCCCATCTGATTTTTGATCATGGGAGATGGTTCACTGGTCTGTTGATAAAGATAGATCTCACCACGAGATAATTGATCTCCTAATTCCTCTCTCCTTATGATTTTTTCGATCAAAGAATAGATCTTGGGATTGCTCCAACTAAATCCAAGATCAATGTCTAATAATTTTCTTCTATCTTCTTGAATATTGAATAATGAAGCTAGAGCTGCCCCTGTTGATAAAGGATCTAAAGCTTCTTGATCACAAGAATCAATTGCCTTTTGAATGATTTCTACATTGACAATCTTTAAATTTGGTCCTAATGCTACAAAATCTTGATATGAACTACGTTGACATTGTACAGGGCATTGCCAACATTGCAACGGTTCTCCATAGCCTTTAAAGGATGAAATTTTTTCTTGGGCTAGTTGTAGTAAACGAGAACAATTTTTGGTTGGAAGAGAGCTATTTTCAATTACTGAAAACATAATTGAAAATGGCCCACGGTTATGAAGCATTTTATACCAAGTAGAAAGTTCAATAGATTTATTAAATGCATTAATAAGTTCGTGTGATAACCAATCTAATTCTCGAATCTCTGGAACCTCAGTAATCACGATTGCTTTGATATTTTTTGAAGCTAGAACTGCTCCTAATCCTCCACGTCGAAAAAAGTGAATTCGATCAACTGCGACACCGGCATAAGTCACTTGGTTTACAGCTGAAACTCCAATCACTGCAATGCTAGAAGCTCTTCCATGTTTATTTCGTAACCATTCATCTGCTTCTAACACAGTTTTTCTCCAAATTGGTTCTGCATTTTCAAATGTAATATCAGAAAATTCATCAACTAAGATATATTTGGGAGTCTTAGCGCAACCTAATATTTGGAGGAAATCCAAACCAACTTGCTTTAAACTTGCGCCAAATCGTCCAGTAGAAATTGATGTGAACAATGTGTTTGTTTGAGGAGATTTGAAGGTGGCTACAGCCATACCAGTTGACGGGAACTTCGTTGCGGTAAGAATCCCTGTTCCAAAAATAACCGAATTATCAGGTCCACGCGGACTAGCATCTGTAGGAATTGACTGATAACCAAGATAAACAGTGATTCCACGTCCACCGAGAAAATTTTCAATTACCTTTGTTTCTATCGGTACTTTTGGTAAGATTTTATCTTCAGTCAGGTCAACCACTAATAATTGTGGGCTCCACATTTTTGGCATCTTAATCTACCACTTGGAACACTATATAAAATTATAACTGATTAAAAAAGTCCAAGTTGAATTGTCTCTTGGGACATGATACATGTGCGATATTTGTACCAACAAGTTCATTATTAAACAGAAAGAGCTCTAGCAACCTTCTTACAACAATTGGATCACATTCTTCACGAGAATGATTTCTAAAATCCCATAATGTTAAGTACCACTTTTCTCTCTGAAATTTGCGTTTATCTATCAAACAATCTTCTTTTTCTTGTTTAGATCTACTTTTATAATTGAATTTTCCCTTTTGGAAAAGCAAAATTTCATAGTAACAATGATTAAACACTATTTTCGATTTGAATTGAGTGTTAACTTCCCATTGTTTATCTGGATGATGTTGTATGGTTATCTTATCCCTGAAATGTAGTCCATGGTTCATAACATAATCAGATAGTTGATTAAGAGTTAAAAAGGATCCAGAATTCGTTGATTCATATAAAACTGCTAAAATTCGACCAGGATATAAACCATCGATTCTTAATGAGAAATTCTCATTGAGGACGGTTAGTGGTGTATTTCTACAATTCAAAAGCAATAAATGGTATTTATAGTTATTAGTGGAACTATATTCCTTCAATGCCTGGGAGAGTAATGAATGGTGTGAATTGCGTATACTGTTGTAATTTTCTTCGGTATGGTTGTCATTTTGGAGATATTCTACTATTAATTGGTCTGAATTCAAGTAACTCGTAAGATTTTCTGATGAAAACCCCGTCTTCTTACGAATCACAGGAATAAGGCTATTTAGGATTTCTATTCCAATTGAGTTCCTCTTAAGCTCTCGTGCAACTTTCATTGTGGTTCCTGATCCAAGAAATGGATCACAAACCCATGCTTCTTTTCGGGTGAAGAAATTAATGAGTCTTTTAGGTAATTCGTCTGGGAATGCAGCAATGTCAGTTTCAAGTCGGCCCTTCAGAGGCAGAACATTGGTCATTTCCCAAATATCCTCTAGTGAAATCATTTTCTCGCTTTTAGCTTTCATTTGTGATGGTTTCTGAAACACAAGAATACATTCAAGTAAGTTATCAGGGTAATAGTACATTGGGTACGGATTTTGTAATAAGACACCACTTCTCCGACTAATTCGGATATATCCTTCAGGTTTTTTCCAAATAATTTTCCCTCGTAATTCATAACCATTGGTGGTAAATATCTTTATTGAATCAGAAATAATTGGATACTTAACTCCTTTGATGAGCATATCATCGATATTAAGACCAACAATTCCCCCTGGTTTCAAAGCTTTGAAATACAACTTAGCAAAATTATGCATCATTTCCAAAAAAGTCTCATAATTCTCAAAGAGTTCATCATAATCAAAAGGTGCGTTAAAGTATGGAGGAGATGTGACTAAAAGGTCAATATTAGGCATTTCAAGTATTTTATTAGCTTTTGTGCTATCTCCAATTAAAAGGTGATGTTTTGTAGTATTTTTCATTGTTCATCGGGTTTTCGAAAAAACGGAATTATGAGGCTGAAATCCTTTTTTTGTTTATGAGATATTTATTATTTTTAAATAAAGTTACTATTCCTTGAATGTGAGAATATTTCTTAAATCGATAAAAAGGAATGAAATTTTTATTTATTTGCCATGGTTATTTCTAAAGAATAATAAAAAATTAGTAAAAAGTGAATTTATCATTTGTAAGTTTCGTCAAACATTAATTATAATTGTGCTGAGGGATCGATTCGTCTTATAAGTGTTTATTTGGCGTATACATTTAATTGCTAATTTAGATTAGCTGTGAACGTTGGATTGGTTATTGTACCTCTATATATTAAGACAAACCTAATAATGCTCTAGGATCCAATCAAGTAGGAAAAATCCTTAATAAATCAATAAGCCATATAAGAAGAAATCCTAAACCAATTAGTTTAGAAAGTAAATATTCTTACACTAGATGACATTCTTTCAGACGTCTTTAAACCGCAATTGTACTCAAAAAATGTTTAACAAAAAACTTGGATATCTTTTAAAAAATTAGGTTAGTATTAAATTCTGGTGTAGTTTCATAAATCCTAAAATTTCTCCACATGACTCCTCATTAATTGCATGATAAGTACTTTGGTTGTACCAACAAACGACTTTTTCTTGACCTAGGAATTTTAATACTGAGGATTTTACGAGCCCTTTCACTCCTTTTGCGTTTTTCTTACAAAAACCACATTCACTGCAGCTTCGTGCAGTATTAAATAACAGTTCTTGAACAGGAATAGGTGCCATATGAGATATTGAAGTAATTCTATTCATAGCAGCAAATTTCACTGTCATCCGCACTGTATTCAGATAAATAACGTCATATGTCAGTACAAATAATGGTGTACTCTTGATTTTTTTGTTAGTATAGGTAATTTCCAAGCTCGTATCATTATCAAGTCTTAATCCACATTTAAATCCACTAGTACAGAGAAAAGAATGAATTTTTTCATAATTAGCATATTCTGACTCCGTAAACAGTCTTAAAAATATCTCGTCAACTTCAAAATTATATCCTGAATTTATTATTCGAAGATCACACCTTCTAAAATAATAATGATTTAGTTTACCAGTTTTTTCAGAGATTTTTGCAAACTGAGTCAATGATGGAATCAATTTGTTGTTTTCATCTGCTTTGATCACTGTAGAGGATTCTTTATGTTCGATATGCAACCCTAACTGTCCCACATAATCTAAGATTTTTAATTTTATCCTTTTTTGTGTTTTCATGAATTTTAAATAAGTATTTGTCGGGATTACGAGAGTATTATCACTAACTTCTCCCTGAAGACTCGCAGTATAGAGAAAATATAAAAAATCAATTATTGGTTTTCTTACTTTTCCAAGGGCTTTGTTTAATTCTTTATTTTTACTTCTGTGTTCTTCATCTGTTAGTTGTATAGGTAATAAATCAGGGAATCCAATCGAATTGTTATACCCTCCCTGATATAATTTATTGAAAAATGTCCACAATTCCTTAAAATCCTCAATATCACCATTCTCATAATGAGAAAATAACTGTAGAAAAAAGGAGAAGATTTGTTCTGAAAAGGTAGAAGGAGTAATTTCTCTGTAATTCATTTCTTCACATCAATAGATAGACTGAATGATTAGTTTTCTGTTCAAAATGCTTCATATTCCTCTTTTATATTCATGTTCTATATATCTATCGATAAAAATCCTACAGATTGTACTTTATGTTTTT
>JBHLKC010000217.1:0-5941 GCA_048887065.1 Candidatus Hodarchaeota archaeon
AGGAATCCTTAGGGGGGCCCATTGGTGGAACACTTCGCATAGCTATGTCAAAAGGTCTCGAATCGACAAATATCCTTTGGGTTACTGAAGATACTACTACTATGGTCATGAACTACATCTATGAGGGCTTGTGGCAAGTTGATCCTCACAATTGGGATCCCATTCCAGGATTGGCGTATAATTGGACTACTGAACAGACCACTGCGCCTGGTGGCTTAAAAGCTGGGCAGAAGTTCACTTTCAAACTATACGAGAATGCCACATGGCATGACGGAAAAAATGTCACCTCAGCTGACGTCAAGTTCAGCATGGAAGGGCCTTATAGCGTGAGCCCCGATTATGGACCATACTTAAAGAATGTCTACAAAATCGAAACACCTGATACACACACTGTGGAAATTTACACCAATAAATCAGGGTTGTTCGAATTTGGACGTGCAACTGGCAACTTTTACGTACTTCCCAAGCATATTTGGGAACAACACGAACCAAACTACGATGATTGGAAACCAGAGTCTCCAGATATCATCGGATCTGGCCCCTATAAATGGAATTCATACACACCTGGCAAGAACATCAGCCTTCTTCGACACGATGACTGGCGTTGGCGTGAGGAAGAACTTCCAACGCAATCATCCACTAGCTCGATAGATACTGTTTCAATATTTGTCGGATTTGGAACAGTAATGGTCATCCTCTATTTACGCAAAAGAAAGTAAATTAAGGTTTTTTATAACTATCTGAGTTTCATTTGCATCATTTTTAGAGATTCGAAGACAAAAACGGATGTCCCCACAATTAAGAAGAAGAACAACAGAATACTGCTTGGATAGAGAATGAACGCATCACCCATTGTTAACGCAAGGAAAATATATCCGATAAACCCTGCGATGAAAAGGGCAAGGTATAAGGAGAAGCAAGGGATCATTCGATACCCGAAACGGATATAATAACCTAGTAATCCCGATTTTATTTCTTCTACGAGTTTACTCGCAGTCTGGGTTCACATGTACTATTCGGTCCAACCCTATCATCTTTAGCGTTATTCTTCAGAGAATGACCCATAGGGGTTTTCTCACACGTAATAAACGAATAGTCATGAATAATTGCAGAGCTAAAGCCCAAAACGAAAGTATTAGATCAGCTTACGCAATAGAAATATATATAAGTATATGTATATCTATTAAACCATAGATATATATTTTGCCATAATAATTCTACAATCGAACATGAGGTATTAGCCGTGATGCGTTTAGACAAATGGGTACAAGCTTATCGAAAGGGTTTTGTAAAACCAGTTATCCTGTTAATCCTGTCTGATGGCGAAAGCTATCCCTATCGCTTGACCAAACAAATCCCTGAACGTACAGCTAACCAACTATCGATCAAGACATCGAATATCTATCCTGTTTTAAATGATCTTGAAAATGATGGATTGATCAGAGAGACGAGGGTGGAAAAGGAGTCGAGACGTCTCAGGGTATATTACGGCCTCACAACAGAAGGTAAATCTTTTCTGGATGAGTTGCGAATGTCTCTGAACGAATTTATGAAGAATATGCTATCTAATTTCTCTATAAAAGGTGCTGGATGACTATTGAATAAACTAAACTCATATTTAAAGGAAGTAGGATCGTGGATTCCCTCTACTGAGCGAAAGAAACGGATTCTCAATGTGCTACGGGGTGAAGTGGCAGAAGCAATGACAGAATCAGGTCTTTCTCCCGAAGAAGCTTATGGGAAACCGTATGACACTGCTAAAAACCTCTGTAAGGGGCAAGAATGGGTATCAAAACCCGCTAATTACCGCATCAGAACTAAAGCTTATCTCATTGATATGCTGGTCATCTTTGGGGCCGTTTTCATTTCGTGGGTGTGGTGGTTCCTTAGTATCTACTTGCCCTCTACACGAGGGGAAATTTCTGAAGGTTATATGTTAATGATCTTGCTCCTTTTCTTGGTTACGTATTCATTTTTGTGGATGTTTGGATATCCCACAATCCTTGAAAAAGTATTTAGTACGACTTTAGGGAAGCGTTTATACGGATTGTATGTTTACGATGAATCTGGAGTTCGTTTAACGTGGTCACAAGCCTTTCACCGTAATCTCACCAAAATACAGCCTATATTATTGATGAACGAACTCGAGAACAACCCCAGATTCCAGCACGGGCGGGATCTCCAAGTAAAAACCGTTGTAGTGATCAGAAAAAAGGTTTCAAAAACATAATCTAATGGATTATGTCATTAAAAAAAGACTCAAGCTGGTCTGAGCTTGTTTACTTAGTATTTACACTGTCACTTGATAACTCTTTTTAATGAATAATTAATTTGGGCTAAAACCCATAGCTAGGTAATAGCTTAACGATTTATTAATTAAACATAAAAAGGAGAATAAAATGAATACCTACAAAACGAATGCAATAATTTCGGGAGTATTGTTTATAACTGCGACGGGTGCAGCCATCGTAAGTGGTTTTTTTTTGTTACCTATTCTACAGGCTTCAGATTATCTGACTGAGATTTCTGAAAAAGAGATCCAAGTAGCTCTAGGAGCGTTTTTTTATTTTATTATGGCAGCTGCAGGTGCTGGTATTGCAATTCCGATGTATCCAATCTTAAAACGGCATAATGAAGGTATGGCCCTTGGAGCTGTTGGTTTCAGGATGATTGAAGGTGCAATCTTTATGGTTGGTGTAATGTGCGTACTTGCACTAGTGCCATTAAGTCAGGAATTTGTAGACGCAGGAGCTTCAGCTGATCCATATTTCCAAAATATAGGCAAATTATTACTAACAGGCTATACCATAGACCAAGCTGTTGTACCAGGGGTATTTGCTTTTAGCATAGGTGCTTTAATGTATTACTATATATTTTATCAATCAAAACTCGTTCCTCGATGGTTATCTGTCTGGGGTCTAATTGGAATCACTTTGGGGATTGCGAATGGCTTGTTAGATATATTTGGTGGTATTGACGAGACGATTTCGATGTTATTGGATCTACCAATTTTTGTGAATGAAATGGTTCTAGCAGTATGGCTGATAGTGAAAGGATTCAATTCATCTGTAATTACTTCCGATTCTGTAAAAATAGATACTCATTGATAAAATGAGTCTATTGGAAAAATGGTGAAAAAAAGGGAAAATAGAGGAAAAATGAACGCAAGAATTACAGGTGCATTATTCATAACCGCGACGGTTGCAGGCGTGCTGGCTGTTATTTTTTTTGGATCTACTTTAGAAAGCCCTGTCGATCTAGCCAAAATTTCTGTAAATGAAACCCAAATAGCGATAGGAGCGCTTTTTTACTTTATTATGGCAGCTGCATGTGCAGGTATTGCAATTCCAATTTACCCAATTTTAAAACAGCATAATGAAGGTATGGCCCTTGGAGCTGTTGGTTTCAGGATTATCGAGGGCGCACTCTATATGGTGGGGGTAATGTGCGTACTCGGACTAGTTTTATTAAGTCAGGAATTTGTAGACGCAGTCGCTTCAGCTGATCCCTATTTTCAAACTCTGGGTGAATTGTTACTAGCAGGACAAGATTTGGCCCAAGTCCTTGTGCCTGGAGTATTCGCTTTTAGCCTTGGTGCCCTAATGTATCAGTTTATATTTTTTCAATCAAAACTCATTCCTCGATGGCTATCAGTCTGGGGTTTGATTGGATCCACATTGGTGTTCGTTTCGGGCATGGTCACTATATTCGGCGGTAGTGCTCTTTCACCGTTCTCAGACTTGTTGAATTTGCCAAATTTCGTGGGTGAAATGGTTCTAGCGGTATGGCTGATAGTCAAAGGATTCAATTCATCTGTAATTGCTTCCGATTCTGTAAAAATAGATACTCATTGAAAAATGAGTCTATAGGAAAATTGGTGAAAAGAATGGAAGATAAAATGAAAGCAGTAATTTGCACAAAATATGGACCCCCAGAAGTTCTTAAACTTGTAGAAATAGAAAAACCACACCAAGGTGATGATGAGGTTTTAATTCGTAACTGCGGTACCTCAATTAACACCGTAGACACGCTACATCGTGGTGGAAAAGCGCCGAAAGTAGCTTTCTGGGGTCTTAGACAGGTATTAGGATTTATTCTAAGGCTGAGTGAATTTGGGGGATTAAGAAAACCCAAACAAAAAATTGGTGGTGGTGGTTTTGTAGGCGAAATTGTATCTATAGGAAAAGATGTTACAGATTGGAATGTGGGAGACCATGTTTATGGTTATTCCGAAAAAGGAGGAGCTTGTGCTGAATATATGGCTGTTCCTGCATCTGTATTGGCTAAGAAACCTGCGAATCTAAGTTTTCAAGAAGCAGCTGCTGTCCCTGGGGGGTCTACACCTGCACTAGTAGCATTTAGGGATTTAGCAACACCTAAGAAAGGGGATAAAGTTCTCATCATTGGAGCTTCAGGAGGAATCGGAACCTTTGCAGTGCAAATGGCTAAGAATGTTTATGGTGCTGAAGTCACTGGCGTGTGTGGCCCTACTAATGTCGATATGGTAAAAGAAATTGGAGCAGACTTTGTAATAGATTATACGAAGGAAGATTACACAAAGAATGATAAAAAGTATGATATAATCTTAGATGTCGTTTCAGCACAAAATCTTTCAAAATGCAGGAACATTTTGGCCTCCGAAGGAACATTTATTGCAAACAATCCTATAAGTAGTCCAAAAACCCTTTTCCATATGATAACAAATAACAAGAGATTCAAAACTGGCACAGCAGACGAAAGCGCAGCTGCCATGAATTTAATACGTGGGTGGATTGAAGAGGGGAAGATCAAACCAGTTATCGATACAGTGTATCCATTAAGCGAGACTGCAGAGGCTCATCGTCATTACGAAAGAGGTCGTTCCAAAGGTCGGGTGGTAATCAGTATAGAGTGAGCGTAGGAGCTAAGATTATGGATGAGGTACAAATTATTATTTCTGCATTATGGGTAGCTACAGTGTTATGCTACATATATGGCGATGTCTTTTCCCTATTGGCTGGTGATTTTAAACCAGGAGAAATAGATGGAAAACCATTAACTGAGAAAATAGTTTTGGGAATGGCAGCAATAATGGTTGTTCCTATTATCATGGTTATTATGACCTTAATGTTGGATTATGCTGTGAACCGATTGATAAACATTCTCGTTGCACTAATTTATTTTGGATTCAATCTCTTTTCAATTAGGGGATATCCTATTTATGAAAAATTCACATTACTAGTATCTATGGTTTTTAATCTGTTAATAGTTTATAATGCATGGAATTGGATCTAGGTGAATAGGTGAATGACAAATAATTTGGTAGATCAACAAATTGATGTGAAGATAAAACTTGCAGCATTATGGGTTGCACATTTTCTAATATGGAGTTTTGGGGATATATTAAGATTCCTATCACCGGAGTTTTTGGGCGAATTACCTATATCTAATGAGGAACTGTTGTTCATTGCACCAATAGGGATCTTACAAGCTATTATGATTGTAGTATCGGTTATATTGAAAGGTAAACCGAATCGTTATGCTAACTTGATTTTAGGGGTATTATATTTTGGGATTGATATTGCTTATTTAACAGACAATATATTAAATCAATATCCTGCTTGGGAGATATTATTGACTGTTGTTTATATTGCGTTTGATGCAATGATAATTTGGTTTGCCTACAAATGGCATAAAGTTAACGGCCAGATTAGCAGTTCATCCTAACCCATGATGTTTGGATTTACAGCGTTTGTAATATTAATGGATTTCTTTGTTGTGACTCCAATTTTTCAACAAAGTAATAAAATGCTTTATAGTCTCTTAGGGACACGGATTCCGTTCTTTTTGAGTTTGGTTAGATTAGAAGATCCACTGAAGGTGCAATCATGAAAGAGGTTTTTCTCGTAATAAATCCAGTTGCAGCTGGTGGACGGGTTGAAACGATGTGGAGGGATGATAT
>JBHLKC010000218.1:0-5876 GCA_048887065.1 Candidatus Hodarchaeota archaeon
TGTGCGGGGATAGCTTGTGTCTTATTTCATGGTGTTTTTGATGTACTAGATACCTTGGAATGGAGTATCGAGATTTTAACAGACTGGTTCAATGTTTTTGATGGCTTATTCTTTGTGATTGGGTTGATTTTAGTTGGTATTGGTATCTGGAAAATTGCTAACTATGGAGCCACTGCATGGGAGCTATGACAAAGTGATAGAAGTTAGCCTTGTGCCTGACAAAATAGATTGGCACCCCCCTAATGACCTTTTAGAGATCATAAAAGCCTTCTTAGATGTTCTTACCGTTTTTGCATTTATCGGATTGTTAATAATCATTATTTACTCAAAAAATAAATATCCGATAATTGAACGGCGACGGACATTATGGCCGATGATCGGATTCACTGTGTTTGGAGTCATTTCCATGACTATGGATGCCATTGATGAATTCTTTTGGTTCTACCCCAAAGAATTTTACGATGTCTTATGGAAGCCTTTTCGGTTGTCATTGTTTATGATTGCTATATTTTTATTAATAATAACTTTCTATTATTTTTACAAATTTTCCGATCGTCTTTTTGGAGAAGAAAAAGCATAATTAAAGGAACAGTGGCCCACTGTGATTAATGGGGTTTATATCTTTTGGACCTCTGGATTACCCATTTTTCATACTACTTTGGATAGTGGGAAAGCTGAGATCAACCAAATCCTTTTTGCTGGTATTTCAAGCGCTATCAATATGTTTATCAAGGAATTAGCACACTCAGACTTAGAATCTATCAATATCGAAGATGGTACATTAAAATATAGTGTTCATAAGGAATTGATTTTCGTAATCCATTGTACGGGGAAAAAAGGAAGCCATTTGGGTGGATTTTTACTTTGGCAGATAAGAACAGAATTTCTGAAACAGTACGCACAGATCATCGAAAATAGCTCTGACTCATTCATTGATAGTAGCTTATTTTATCCTTTCAATAAAACTGTTGATAAAATTTATAATGACCTGTATCTCTTATTTGATAGGCATGAGAATTTATTTAATTATATTTCAGCAAAAATTCCTCTCTCCCTAATTCAAGAATTATTGAAAGAAGGAGACAGTTTGATCGAGGGATTTCCAAACGATACTATTCGATTAATCAGGCGATTAGATACAAAATATGAAGAAGAAGTTAAAAAACAGATTATGTTTTCGTTAGGAGTTTATTTTGGCATTGAAATTTCTAAGAAAATATTTCCCAATCGTGTTGGAATAAATCAAACTGAGGTCCTGAAGTTATTGAACGAAATTTCTGTAGCAAAGCTGGATAAGAAATCTTATCTTTATACTCTAACAATTTGCCCAATATGTCGTGGAAAAACATCCACAGATCCCATGTGTCATTTCTTTGCAGGATTTATTGAAGGAGGATTTGATAATCCTAAGTTACACATAATCGAAGAAACATGTAAAGCTAAAGGGGATCAATATTGTACTTTTAAAATCTCAAGAAATAGGGATGCTCCTAGAGTTTAATTCATTAAAGAAGTACGCCTTCCATTTTAGTCAGGAATAAAAGGAATCTAAATCTTTCAAACATTATTTAATTATTGAATTAACATTTATTCATTTTTTTCTCGTTTCTATAGAATTATCAGCTTCT
This sequence comes from Candidatus Hodarchaeota archaeon, assembly GCA_048887065.1. Lineage (GTDB taxonomy): Archaea > Asgardarchaeota > Heimdallarchaeia > Hodarchaeales > Hodarchaeaceae > Hodarchaeum. The sequence continues at coordinate 1,629 of JBHLKC010000218.1, forward strand.
AGACTGAAATGTCGTTAAATGTATAAGAACTGCGGACAGATTCCTCAGATTGGCTTATTAATCTTCCTAGGTACATGTAATTATAGGTGAAAAAATCAGTAGAATTTAACTAGATAAAACCCCCGAAAAAATTCAAAATGATTAGTACATATTAGAAGCAATGCTCTACAAAGATCCTGATTCTTGAATAAGCATTTTGCCTTGTTTAAGATTTCAGATGTTGGTGTTCTATTCAGCTAGTTTATCACTTCAATTCTCAGTGAGGAAGCAATAATTTTACGAGGATTTGAATTGTGAGAAAAAAACAAGCGATAATAGCAGGTATGTTATTATTTGTACTAGTAATAAACCTGGGCATCATCACTAGTATATTAGAGGATATACTCAGAGTTAACAGTCTAACTGTTCAAGTTAATGGCTTAGAAAGTACAATGAATCCAATTTTTGAAGATAAACGTCAATCCTCTATTATTGCTTTACTTGATTCTAATGATAAAACTTCAAATCATTCGATTGATGAATCTATAGTTACTCCTTCAGTTTTTAAATGGGCTGATGATCGGTTCAAATATCGGAAGAATATTACCGTTCCTTTTAGCAAAATAACAAAAGATCTTACAAACTTCCCTGTATTGATCGATTTGCGTGATCCTGATTTAAAAAATGTATTCCAACCATCTGGAAATGATATCCTATTTACAGATGCCTCTGGAACACAACTGGATCACGAGATTGAGTTGTTTAACCAAACTTATAATAAAACTCATGGTCAATTGGTTACCTGGGTGAGAGGGAATCTTTCAAGTACAAAAGATACAATTTTTTCAATGTATTATGGTAATCCCTCTGTTACCACTCAAGAGAATCCCGAAGGTGTGTGGAAAAACGATTTTACAGCAGTCTGGCATTTATCTGAAACTTCTGGTCCTCGCTATGATTCGACCTCCAATAATATCGACGGTAGTCCACAAAATTATGAAAACGATGAAGCATCATTGGGGAAAATTGCTGGTGCGGAAGCATTAGACGGATCAGATGACTATATTGAAACCTACAAATACCCTGATGAGATCGGATTAGGAGGAAAAAGTGCTAAAACAGTGACTGTTTGGGTTTATACTAATAAATTTGATGGTGGAGGGGTATTTGAGTTTGGACAATATGCTACAAAAGGTTTATTTTCATTACAGACCCACTCATCAGACAATCTGTGGATAGGAAAATGGTGGGGGGATAAAAATACTTTTAAATACCCCTCTCTAAACACTTGGGTTTATTTGACTCTTGTATATGATGGAAACACAGTTTACATATATGCAAACAGTGAATTACAGATCAACAGTTCAAAGAATCTTAATACAGGCAATAAAATAACGTTAAAAATTGGTTCAAGTAATGGTACTTGTCTCAATGGTGAAATTGGCGATGATTCAAGTAATGGGAATTGTCTCAATTGTTTCAACGGTTTAATTGATGAAATGCGCATTTCAACCACTGCTCGCTCCGCTGCTTGGATTCAGACAGAATTCTTAAACCAATTTGATCCAGACAGCTTTTATTCTATTAGTACTCAACAAACTGACAATAATTCCCCATCTATTACTGATTTTGGAGTCAATATTGATCACGAAGATCAATTAACATTTTATGCAGTAGCTATAGATGATTTTACTTCAGTAGAAATGGTTACTATCGCGATTAATGGTTCATTATTTAGTATGGCCAAAAATGAAAGTGGATTTTGGGTCTATCAACATTCTCCAGTGAACTTCGGTGACTATTTTATTTTTTGGATTGTAAATGCTTCCGATTCCTTTGGAAATTATATGAGTGAGTGTACAAATGAGAAATATTACAGATTCACCTTTGATTTTACCCCTCCACAGGTTATTCAGGCATATTTTATACCTAATGATAGATTAAACCCGACTAATTTGACATTCTATGCTGAAATCAAGGAGTCTGGTTCTGGAATAGAAGATATAATTCTTTTTTACTATTTTGAAGCAGTTATTATAGGTGATGTAATCACTGGTAGTGGATCTGGGCTGTTACAAGAGACAGATACCCAATGGCTTCATATAAAAATGGAATTTTATAAGGAATCCACAAATAACTACATCTATACTGCTTTAGTTCCTTTCCCTCAGAATAAGGGTACTTGGAAATTAATTTATCGTATTGCAGTATCCGACAAGAATGGAAATATTAATGAGAATGCTTTCGTGGTTGATCCTCATCAGGCTGAAAAGGATATAATTATTGTCTATTCTCCTTTAGATAGCGATATAAATCTCTTTTTGGTGTTATTAAGCATTTTTTTGATAATTATTTGTGCTTCTATTCTCTCGATTGTTTATAATAAGCTATTCAGAAAACCAGGATTAATTGGCCCTGATAGAAAATTAATATTGAAACGTATTGATGAAATTGACAATATGGAACTCATGCTTTCGATCCCAAATCATACACTTGGAATTATAGTGTCAATCTTTGATGAAGAAAAAGGGCCTGTTCCTCAAATTGTGATACCAAGGTCGCTAAAAAATGATCATAATATGTTACTAAGTCTATCTTTTCGTGCTTTCAGTAATTGTGAATTTGTGGTAGATCCTAATAGAATAAATCAGGCAACTTTCAGCTTTACAACAGCTCAAAATACTTTAATTAAAGTTCTTTCCTACAGTTTCGCTCTTAAACGTCCAAGTGCTCGTGGTGGTGTAGAGAACGTAGTTTTGAGTGTTTTGATTTTACCAGATGTTTTTCCTATTGTTAATTTATTTTCAGACATGTTTTTCGACCGGATCAGATATATTCATAAATTACTTGATCAGAAACCCGAAGAGGAGAAGCAAATCTTCTTCAAAATCCTCGAGCTTCAAGAATACATTTCCCAAATCATTTTATCTTATTACAAAATCTATGGCAATTCTGAATATTTTCCTCAATAAATGATGATCAATATACCAAACCTGATTACTTTTTCTTACGTTTCTAGAATCGATGATAGAGGCAGCTTAAGACTGAAATTGTAGATTTACGGATAATATAATGCAATATTCATCTAATAAACCAAAGAACATTTTTTAGCTATGAGGTGAAATTAAGATGACTTTAGAAAAAGTGAAAGATTGGCTAGAAAAGATGGAATTGAAATTTAAAGTACTTCATGATAACATTGTAATTCTATATGATGTTGAAGGGATTCGGTTCGCAGTTATTATTAATATTATGGGGAATTGGATTCAAATCGCTGCATCAATGGTTCATAATGACGAAATCCCAAAGGAGAAAAGGGAAGAAATACTTGCTGATCTGCTAAAACAAAATTGGGAATTAAAAGATGTCACATACTCTATTGATCCTAAAGGCTCATTATTTTCTCAGAATGATATCCCACTTGATTCAAATTTTAATAATTTTAAAAGCGAATTTGGAGCCGTTGTTTATGGAGTGACTCATTTCTTTAACAGTATTGGCCCAAAATATGGTTTGTTGAAACCTTCTATCAAATTTGGATCTGAAGAGAAATAAGGGTAATTGCGTTTATGTTCAGATAATCACGTTTTGAGCAAATTCTCGGTTCAAAAAGTCAGTAATGAGATTTTTGGGGAAACGTAATTTTCCTTCATGTCTAAGTAATGAAAGACTCTTGGAAAAAGTTGCTTCTACATACGTCAAGAAAGATTCTGCAATTATCCGTGAGGTTACAGGATCTGATTCTTTATCTGTTATTATTGCACACATTATTCCTTCTCGTTTAACCATTAAAATGCGACCATGTTCAGTAGAAATCGTGTTTAGTCCATCACTAGGACCTATAACTCCGCTAGCGAATTGGTCAAGAGCATATAAGAATCCAGGAACTACATCAGGATCAAATTCCCCTGATGGGTCGCTTGTAAATCTGTGTGAAGCAATTGGAATCCCTGTGGGTAGATATAGATATATTCCAATTAGTCTTACCCTCCTCTCTACTAGTAATGGAATGAGTTTTTGTGAGAACCAATTAATTGCATTATCTAGATTTGCTCCCGTTTTTGTAGAAACCTCAAAAATACGAAAAGAACGTTTAGGATTCTTTTGGGGAAGTTGATTTAGTTTTATCTTTCCAATCAGATCATCCATTTCGATGTGAACCAGATCAGACTTATTGGCTAATATTAAAAGTGGTGCTGTGGGGTTCCATTCAAGACATTTCCAGAACCATTCGACAACTTGATTCAATCTACTTAAATCACTTGAGTC
>JBHLKC010000219.1:0-5872 GCA_048887065.1 Candidatus Hodarchaeota archaeon
TATGAAGTCTTGGGTGTTTCTAGGGATGCGGATCTAAAGACCATAAAAAAGGCCTTTCGAAAACTTGCTCGTCAATATCACCCAGATATGAAACCTGATGAACCAGATGCAGAAGATAAATTCAAGGAAGCAGCTGAAGCATTTGAAGTACTCTCAGACTCTGATAAAAGGGCTACCTATGATCGATTCGGTCATGATGGGCTATCTGGAGTTCATTTTCGCGATTTCTCTGGAATGGGATTTGAAGATATCTTTAGAGGCTTTGGTATATTTGATGATCTATTCAGTGCGTTTGGCGGAGGCTCTCGAGCGAGAACCTCTCATCCAAGACCCCTTCGTGGTCAGGATGTCCGATTAAACCTTGAGATGTCTTTTGAAGAAGCTATGAAGGGCTTGGAAAAGAAAATAAAAGTACCAAATTGGGCCCAATGTCCAACCTGTCATGGTACACGAGTCAAAGAAGGAAAATCACTTATAACCTGCTCTTTATGTCAAGGAACAGGAGAACTCCGTCAAGTTCAGCGTTCAGCTTTTGGTCAAATTGTAAACATTTCTACATGTCCTAGGTGTCAAGGCGAGGGACAAAGTCTTCCTAAAGGTGCAGAATGTAAGACTTGTGATGGGCTAGGAAAAGTTAAGCAATTTCGAACAGTTAAAGCTGATATTCCTGCCGGTGTTGATACTGGTATGAGGATAATACTTCGTGGTGAAGGGAGGCCTGGAGAGTTGGGAGGCCCTTTTGGCGATCTCATTCTGGTAATCTCAGTTGAACCACATCCCTTTTTCCAAAGATCCGGGTCTGATATTCTTCTTGAATATCCCATCAGCTTTATTGATGCAATCCTTGGTACAAAAGTTGAAATCCCAACAATTAATGGTAAAGAATCACTCAGCATTAAACCTGGAACTGAATCAGGTGAGATAATTACTCTTCGAAATAAAGGAGCTCCTTATCCCAATAGCTCCCATAAAGGTGATATGCATATAGGGCTTAAAGTAAAATTTCCACAAAAATTGAAAAAACCCGTAAAACACACTTTAGAAAGCTTAAAACAAAATATAGACAGTGAATATGTTTTTAAAGACCATAAGGAATTAAAAGAGTTTCTTTTCCCAACAAAATAAGAATTATAGAATTCTCATCTCCTAGAATCATATTCTACTCCTGCAAGGGATTTAATAACCTTAATTTTGATTGATTTCTCGTGCGAAAAACTTCAATGGGAGTAGATATTAGAAATTGCCAAATTAAAAAGCAAGAGCATATTCCAGATAGGTCTTCAGGGATTTGTTCATTTATTAAGACCTTATTTATGAGGTCAAGGACTTCTTTATCACATTTTCCACAGTTATGGGATCCTCGTTGTTTCCCTGCTGCAATAGGTTCACATATAATTTCAATATCTGGACATTTCTGTCTAACTGTTTTAATTATAAATAGGATCGACCATAACCATGGTGGTTGATATTGGTTTTTTTTCTGAAGATGATGGACAAGAGTTCCATTTTGAACATTACAGGGATTAAACGAAAGAACATCCATTCCAGCATTTATCGCATCGTAAGCCGTACTTACAGCATCGTTAATTGCTTCCATTTCAGTTAGAAAAGGAGGTTTGATTAAAATATAACTTTTAATGAGAATTCCTATTGAATGCAGGATTTTTACACTTCTTATAAATTCTTCAAAAGTAGTACCTTTATTCAAGCAGTCTCTTAAAATTGCATTATTCGAACTTTCAAGCCCTATTCCAATTTCAAGATGAGTTTTTCCCAACATTTTTTTTGTTTCTTTCACAATGTTAATATTATGTAAAATAAATCCTGGACGACTTTCAACAGTCAACTGGAAGATGTTAGGATTTTTCTTAACATAATTAATTATTTCTAACCGAAGATTTCTTGGTACATCTACTTCATCAAAAAAACTCCCTGAGTTAAATATTTTTAATTCAACAAGTTTGTTTGGATCAGTTTGATTCAATAAATCCTTGATTTTCGTGATTATCTGCTCAGATGGAATAGATCTGCCTCTTGATGAGTCATTCACATATCCACAGACCGAACAGCCTCCATTTTCTGAGAGTGCCCATGAACAGCCTCGTGATGGTATCACCACAGTTACAATGGTTTTTTGGGCCGATTCAGTTAAATTTCCCCATATTTTTGGTAGCAGCTCTTTTGAAGTTTGATTTAAAAACTCATGCCTTAATTTAAAAATTGTTGATGCTAACAAAGAATTCTTTTGTGATGGCATTTCATTAAACCTTTTCACGAATACTTACCCCCTTTCCTCTACTCATTTTCACTAATAGGTTCCCTGAAAGGTATGATTTTCCAGTAGCCATTAACGTTCCATCTTTATCAACGATAAGCACTTCATCATTAGGACGGATTTCAGCGTCAGCTCTAGTTATAGCTTTCACAAAAATTGTAGATCCACTGATCTTTTCACCGTCAAAAGTTACAATGTTTTTTGTGTAGCCCAATAATCGTTCACCTGCTAAGATTGATAATGTTAGAAAGCCAATTTCTGGACGAAATGTTACCAAATGTTTCCCATCTAATCTAACTCGCATTCCATGTTCTTTTCGACCATAAATCTTCACATTTTCTGGAATTAAAATTGACCCTATACCTTTGCCAAATTGAAAATCAGCAATTACTCTTAAAAATTCTAATTGCTTTGAACTTTTAGGTGCTGATTTGATATCTGAAAATGCTTCCCGTAAAAGAGACGAAAATCGTTGTAAACCTTCCTTTGAGGTTAATGATTCCAAATTCTCTTCTAGTAAATAAATTTGATGATTTTGACTTTTACAGACTTCTTTAAGAATTTCACGCTCTGTACCATTAAGATACCCCAGTAAAGGAATGGATCTATCGAATTTTGATAGAAAATGCCGTAAATCTTCAGTGAGATGTTTTTTCTCAATCTCATTCCAATCTCCTGTTACTGGAATGTCATAATGAGCTGCAGGATATGTGTATTCAAGATTTCTTGGAACAACGCTTAATGGGCTTGTTAATATGACTTCATCAATAAAATGACGTTTTCTCTTTAAATTTCTACGAATTACATTACGGAAAAAGCCGTGTGACTTCGAGTTTGAATAAGGCTTTTTAGCTGAACAAGGAAGAAAAATAAGACCAAGAGGCTTAAAGGGAGGATAATAACGAGCTTGTACTCTTTTCCGAAAACGGGTAACTTCAGGACGGTTAAAATCTGTTTCGTCAGTACAATAAAGAGTGTTAGTTCTATAAATTGGAGTACCTTCCTCAAATTGGATCATTTGATCACTAAATCGCAATAATGACTTCAAAGGGGGAAAAGAATTTGCATAAATTCTGACAACATCTCTGAGCTTTCCTCTCTCTAGTGCACTTCGTGTTTGATCTAGAATTTGTAAAAAAGAATCTTTTGTGACATTTTGTTCCATTATAAGTTCTGAAGAAATAGTAGGACTCATTGAATGCATTATTCCATATAAAAAGTCAAATAAATCAATACCTAAGTATACCAAAATCGGGATATAACTTGGAGGGACTCCAGGAGCATATAACATGACATTAGGAGAGATCCAAGACTTTACATAGGTAATATATCGAATTAAATGCATTGGATGACTTAATAATGATGAAATATCGCCTAAGCTAATTATAGCAATTTCATCGGAGAGTAACATAGGAAGTTTTTTTCTAAGGATTTCAAGTGAGAATGGAATGTTTAATATTAACTTAGTTTTTTCGTTAAACTTCGGTTTCTTAAAACTGTTAAGGGTTTCTATATATTTATCAAAATGATCCAGATAAATTGTGGGTAAATCCCAAGGTATGAGATGATATGAAGCTATCTTCTGAGAAATTTCATTAATTTTTATTGGAAATAAGTCTTCAAAGCATTGAATGTCATCTAGTGACTTTTTTTGCATCTGTAAAGATTGGTAAATAAAACAAAAAGGAAATGAATTTGATATTGAACTATTCTCAAAAATATCTGCATTGATATTGTTATAAAAAGATGAATAGAGAAGTTCTTTATGAAACTTGGAGGAATTTAATAATAGATCCTTTTGGCGAAAATATAGATTCTGTTTATGGCTAAAGAAACGAAGTTTCAGAATGTTTGGAGTTGAAAACCCATCTTTTCCGAAAACCGATCCTACTCGGCCCCATCCTTCAGATATATTGATTTCAAAAACCATTAGAACCTACCAAATCATTAGGAGATAGTGACTTTTTAATCTGAATAGTTTTTCCTTTGTTTTTGTTGTTTTAACAATCTGTTTTAGAATTAACGGAAAGAAAAAACTTTCATTCAACCCTCACACTATGATAATTCATTTTTTAAATTCTCTCTGAGGGAATTATCAATACACGCTGTTAAATTCTTTTATGAATGAATAAAGAGTGTATTAACATCTGAAATCTGGGAATAATTGTACTAAATTTGTAGTATGCAGTACTACCCACATAATATGGCTATTGAAAGAGTCAAACGAAGATAACACTCCTGTCATTCAAAAATCCCAGTGTCAAGTAATAAATGAAAACGGGATTTCATAATTCACTATTTGAAAGAGAAATTAGAATGAGCTCGCTATTCGATAGTAGTCCAATTTTGGAATATCTACGGCCTCGGGGTAAAATAGTATGCATTGGCGATACCTTAACTACAGAATTAAAAATCATTCAGGACTACTTAAATGAAAAAGATGCAATTCGTCTTCCTATTTTACTTTTAACTACTATGACGGGTTCAGATAATTCCTGCGATCAAGTTGTAATATTTGACTCCGAACAGCCACTGTCTCAAATTCATAGTCTCCTAAATTCTTTCTTCTTAATATTTATATTTAATTCTTCAGAGGAAGGAATTCTCAAAGTTCTGGGGACAATTTTAGCTTCTATCGAATATTCGGGCTCTATTCCTATATTTATTGATACTGGTAGAGGGTTAACTCCAAAACAAATTAAATTACTTGGTGAGTGCTACTTTCATTTTAATTTTGATTTAGATGGTCATCGTTCCAATTTTCTTGTGTTTTTGGATAGTATAGTCTCTGGTCTTAACCCTCAAGTTGGTTTTGGAGCTTCATTTACTGATATGATTCAAATTTTTGGAAATTCTAAGAGTGTTTTATTTGGGGTGTCATCCTCAGAAAATTTAATCGATGTTCTAGAGGATTGTATTGACCAAGTTGGAGACAAATTGGTTTCGGTAAAGCCAGAGGAAATCGAGCTTTTAGATGCGATATTTTTATCGGTAATATCTAGTGAACCTCTTAGTCTTCAAAAAATGAAGAATTTAACTAATCAGATAACTCGGACTTTCGGAAAGGAATACGAAATATATTTTTCAAATTCTATAAACTCTCAGAGTTCGGGTTATAAAATTCTTCTACTATTAACTGACATAAATCCAATAGACTGTATTCTTCCTGGCTTTACTCCAACAGAAAGTTTAAATCAATTCTTAAGTCCAATAATATCTAATTGTACAAAGAAAGAAAAAGATCTCAATCCTGATCATTCTGAGATGTCTGAAGAAGAAAAAAGGTTTTATGTTCTGAGTAAGATTTTTCCAAATTCAGAGGTTTATATCTTCAATGATGGCGGACTTCCATTATTTGCCAGTCATCGGCCTGCAGGGCAAGAAATCTGTCTATATACTGGTCTTTTTTCTGCTATTCAATCAATGAGCTCTGATTTAATAGGACATACTCCTGATCATCTGACAGCTGGGGATAAAAGATGTGTTTTTATGTCTCAAGGTGGACCAGAGAATTCTCAGCTTCGTGGTGTCGCTATTTGCTCCGAGGGATCAGAACAGTCTGCTCGAAAAGATCTAGCTATATCTATGAATATTGTG
>JBHLKC010000220.1:0-5855 GCA_048887065.1 Candidatus Hodarchaeota archaeon
GTTGGGAAGCCGCAGTTCAACAAGCTGTTGATACTGCTTCGAAGACTCTCCGTGACTTACGCATTGTTACTGTGGATGAACTCGACTGTAAGATCGAAAATGGGAAGATTGTCGCTTATCGTGCACGGGTTCGCCTTAGCTTCAAGTATGAAGATTGAGTCTTATCGAGATTTATTTTCACCTTTTTTTTCTTTTTTTCTTCTATTCTGTTGCAGTCGTTTTTATTAGCACACACTATGTTCTCTATAGAACTTGCTAAGAGTTAATGCTTCTCCCCTCGGGGGGGAAGGTATTCCGAGAAATCTAGTTATTTTTCATTTAAATTTGGTTGTTCGATTATTGCTTGAATAATCAATTTATTAATAGAATATTACTTACAGATGGATTCGAGGAAAATGTCAGAGAATCAGACAAATCGGCTTTTGATTGAATTAAATTTGTCATTAGCTGCAAAAATTGATGTTTTAATTGAAAAGGAATACTATAAGGATCGAATAGCGTTTCTTGAAAAAGCAGTAGAAGCTCAACTTAATTTACATGACGAAACTTTTCAAGAACTCGAAAGGAAAGGTAACTATGTACTTGGAATTATCAATTATTCTGCTAAGGATTTAGAAAAAGTTGCAGCGGAAGGTAAAATGCTTAATATAAGAGTTGTTGGAACAATTTCGTTTTCAAAAGATGTTTCACCTGAATTAATTAATAGAACGGTATCTCAAATCAATTTAACTGGTGTTCTTAGAGCTCCTGACAATCTATTGCCTGTACTCAACGAAAGAAGATATAGTATTCTAGGTCGAAAATACGATACTCCTAAAAAATTAGATTCTGGGGATCAAGAATAAGATTGAAGAATTGTACTCTCATCGAGGATATCTAATTGGATAATCGAAAATACCCCTCTAGACCTTGGGTCAGTGCACATGCTATTGTTTTTAACCAAAAAAAGGAGATATTATTAACTAAACGAGCTGCCCCTCCACGACAATTTTTTTGGTCTCTTCCTGGTGGAGCTATTGACTTGGGTGAGACAGTTGAAGAAGGTGTTACTCGTGAGGTGTTAGAAGAGACTTCCATCCATATTACAAATCTTCGATACGTTGATTATATTGATGCAATCCATCGTGACGACTATGGTGAGGTAGTCTATCATTATGTTGTTCTTATTTATACAGCTGATTATCTGGAAGGTACAATTAAAGCGAATGATGACGCTCTAGATGCAAAATGGGTTTCTCTAGATCAGATAACTTCAGGAAAAATTTCTATTACTGAACAATTAGTAAATGTCATTAAACGAATGGTTGACTGATCTCGTTATTTTGACTGCATGATAATTTTTTGGATAGCTGCCATGTAGTCCTGAGGACCAACTAATAAGAGATCATTATGTCCAGCTTTTGGAATGATCAACATCTCTTTGTCTTCACTTGCTAGATTTTTATACAGGGCAATTCCATCTTCGAGGGGAATTATAAGATCATCTTCACCGTGAATTATTAAAGCTGGAATTTTAATCGTTTTTACCAATGGAAGACTTGAAGCTAATTCTTCAAGCTCTGGGGGTAGTAAAGATGATGGAATACCCAAGCGTTGAAGTAAATTGAATGTATAGGCAAAACCACTTTCAATGATCAAGCATGAAAGCTGACTTTGATATTTATTTGCCAATTCAATCGCTGACGCACTACCAAGTGATCGGCCCATCACTGAAATTGGCCCTGCATATTCATTATTTACAAGCCATTCACGAAAAGAATGAAAAATGGAATGAGCATCCTCTACCATACTAGAGAATGATGGTTTTCCTCCACTTAAACCATATCCACGATAATCTGCCACAAAGAAATTAATTCCCATTTGCTGGTAAGATGGACCAATGAAGTCGTAATCTGTTGCTATTTCTCCATTTCCATGGAAAAACAAAATCGTTGGAGCTTGTTGATAGGCTTCTGTACGATAAAAACGACCGACAATATCAATATCTTTATCTACATAAAATGAGACCGAAAAAGAATCTTTTGTTTCTCGGGTAGGCCCGACAGGTTTTCGAGGATAGAAAATCAACCGTGTCAGTTCTGGGCGATCTAGAAAATTTAAATCTCTCTTTTTAGAATTCATTGGTTTCACAAGAAAACTGCATTATTTTAAGTTGCCATTGGAAATAAATAATCGAGTACAATTTTTAGAATTGTCATTATTGGAACATATACTATGACAGATGCAACTAGATCCCAAATATAATGTTCACCAAGATATATTACTGAAAAACAGAAAAATATGGCTAGTGTGAGAAAAAAAGCTATTCCGATATACCATCCAATCCACGGTTTGTTAAATGAAAAAAACAAGCACAGAAGAGCACCAGCAAGCATCATACCTAAGTGATTGCTTGGTAAGCCATTATACAGTAAACCATTTACATTATCGCTCTGTTTAAATTTTAACAAACGAATTGGTATAATAGGAAGTTCACGATCGAATTTGTCCCACCGATTTGGTACTATAACAGGAAACATGAATTGAATTGTCATTGACGTTCCCCACGCTGATAAAACCATGACTCCATAACGCCATGCCTCAGCTCCTTGAAGACCGCAAATATATATTTCGACAAGAACTGTAACTGCGAATACCCAAAACCACACTTGAATTGCCACAAAGTCCAAAATATCAGACCTAAAATGATTTTGAAGTATTTGAGTAAGCCTTGGACTAAAAAAGATAGCACGACTGCGAACTCGGTCTGGTGTTTGCCATCTATTCGCACTAAGCCAGAACAAGAGCATAACGACCATTAGAGATAATAAGAAAACATTAAAAGGTGTCGCAAAGGCTTCTTGAAAGGCTTCGATAACATTGTTCAATTCAAATCACCGAAAAGAACCACAAACACGCTAAATAAGGCGAGAGTAGGTTAAACTAAATCAAGTTCTTTTGTATTATGCAATATAAAATGCACATGGAAGTAGCCTTTGCAAATCACATGATTGGATCCCAAATAAAAAGAAGAAAGAGATAATTCACTTTCTAGGTCTACGATCATCGCTTGATTTTAAATAACCAGATGCATCCAAAAATGATTGGGCTTTTTCGAAATCAGTTTCGCTCACGCTAAATGCATATTCAGCTTGGCTTTCTGTGAATCGAACAGCGTAGAATGAAAGGAGGTGAATGCCTTGATCCAATAGTAATTGAGTGAAATGACCAAAAGCTCCAGGTTCATCAGGAAGCGAAGCTATTAGAACATCCTGAGTACTGAACGGAATGTTAATGTCCCGTAATGCTTTCATCGTAAGCTTTTCATTGTTTGTGAGGAGAATTGCTGTACAAATCCCAAATGCAGTTGCACCAGCCATTGAAACAATATCAACATGATGCTTCCCAAGCTCTTTCCCAATTTTCACAAGTATTTCATTCTGTTCTGTACCTAGATGGATCACAAACTGTTTCAAATACTTACCCTCAGTGTAGACTTATTTATGTATAATTAGTTTTTAAGGTTACTTATTAAATCAAAGAATTAAAGAAATAACTAATCAATTAGCAGACTATGTTCTATTGTCTGTCAGAGTCCTCCCTATTATCAATGATTCTTATCTAAGGATTTATGTTCAAAATTCTGGAACATTTTAATTTCTTATTTATTTAATAAAATTTCCCCAAATCAAAGTCTTCCTTTTTTCTCCTTTCTCTCTAAAATCTTAATTACTTTGCAATTCCATTTTTATAGAAATTCATACAATTCTTTTAGATCAGAGATAATTCCCTCAATTCCAGATATTGTAGGAGGTGTAGTTGAGTTTTTGTGTGGTGGACGCATCCATAAAGCCTTGATTCCGAAGTTTAATGCACCTTGTAGATCTGTGACAGGATCATCACCAATATGAAGGATTCTTCTCTTATTAATTTCACCTAATCCTGAAAAAGCAGTTTTAAAGAATTTTAAACTAGGTTTTTTCCATCCGATATCTCCTGAAAAAATAATTTTTGAAAAGTATTCTATAAGATTATATTTTCTTAGAACTGCCCAACCATTAGCTGCAAAGGAATGATTAGAAGAAAGAACTAGCGTATATCTTTCCTTTTTTAATTGAGTTAGTATTTCATGATTCCCAGGAAATGGGAGTATTAAATGCATAAGGGAATCAAAGTAATAATGAATGATTTGATCAGCAGCTGCCTTAATGTTTTGGTCAATTTCTATGTCAATCTGTTCCCAAACATCCAATAAAAGTTGAGCATTGCTAAATTCTTTTTCTTTTGTTCTGTCTCTCATCTCCTTCCGAATAGCAGAATAATAAGACTCTATAACATCATTAATAGAAATTTGGGGTAAAATAATGTTTGTAAATTCCGATGATTGGAGAAGAGCTTCAGCCATTGAAGTTATTGGATCATATACTGGGCGGTTAACATAAACAAGAGTATTAAAGAGATCAAATGAAATAATGTCAAAGGATTTCATTTTCACATCAGTTGGGAATCTTTTATGCTCAATCTTATGATGAAGCCAGATGGATTTTCTTTTAGCTAAGAACTTCATAAATTTTATCCACTGAAAACATCTGGGGTTTTTAACCCACCTAAATGGAGTGAAAAATCAGTCTATGTTGATGATCAGTCCTAAATGAAATACCTAGGACTTGAAAAAGCTTTAAATTTCTTCTGATTCTTCGATTATTTCTTGAGATGAATCATTTTAAAAATTCAAGTTGAATAGTCCATGAAAATTTTGTATCTGTACGGTTTCGCTTCAGGTCCTCAGTCAGATAAAGCCCTATATTTTAAGGAAAAATTCTCTAACTTAGTAGGATCTATTGATTTTAAAATTTATGACTATACCCCTAATGAAAAAAGCTTTACAAATATGAAAACATCGGTTATATTGGAAAATCTGAAATCATATATTCAAAGGAACTATCAAGACGATTTAATCCTATTTGGTTCAAGCTTTGGCGCTCTCCTCGCATTTTGGTATGCCAATCTTCAACTACAACAAAATAAAGTAAGTAAATTAATTTTAATGGCACCAGCTCTAAGATTCAATGCTGAATCCTTATTAGATACCCTAAATATAACAACTGAAGAGTGGAAAAAACAGGAATTTGTGTTGATCGACCATTACCGATATGGTGAGAAGATCCCATTAAAATTTGATTTTTATAAAGATTTGAAAGCCAATCCTCCCCCTAATTTCCAAGAAATAGATATAGCGATCCCAACTCTCATTTTACATGCAAAAAATGATGAGATTTGTCCTGTGGAGTGGAGTATGAGATATGCAAAAACACAAAGAATGGTCCAGTTACAAATCTTAGATGGGGATCATCAACTCCTCAATCAGAAGGATATCATGTGGAAATTTATCAAAAAGTTCTTGAGCTTTTAGTAGAGCTCATAAACAATTTTTTCTAACCGATCTCTCACTTTTTGACTTAGATGTTCCATGCGTATCCCTCTTGTCGTTACTGATTTCTTTTTCGGATTCGATATGCCTGAAAGCATGGGCCATAGGTTAATACCAGTACTTTCTTCATCTTGAATCGCCAAAATGAATTCAACTAACGATGAGATTTCTTCATAGGCATCATTTGAGAGAGTGAACTTCAAAAGAGGACAGTAATAAGCATCAGGAGAATCAACCCGTTGAACTAAGGGTCGAATATCTTGGGTGTAACACAAGGATTCTTTACCCATTCGTAATTTGCACCCAGCTAAGTGCATGCCAACTTCTATGCGAAAAGGGCAGAATCCTTGTTTGAGAATTTCCATCAAAATTTATATTTGAGATATATTTTTTAAATATTACTAAAGAAATGATTAGAAGATTTGTTAAGGTTCTTCGTGTAATT
>JBHLKC010000221.1:0-5849 GCA_048887065.1 Candidatus Hodarchaeota archaeon
ATAAATTGAGTATTGCGAGAACCCTGAATTATGCCGCTTTGGCTTCATTTTATTTAGCATATTTTTGTACCAATCGAGAAGAGATTCAGGAAATTGCTCAAAATAGTAAAAATTTCTCAGGAAGAGTTTGGGATATTTCAAAGGAGATTGAAAATATTCAATATATTGTTGATTCATTATTTTCTGAAGTGGTAATTAATTTTACTGAAGTCTTTATTGTAAGTTTTAAAGAGGATGAGCAATGGAAAGAATATGCAGAGGAACTTATTCTGAAGTGCGACTACTGTTTAAGTATAGCTGAGGAATACGACGATATTGGAATACAAAGAATGATTTATTTATCAGCTGGGATATGGTATGGATTTTTTGGAATTTATTGTATTGAGGAAGAAGAAACGCAGAGGGAATATATTAATAAAGGATTAAAGCTACTTGAAAGGGGATTATTTTTAACCAGAAAAACAAATGATAAATTTATGATAATTTATACTATATTTTGGATAGGTCTTTATTCTTTAATGGGGGAGAGATATGATTTCATTCAAAAGAGAATATTCACTGATCTTGATGAAGTAGAAAAACTAGGAGAAATTTTTGCTAGCAACTTGTTGATGAAATTTACTTCGAGTTTTTTACCTTCTGTCTACTATACCATTATTGGTTACATTAGTCTATTCAAAAGGGACCAAAGGATCTCCTATGCTAAAAAAGGGATTAAATACGCCATGGATTGTGTGGAAATACAATCTCCACAATCTACTTTGGCTTATCAATTATTAACTTGGACATATTCCACACTAACCATTCTTGCAACAACAAAAGAAGAGCAAAAAGAATACGCCAAAAATATGCTAGATTACGCAACGCAAGGTGAAATAATCGCTAAAATGTATAAAGGAGGATTTGCTCAAGCTTTTGGATATGCAGCACTCTATAGAGCCTATAGAACCCTTTCGAATATCACTGAGAGCAAGGAAGAAAGAATTAAAATGTTAATTGCTGCTGCCGAAGCATCTGAAAAATATATCAAACATACTATAGAGTTTCGAACTGGTATTATTGTAGCATATTTGCGATTAGGAACTCTCTATGAAGAACTTGGCATTTTAACTATGAATAATAACACATTAATGAAAGCTAAAGAGACTTTTCAGCGTGTAATTAAGGAAAGTATTGAAAGAGGATATCATCAACATGCAGCTATCACGTTTGAATATTTAGCTCGAATAGAAGATCGACTAGGAAATCACAGTGCTTCCTCAGAGTATTACGAGATAGCTCGAGGATCTCACGAAGAATCTCTGAAAATTATCAAATATAGACCCCTAAGAAAACGAGTAAGAATAAAGATAAATTACACAAATGCGTGGAACCGTATTGAAAATGCTAAAGTATATCACAGAAGCGAAAATCATCTAAAAGCTAAAGAAAGTTATGAAGAAGCGAGTGAAATTCTGAAAAAAGTACGTGAGTACAATTATGAAGCACCTTATTATGCTGCTTGGGCATTATTAGAAGAAGCCGAGTGGCTGAGTAAACAAGAGATGCAAGAAGATGCCATAGAGAAATATGAATTGACGAAAATATCCTTTGAAAACGCGATTAAATCACTAGAGAAAGCTTCGAAGAAGGTTAAAGATATACGAGAGAAAACTAGAAGAGAAAAACTTAAGAAAGTAGCTCAAATAAGAATAAACTATTGCTCTGCAAGAATAAATCTTGAAAAAGCTAGAATTTTAGGAAAACAAGGCGAACACATCGCAGCCGCTGAGAATTTTGCAATTGCTGCATCCCAATTTAAAGCAATCTGTTCTCAATTTAAAATTGAAAGAGAGCATCGAGAATTAGAAGCAATATATATCCTCTGTAGTGCCTGGGAGAATATGGAACTTGCTGAAAACTCCGAAGAACCAGATAAATTTGCAGACGCAGCGAATTTATTTATAAAAGCCAGTAACCTCTTTACCGAAACTAAATTAAAACTGTTAGCTTCTGGTAATTCTGCGTTTTGCCAAGCTTTAGAATTCGGCTGTAAATTTGACGAGTCTATGGAAACGAAAAATAAAGCACAGTTATACCCAAAAGTAAAATCAATGCTCAGAAAAGCAGCATCCTCATATGATAAAGGCGGTTTTAAAAGTGGCGCAGATTGGGCTTTAGCTATGTCAATATATTTTGATGCGGCATGGCATCTAATAAAGGCAGATGAAGTTTTAGATATTAATGAAAGGGGAAAGCTTTTAGGAATTGGAGCTAAATATTTAAAGTCTGCTGCAGAACTATTTAGCAAAGCTGGTTATGAAAATAAGGAAAAGGAAATCCAAAACAGATTAAATAGACTAGAAAAGGAAGAAAAAATTTTAATTTCAGCATTGAATACAGTCCAAATACCTACTATCTCTAATAGCACCACGGGCATTGTAGCACCATCATGTCCAGTAGAAATTAGCCAATCTCCACGATTAAGTGATATCCGTGAAATTACAGAAGAATCCAGAAAAACCTTAGCAGCCAAAGCTTCAACGGATGATATTAAACTCGATAAGGATAAATTCAGAGTTCCTGAGCTAGCTACTAAGAAGATGATCTTTCTAAGTTATTCTACATTAGATTCGGATTATTTCCAAATCCATGAAATTGAGAAACGTTTAGAATCATACCCTGAAATTGAAGATGTCACTTTTTGGGAAGCCGATAGCGGAGAAAACATTGTTGAATTTATGGAAAAAACTCTTAGAGAAAGTAATATAACCATACTTTTTTGTTCAGAAAATTCTATAAACTCAGAGGCAGTAAAAGGTGAATGGCAGGCAGCTTATCAAATAAAAAAAAAAGGATTGATGAAAATAATTCCAGTATATGAGGATGAGGAGTTCATTCCTATTCTATTAATGCCAATGTTAAATGTTAAATTCTCGAAAGATGATTTTAATAGATTCATCGAAAACTTACATAAAGAAATTTTACGATAAATAGCAAGTTCGTAATTTAATTATCAAAGGATCTCAAGATCTTATAAAAACATTTTAATTTCTACTAAACAGGTTCCCCAATTTTGCTTTCAAAAAAAATTTTTAAAGCTGCTTAGGATATTATAGTTTTTTTACAACTAATTTAAAAAGTAAATATTATTAGTTTAGCTAACTGTTTATTAATTATTCTTAGAAATTAATGTAAGATTGTTAGTTAAGTTAAGGCGAAAAGACAAACAATATTCATAATAATTGAAGATTGATGCTGTTAGAAGAAAAAGAAGTGCTGTTTTTAGACAAAGTGGAGGATGAAGAAAAGGCATATAAATGGGTGGAAGCAGCAAATTCATATGAACAAATCGTTAAAACTCTTTTAGATAAGAATATGATAAAAGAATGTGGAGAAATTTATAAGAAGCTTGGTTATGCTTATAGGCGGGCAGCTGAGATAATAGAAACTGCGGAAGAATATATAGAACAAAATGAATATGCTATTAAAGCTTATACCGAAGCAGCGAATTTTTTTAATAAGATTGAAATTAAGTCTGAGGAATTGGAATGCAAAGCGGAAATTCATTATATCAGAGGATTTTTTACAGATACAGCAAAGAAGGCAAAGGATTACTTTAGTAAGTCATATGATTTATTTATTGAATCAAGTGAATTTTATTCTAAGGATGATGGTCAAGAGAAAATTGCGAGGGTTTATAGTCGTGCTGCAATGGCCTTGACAACCCTAATATTGTATTGCACTGATAGTAAGGAGATTGAAGAGATTTTTCAAAAAGGTAAAGACATTTCAGATAAAGCATGGATGCTTTCAAAAGATAACGGAAATCTTCAATCTCTTGCTGAATCATTATTTGCTAACCTACTTATAATCATATTTGTTATATTCTTTATGTTGCCTTTTAAGGAAGATGATCATTGGAAAAAATATGTCAGGAAATTTCTCCTAAGATGTGATGAGAGTATAATGTTAGCTGAGGGTTGTAACGATTATTTTACACTTGGATTGATTTATTTTTCAGCAGGTTTTATTTATTCCGCGTTTGGAAATCATTTCGTTGAAGATGACATAGAACAAAGGGAATATTTTAATAAAGGATTGTTTTTATTAGAAAATGGGTTAGAATTCGCCAGAAAATCAAAAGAAAAGAAACTTATAGTTCTTTGCTTATTTTGGTTAAACTTGTGGGCCTTTATTATTGGCAGACTTAATTATCTTCAAAAAAGAATTATACATGATTTTCATGAGATTGTAAACCTAGGGAAGATATACTCTGGTGTATATTGCATCTGGCACTTCTTTGCGAATTTTTTGCCGGCATTCTATTATGCCAATTTTGCTCAGAGAAGTTTTATTACCCCAACTAAGAGAGAAACGTTTGCTAAAAAGGGGATTGAATACACTAAAGAATCTTTGAAGAAGCTTGTATATGGACCTTTTTATGTATGGGCGTACCAGATGTTGACTTGGTCGTACTCACAATTAGCCATTATAACTACAAAAAAGGATGAAAAGAATAAACATGCTCAAGAAATGCTTCAATATGCAAAAAAAGCCGAGAATATTGGTGAAAAATACAAAGGAGGAAATGCAGCAGCATCAGCTTTTTCATCGCTATATAAAGCATATAAAACTAATGCGGATATCGCAAAGAATAAGGAAGAAAAAATTAGAATGTTATCGAAGGCAGTAGAAGTAGCTAAGAAATATATAAAACACGCTGTGGAATCTCGCACCGGTAATATAGTAGGAAAGGTGAGATTAGGACTTCTCTACGAAGAAATTGGTATTTTTACTGGAGAAATCGAACCGTTAATCCAAGCAAAAGATTTATATCTTAACATAACTCAAGAGTGTCTTGATAGAGGGTATAATTCCTTTGCAGCTGGTACATATGAATATATTGCACGGCTAGAAGACCGTTTAGGCAATCACACTGCTTCCGCAAAAAATTATGAAAAAGCTCGAGAAATTTATGCAGAATCGTTGAAAACAATCGAATATAAAATTCTAAAAAAAAGAGTTAAGAAAAAGATAAATTACACGAATGCTTGGAACTGCATTGAAAGTGCTAAAGCATATCACAGAAGTGAAAACCATCTAAAAGCTAAAGAACTCTATGAAAAGGCGAGTGAGATTCTTGGAAAAAGACACGTATACAAATATGAAGCACCTTATTATAATGCTTGGGCGTTATTAGAAGAAGCTGAACAATTTAGCAAACAAGAAATGCAAGAAAAGGCCATAGAGAAGTACGAATCAACCAAAATAGCCTTTGAAAAATCCATTAAATCACTAGAGAAGGTATCTAAGAAATCTAAAGAGATGCAAGAAACTGAAAGAACTGATAAACTTGAAAGCGTGGCTAAACTAAGAATAGAATATTGTTCCGCTAGAATAAACCTTGAAGAAGGTAGGATCTTAGGGAAGCAGGGTGAACACCTCTTAGCTGCTGAAAAATTCGGATCAGCTGCTTCACAATTTAGAAGTATTTGCACCGTTTTTAAAATTGAACGGGAGAAAAGAGAACTTGAAGCAATATATTACCTTTGCAGAGCTTGGGAAAGTATGGAACTTGCAGAAAAATATGAAGAACCAGTTAGATTCGCTGAAGCGGCGAATTTATTTGTACAAGCTAGTAATCTCTTCACTGAGACTAAACTAAAATTACTAGCTTCGGGTAATTCCGCCTTCTGCCAAGCTCTAGAATATGGATGTAAATTTGACGAGTCTATTGAAACACAAGTGAAAGAGCAATTATATCCTAAGGTCAAATCAATGCTCAGAAAAGCAGCATCCTCATATGATAAAGGCGGTTTTGAAAGTGGTGCAGACTGGGCTCTAGCTATGTCAATATATTTTGATGC
>JBHLKC010000222.1:0-5833 GCA_048887065.1 Candidatus Hodarchaeota archaeon
GCTGCTGCAGTAGAAATTGACACAGCTCTTCCATAGTCAGGTTTTTTAGTACCTTCCATGATACCTGGAATCTTGAACTGTCGTCTAACTTCCTCAATTATATCACCAGCTGCTCTACTTACTGCTCGAATGTTGAAAGCTGCGAATATCCATGGTACAGCTGCACCAAGTAAAAGACCTACAAAAACTGCTGGAATATTTACACGTAGACCGTATTGAAGCGGATTTACTAGTTCAGTATACCCAGCTTCTATTAAACTTTCCACTACAACTTGTACATCAGTAACAAAAGATGCAAACAGACTCACTGCAGCAATAACAGCTGAAGCAATAGCAATTCCTTTTGTAATAGCTTTTGTAGTGTTACCAACAGCATCTAATTCCTCTAAAACACTTGCTGATTCTTTATCCATCGAAGTCATTTCAGCAATCCCCTGAGCATTGTCACTAATTGGGCCAAACGAATCCATAGCAACATTGTTACCTGTGTGAGATAACATACCAATACCTATTAGAGAGATACCATAAAGCATGTATTGGAGGATATTTGACTTTTCAATGTACAACTCCGGGAAATGCAGAATTTCACTAAGAATTGGGATATTACCAAAAAAGTTAACAAATATATTATTCCCAAAAGGAATGAGGAAAACAACAACTGAAATTATGAACGAAATGCAGATTGCTACTACTGCCCAAACACTAGACTCGTACCCAAGAGCGAGGCCAGAGAGAATAGTTGTTGCAGGGCCTCCATGCATCGATTCAACAACCTCTTGGACTGGCCCTCTTTCTTTTGAGGTAAATCTAGCTGTTATTGGATTAAATGACACTGCAAGCATAACCCCTGTAGCTGTGAGAAAAGCAAGTCTCCAGTCACCAATATAGAAAATTGCAAACAAGAATGACGTAACAATCGTAATTGCACTAGATAATTCATATGATTGAAACATCGCTTTTTCCGCATCTGGTGTTTTCCAGAGTGCTACAGCAAATGTACCAACCATTGAGCTGATAACACCGATACCTCGTACGATTAGAGGATACATTATCCAGACTATATCACCTATGATTTTACCATTTTGTATTCCTCCAGATAATTCGAAGAGGAATAAGCCAAGAATTAAAGAGGAAACGATAGTAACTTCATAAGATTCGAAAATATCAGCTGCCATACCAGCGCAATCTCCTACATTATCACCAACAAGATCTGCAATTACAGCTGCATTACGAGGGTCGTCTTCAGGTATATCCTGTTCGACTTTACCGACAAGATCCGCTCCTACATCAGCTGCTTTAGTATAAATACCCCCTCCTACTCTCATGAAAAGGGCAAGGATTGTACCACCGAATCCAAATCCGAGAAGTGCATCAGGAGCTGCAGTTCCGAAAGTTATAAAGATTAATGTACCTCCTAAGAGACCAAATCCATCAGTTAACATTCCTGTAACAGTACCAGCATGATAAGCTATTGAGAGTGATTTATTATACCGTTTGTCAACATCTAAGAGATTACCATTTTCATCTTTTGCCCCTTGTGCTGCAGCAGCAACTCGAAGGTTAGCATGGACTGCGATTCGCATACCAAATTGACCAACCATCAGAGAAAAGCTTGCTCCCATGATGAAAGCAATAGTTCTTCCTATAGCGGTTATTAATGTAGGATCCAATCCTATGGCGCCAAATTCATCCTGAGCTGCTTTTGTAGGATGAACTAAATATACGCTAAAAAAGAGTGCTCCTGTAAGTAAAACCACAATTGGTAAAATCGTTTTCAATTGTCTCCATAGGTACGCATCAGCACCTTCCTTGATGGCACTCCAAACCTGTTTCATGTCCTCAGTTCCAGTGTCGTGCTTCATTACATCTTGTCGTAACCACCACGAATATATGAAGCTCAGAATTGCGATAATGATGACACCAATGAGAACTAGTTGTTCAAAAAGAGCTAACTGTAAAAATGTTGTGAACATGATTCCACGGTTCCTTTCTAAATATCCTTTTAATCCCTTAAATTCATTTAAAACTTGAATCATAATGAAATAAAGGACTCTTATAACGCAAGAGCCCCCTTTTTACATATTTTTTTAACCTTTTTATTATCTTAAGATAAAAATCTGATCTAGCGACTCACTTAAAAGAGAAATTAAAGCATAAAGCACTTTTCTAGGGAAAAAGATAAACCATACACGAAAAAAATCAATTGAAAATATCACAGGAATTTATTTAGAGGGATTTGTGGTTCAGAAACAAACCTTATAATTTGATGTAATTTATGAGCTGATTATTAATGCGAACCTTCACTGATAACTACTACTGTTTTATTCCAAAGGAGATATTAAAATGGAAGCTGAGACAACATTACTAATGATTAAGCCTGATGCTATACAAAGATCGTTGATTGGGCAAATTATTTCCCGTATTGAAGACAAAGGTTTAAAAATCGTGGGGTTAAAGATGATCAAGCTAACTGAATCTTTAGTAGATCAACTATACGATATTCATGTTAAGAAAGAATTCTATCCTTTCTTAAAAACATTTATTTTATCAGGTCCAATCGTTGCGGTCGCTGTTCAAGGAAAAAATGCTATAAGAGTGGTTCGAAAAATGTGTGGTGTGACCAATTCTCCTGAAGCAGACCCAGGTACAATTCGTGGTGATTTTGGCCTTGATTTGACTAAAAATATTGTCCATTCTTCAGATGCTGTAGAAAGGGCTAAGTATGAGTTAAATGTTTTGTTTAGTGAAGATGATTTATTGAACTATGATTTAATAAATGAAAATTGGATAAGCTAAGGTAAACTACTGTACATAATAAAAAGAGGATCCTAATGAGGCGCCGTAGTCCCTATCGAAGGGTAAGAATTGGGAATATTACACGTTCGGAGCTCATCAAAAACGATGATGAGCGTTGGCGATTATTGACCCCAGACGGTAAATATCTCTTCCGAGTTTGGATAATGGGTTTTATCACTGATAAGTTCATAGAAGAGGGTAATTTTACTAATCTGAAAGTTGAAGATGGAAGTGGTGCAATCATAGTAAAATCCAATGAAGAAACTCTTGATAAATTTCAACAATGGGATAAGATTGAAGTACTAGGGCAGATCCAAATTTCTGAGGGAAATGAAGAAATAGATGTTTTTCTTAGCCCTGATATTATTCAAATTATTTCGGAAGACAATTGGTTCTTATATCATCGTTTGATGATTGTGAAACAACTCCATCATTCAGCTTTAGCTGGAGTAAAATCAGCCACAATAGGAGGAGTCGAATTAGAGGGGGTCGCTTCTATTGAAGATTTGAAAAAGAGGCTAAAAGAAATAGTTAAAACTCTTGATACAGGTAATGGTGTCACACTTGAACAGTTTTGTCAAGAACTTCCAAATATTGATGAAGCGCAAATTTTTGATGCTATTACAGAATTATTAGAATCAGGTGAGTTCTTCGAACCAAAGGTCGGGATTTATAGTTCTGCTTTTGATTCTTGAGAGATTAAGACAAAATCCCTTAAAACTATCAGTTAATGGATAACCATTAAAAAAATATTAGAACAGTTTATTAAGGTCTATTCCATTGGAAAACATAATATCGGATCTGACGATCTGATAGAACAGTAGCAATGACATAACGTTTTCTGACAGATGTTGCCAATCGCCCAGCTCTAACTAGATCAATTGGTTCAATTTTTGACCCTTTTGGAAAGATTGAAACAAGAAATGGTGCGTGATCTATTCCTGGACCTCTACGGTAAACAGCGAAATCTGTACCAAATTTCAAACCTGGTCTTACAATATAGCGTTTATCACGAAGATCCTTATAAACTGCATATAAATCTTCAAATTTACCAAATCGTTCAATACAAATTATAATGAACTCTTTTTTATTAAGAACTGTTTTTCCATCATAAATAATGATTTTATCATTTTGTTGTAAGAAAGCTGCTTCTAAAAGTGTCAATTCTAGGGGTCTATCAAACCTTGGTGATTTTGGTTTACGAATTCCTACTGGCTTTCCAAAATATCCTAGTTGATAAATAAAGGATCCTTGTTCTGGATCCCAAATAATTACCTGTTTATCAACCAATAGGGCTGGAATTGGTGTTTCCATTTGTTTATCTCACGAAAAATAAAAAACTAATTTCAATGAATTAACCCAATTCTTGTCTACGATTCATTTTAGGCGCTATCAACCGTATAAGTAAGAATACGTTGAGAACTATAAGTATAAGAAGAAAAGTAACAGCTGCGTTGAAATTTGCCAATGAAAAATCCTCTGGGGGTTCTATAACTTTGATATCAATTTCATTTGTATAATGAGTGTATTTATTTTGATATAATTCCGAATCATAATATTCAATCTGAGCACCTAATAGTTTAAATGGTTGATCACCCGAAATCGTCTCTGCAGTTAATAAATAACTAAACTGACGTGTCTCATTGGGTCCAATCTGAGCGTATGAAAGCTGTGTGAGCCCTGACACGTTAAAAATCCAAGGATTTGGTACATAATCGATAATAGTAACGTTATATGCTGTATGATTGCCAAAATTCTCTATTATGATAGTAACAATAATGTTTTCTCCAAAGACGACTTCTGATTTGTCAACTGTTTTTGTAGAAAACAATTTAGGAAAATATGCATTAACATCCTCAGAAGTTCCAGTTGAAGACATAATGCTAATCGATAAACTTATAACTAGCAGAAATATTATACAAAGCGATTTTGGTCTGAGGCCCATCATTCTCACTCTGTTAGGGTATAGTTACACCCGTTTCGATGTTCTTGTTAAATCTTTCAGTAAGCAAAAGGTTCTTGTTTCTATTCTTTTCCTTCCTCGTACATGTCAACATCTTTATTTGATAAAAGATTTCTGTTTTTTGGAGGAAAAGGAGGAGTAGGAAAAACAACTATGGCCGCTGCCACGGCGATTTATGCTGGAGAACTCGGAAATAAAACTTTATTGGTATCAACCGACCCTGCTCATTCTGTTTCAGATAGTCTCGATCAGCATATTGGAGGGGAAACATATACAGAGGTACACAACGTAAAAAATCTTTGGGCCATTGAACTAGACACGGAAGACGCTATGCGAAACTATTCTGATGTAATTAGCCAGCAAGACCCTTCTGGTACAATATCTGAATTCATTGCTGGAGACGATCCAACAACTTTAACGCCTCCAGGAGCAGATGAAACTGTTGCATTCATTCAATTGTTAGAATTCATACAAAATCCAGAATATGATATTATTGTATTTGATACGGCTCCAACAGGCCACACGCTCAAGTTGCTTCAATTGCCTGAATTGACGCAGAGTTGGTTATATCGCTTGATTAAAATGCGTCGTCGTTTGGGAGGAATGATGGCTGGTGTGAAAGCTCTATTTGGTGGTGCTGCTCCAAGTGAACAAGAAGCTTTTGACAAATTGGAAGGACTAAAAGACCAAGTGGAAATAGCACGTGTGCATTTAACCAACACAAAAGAAACAGAATTTGTAGCAGTATGTATACCAACAATTATGGCGCTTTGGGAAACAGAGCGCTTGATCCGAGCCCTGTTTGAAGTTTCTTTTCCTATCTCACAAATTTACATAAACCAAGTTCAACCACAGAATCCTAATTGTCTATATTGTAAATCAAGATTTGAAAGTCAGCAGCTGACTCTACAAAAAATCAAGGATTTGTATAGTGAATTTGATCTTCTTGAAATTCCAATGTTTGAATACGAATTAAGAGGTAGCAAGCGTCTTAAAGAACTTGGCCAGCTACTCTATGGAGAGAATATAGGCTTTAAATAGAGCCTAAGGGACTTAGCTTTCTTCGTCCCATCC
>JBHLKC010000223.1:0-5817 GCA_048887065.1 Candidatus Hodarchaeota archaeon
GATAACCAAATACTTTGCGCAGCCAAGGCTAATCCTGCTAAATGAAACATTGGGAAAGCACAGAGAATGATTGGTTTTCCAGGTTTAAGCTGTAACCAATGTTCAAGAATAGTATGTTGAGCGATTATATTTGCGTGAGTCAATTCTGTTCCTTTTGGAAAACCCGTTGTTCCCCCTGTGTATTGAAGTAAAGCTAAATCCTTTTCTATATCAATGTCAACTTCTTGGACGTTAGCTTTGGTATTGTTCATAATATCCAAAAATTTAACAACTGTCTTACCTGACCAATTGGAGACTTTTCCTCTTGGGATTCTCCCAATCATTTTCCCCAAAAAGACCATTATTTTACTAAGGCCCATATAATCAGACACGTTTGTAGCTATTATAATTTCGAGTCTGGGAACTTCATTCAAAATGTTTCTCAAACGTTTATCATAAATCGCATCTAAGGTTACTATTGCTTTAGCTCCACTATCATTCAATTGATAAGCTATTTCTCGCTCACTTAATAATAGATTGAGTCCTGATGCAACACCACCAGCAAGAATAGTTCCAAAATGGGCGATTAGATATTGAGGAGAGTTGGGTAGGTTAATTACAACAATATCTCCCTTTTTCAATCCATTATCTTGAAGAAATGTAGCAAATTTTTGTACATTGACTAATAGCTCTCCAAAACTAATTTCACGCTCTATCATCCAGCAAGCAGGTCTTTCAGGAAATCTAGCCATACCCTGAGAATACAAATTGCCCAAGCTGTCTCTAGAATATTCTAGATTCTCTGTAACATGGGAATCCCAGTTTTTCATCCAAAGCTCTTTTGTAATCTTTGTCATTTCTCTCACAACATGGTGAGGTTATTATTAAACAAGGATCATGTTATTTCTTTTGCTTTAAGTGAGAACCAGGGACGAATCACGCTGAATAATATAGTTTTCGAAAATCCTCACCTATATTCAGAGTCGTAAACTCGCCAATAAGAAACATGTTAATTAATTCTGACTAATTTGAGGAATTATATCAGCTAATTCAGTAAATTGATCAGCTTGATCTTTTAACTCATGAGCTAAAAGAGGTGGATCAGATTTCTCAGTACTTACCACGTGGACTTGCTTATGACGTTTTTGAAGTTCTGAAACACATCTAGTAAAATCACCATCTCCAGAAAATAGGATAGCAATATCATAATTATTTAAGTTCAGTAACATATCAACTGTAAGTTCCACATCCATATTCCCTTTCATATAAGAATAAGTAATCTTTTTCACTTCTTTTGCTACTACTGTGAATCCATTATACTTCAACCAATCGAGGATCTTTATGATGAATCCTTCAGATGGATCATAAGCAGAATAATAAAACGCACGAAACAAATCCATTTCCTTGGACACAAAAAAGGTCTTTAAGCGCAGAAAATCAATCTTAAATCCAAGGCTTTTAGCAGCATGATATAAATTCCCTCCATCAATGAATAATGCAACCCGATTCGATTTCTGAGTTCTTGATATGGATTCTTGATAAGAGTACTTCTTGTTACAATAAGGACAAATACAATCTTTCATCATCAGTATCGAATTTCCTACAGTTCTTCATTTTCTAGCTTAAAATTTGCCTTTTATTGATTTCATAAGTAGGTTACTCATTATAAGTTCTTTTTCCTCCGAGAACCTTACTTGAAATCTGGTTATTCCCTTGTTGATAAGGTATTGACATTTTTCTAAAACATCCTCTGGGGAACCATACCAAATCGCTGGATTCGAGGTTAATTCAGCTTTATGTTGTTTTAAAGAAACACCTCTCCGTTTCGCTGACTCTATACTACGTGCCTCAATCTCATCCTCATCCTCAGAAATGAAACATAATGTAAGGACGGTCTTTTCAATAGTTTCATAGTCTCTCCCAACAACTTTACAATGATTTCTTAAAACTTCACAAAGTTGGTCTAGCTTAGGTCCTTCTAACCAAGTAAAATTACTCATATTTGCGTATTTCGCCACTAATCTTAAGGTACGCTTCTCTCCCGCTCCGCCAATTAGAAGTGGTGGATAAGGTTTTTGGATTGGTTTTGGAGCAGAAAAAGCATCCTTAATTCGGTAATATTCTCCTTCAAAAGTAGCTTTGGGTTCAGTCCATAACTTGCAGATGATCTGGATTGCCTCTTCAAGTTGATTCATTCTCTCCCCAACAGGTGGAAAACGAATACCATATGCATCATACTCAATTTGTTTCCATCCTGCTCCGATCCCAAATATTAAACGACCATTAGAAATCACGTCTACAGTTGCAGCAATCTTAGCTAGGAGACTAGGATAGCGATAGGAATTACATGTTACCAGGGTACCTAGGTTAATTTTTGAAGTCTTGGTTGCCAGTGCACTTAAAAGTGTCCATGTTTCCATGCAGTTCCGTGTTTCAGAGTGCTCATCTAGGAATAGATGATCACCAAAAGTAACTAAGTTATAACCACTTTTCTCTACTTGAAGTGTGATACGTTCTACAGTCTGATAATCAAACCCCATTTGAGGAGCAATGTGAATCCCAAATTCAATATCCATTTAGCTCACCTCTCATTGTTATTTTGTCTCCAATTGCTCTCTAGAATATGAATAATGATTAGAATAGAAATGGTTACAATGTTGATCTCCATTCATCAAAGTTTTAGTCCGATGAAATTTAAGTTCAGGATTGAATCCTTCAACCATGTGTGGATCTTCGCTGCAATGAAAGATTAATCCATAATTCTCTTTCCCAATTGTACGATATGCTTCGGCCATTGGACATTTGGTACAGAAAATTTGAACTCCTTTCTCACTTCTCTCAATTGAAAACTTTCCTTCCGTCCAACCTTCCCACGCTGATTTTATAAAATCCTCTAAGGTTGATAGATTATTCTTAGTTGCATAATTAGCCCAATTAAAACGAACTTTATATGCTATGATTTTCTCTGCAACTTTATCCATGTTGGTACCATAAGTTGCTACCCATTCATCAATGAGCTTGTTTAGAGTTTTTGGTTTCCTCCAACTCTTTCTTATTGTTTTTATTTTTTCCCATAATTCGTTGTAAAGCCCATTATTTTCAATAATGTCTTGCATAATTGAAATTTCATACAACAACAATTAAATTTCTTATTATTGTGGTAATATACAAAATAAATGAAAATTGTCAGGAGAAACAAGCTTAAATGATGAAAATCCTGTTCATTAAACGGGTTTAACAAAATTCTCAAAATTTCAGATAGGAACAAACACAGCAGAGGCCTTGGTATGCCATTTAAATATGAAATGAAACCCTCGTTTGGAGAAATCAGCCCATATTATTACTTTATTTTTCGTAAAAATGATTTATTAGTTGATCTTGAGAAAAATGGAGTAAATATTCCACTTTTATCAGATACTACCGAGATTAAATTAAATGTGATCCAGAAGCGATATTTTGGATTACTAGATAACTATCCTTGCTATTTTGGAGGCGTTTCACCTGACACAGAACCACCCAAAGGTATGTCCTTTTTAGGGTTACGAAGCTTGTATGGAACGTTAGAAGAAGAGCTGCTCTGGATAGCTGGTCGTGCGTTTCAACTAATGAATTGGGATAGAAGAAGTCAATATTGTGGCCGATGTGGAACTCAGACTGAAGTCAATTCTGAAGAGCGCGCAAAAATTTGTCCAAACTGCGGTCTTCTTAATTTTCCTAAAATTAGTCCAGCTATAATAGTGGGGGTCATAAACCAAAACACAAACCAAATTCTTCTTGCTAACGGTGCACGCTTTCCCTCAGACCTCTATAGTGTTCTTGCAGGATTCGTGGAACCAGGGGAGAACCTCGAGGAGTGCGTAAGAAGGGAAGTTAAAGAAGAAGTAGGTCTAGAGGTAGAAAATATTTCTTATTTTGGGAGTCAATCATGGCCGTTTCCTGATTCTCTTATGATCGGATTCTTAGCGGATTATACTAGAGGTAAAATCTCTATTGATAAAGCTGAAATCAAAGATGCGAATTGGTTTACAAAAAGCAATCTCCCTCCTATTCCAGGCAAAATCAGCATTGCTAGAAAAATTATTGATTGGTTCGTAGCAAATTATTGACGTTATTTCAAAGGTCGATATAAGCCAATTTAGTAAAAAATAGTGGTAGTACTTAAAATACTATTGTCTGTACTAAGTGGAAAGCAAAAAGTGTCAAAGGAATATATCATTCAGACAATAGAACCTAAGATTATGATTTTTTAAAGAATTTTGAGCGGAATATCAACAGGAAAGAAGTAACTGTAAGGATAGCAAGAAAAAGAATTGATACAAACATTACCAAATCCCAGTGATTTTGAATGTCATTCAAAGGCTCCTCTGTAATGAATTCAACAATCTGAAAGCTTCTGCTAGTATCAAAATCTGTAATATAGACATATTTACCATCATACAAGCAATTTGTGGGTCTTGATTCATTATAAAGAGCTAATTCGTGTGGTTTAGTCGGGTCAGATACATTTACAAAGCTAATCCCACGTTCCATTTTTGCAATAGCGAGAAAGTTATTATCACCTGATAATGCTCTTGATCTAGGAGGATCATCTAAGTCAGGAGTTTCACCAAGAGAACTGATAACTCTAGGATTGAGCGGATCTGAAACATTTAGGATTATGACACCAAAAAAATAGTTAGACACATACAAGATGTCTTCGTGAATATCTAGATCAAATACTCCACGATCCATATTTAATGAAGCTATTTGATATGGAGCAGATCGATTTGTAATATTTAGAACTTTTATGCCGATTTCAGCGTTTGTGTAGAATAATACATCACCTGTAATAGCCATTCCTGAATTGTAATCCCCAGTATCAAACTTTCCTATTAAAATAGGATTAGTAGGATCTTGAACATTGAAAACCATTAGATCTAATACATTACTAAGAATATAAAGATAATTATTTACTAGTTCAAGCTTTATCATTAAGTCATCAAAATCCTCCCAGTCTAAATCTGGGAAATACCTGCCAATTATATTAGGATTTTCAGGATTACTAACATTAACGATAAGAAACTCGTGAGAAGCCATATTAACGACATAAGCTAACTCATCTCTTACAACAGCTACTGGAGCAAATCCTTCCATTTCGATTTCACTGATTTTTTTAGGGAAGGAAGGATTCCTGATGTCAATAATTACCAACGCTTGGTTTGTGGTTACATATGCATAATCACCATCAATAAAAACTTCATGGGTTCTACCAATTTGTATATCACCAATTAGATGAGGGTAATATGTTTGCTCTGACTCATTCTGTGATTCAATTGATTTTGTTATTGAGGAAATTTCACTTATTTGAATCATATAAGACAATATAAGAGTAAAAATAATGATGGACACTTGAAGAAACAGTGGAAAATTACGGTTTTTCATGTTAATACCTCATTTTTTGTATATCCAGATTCGTAAAATGATGTCTAATATATCTAGATTATAGTTTCTATTTAGAAACTATTAGCAACTATCTTCTATTATAAAAAAAGGTATTTTATAACTATGCACCACAGAAGTAGAGTTTATATAATAAATCTTGGCGTTTATACACTTCTACCGTGGTTTGTTTTTCCATATGAGGAGTAGATATGCGAATAAATTGATTTTCTTCAAAAGATCAACCAAAAATTGTTGACTAGTTCGTGAAACCAAATCGAAGTAACGACGGAAGGACTATTTAAGAACGTTTTCTTGTCACAGTTCGACGGATTATATAGAGAGGGAAGTTATTTTATCTTGCTTTTTGGAAATTTTAAACTCTATAATATGATCTGAGATTGAAAACCTTATAAGACA
>JBHLKC010000224.1:0-5791 GCA_048887065.1 Candidatus Hodarchaeota archaeon
TTAGCATTCAGAGCGACTCCTTCGAATATTGCCCGAAGTAAATGTCTTCGATCATGATCTAGAGAGAGATTTATCAAACCACCACGAGCATAATCATCATCTAAGGGGCAACGTTCTCCTGCAAACCATGGCATAAACATCAAGTAGGTCCCGCCCTTCCCCTTTGATCCTGGTTTGCATTCTGAAACTAAATCATCAAAGATTTCATATACTTCTTTCTTTTCTTTCGTTTGTAACTTATCTTTATAATATAAAATATTGTTCTTTACCCATTCTAGACAAGCTCCCGCAATTTCTTGATGACCAATCACTAAGTAAAATTCATCTGAAAATCCACTGCCCACACATCCAGTGTAATGATTTATATCAGGGAATTTTCGTTCAGAAACATGACCAGCAATCCAACCGCTTGTTCCGATTTGACAATGTAATTCACCGTCCTTGATAGCGCCTGAGCCAATAGCGGCTGTTGTCATATCACCAGCTCCACAAACAACTGGAGTATCCTTCAATAGTCCGAGTTCATTAGCTGCTGTTTTCGTTAATCCACCAATAATGTCAGTAGGCTTCCTAACTTCAGGAAGTTTATCCATATCAATTTTGTACATTTTACAAAGGGACTTTGACCACTCATTTCGTGGTTTTCCATCTTTTTTCCTTGTATCAAGTAACCACCAAACATAAGCCATATCAGTACCTATAACCATTTTTCCAGTCAAATGAAAAATAATGTATTCTTTAACATCAAGAAACTTATGAGTTTTGTTATAAAGTTCAGGATGGTATTTTTTTAGCCAAAGTATTTTAGGAATTTGATCTTTACCTGATAAACCAGGAGCTCCTCCCGTGATTCGTAAGAACTTTAAAAATAGTCGATATGGAGAATAACCCATTACTCGAGGCCACGGCCATAATTTGTTAATAAATTCTATGCCTCTAGAATCAAGCCAAGTCATACAATTCATAAGAGGATTACCTTGTTCATTTACGGGTGTTAATCCTTGCATCTGCGAACAGAATGTTAAAGCAGCAATCTCGCCTGGCTCAACTTGGGTTTGATCTAGAAGTTTTTTCGTCGCTGTAACCATTGTTTGCCACCAATCGTTTGGATTGTGCTCTGCATATCCTTTTTTGGGAAAATATGTTTCATATTCTTCTACAGCAGAACTAATAAATTCGATCTCGTCTGAAATAAGAGCTGCCTTAGTTGCTGTTGTGCCTAAATCATATGCTAAGATTTTTTTGCCATTCAAACTTATCAACCAAAACTTATGCTATATTATTTATTATATGAGTGTTTTCTCTAATTCACTATCAAACACATCTCGATAAACAGAATTCAGGATTAGCTACACACATATTGTACAATGCTTGAAACTTTCATTATTTTTTGCATATTGTTCGTTCTGATAATTAATAATTTAAATTGGATTTGATTAAATAGAAATTGTCTCTACGTTTCCTTTTTCATCAATGGACTCAATTATTAATGGTGACCCTTCTCCAGTAGCCGAATCAAGTTTAAGAAGCTCTTGCATAATTCCTAAGAATTCTAAAGGATTAACACAAGCTTCTGGTGGCAAAACTCCTTTTTCTGTTATTAGATTCCTGGTAATAAGAAGAGCCCCAATAGCAGCTGGGATTCCTGTTCCTTCTCCCATTGATTGACCTCTGGATGCGAGAGAAAACACGTAGTGATGAGGTTTTCCGTCTTTTTTTCCTTTGATAACGATTTTTAGACAACCCCGTTGAATCCCAAAGTTCATTTCTTTCAATATTCTCTCCCTTTGGTTAATGATATAAGAAATAGCGAAATCCAAGGGAGAAATCATATTTCCCTTTATTTCTATTGGTTTTTCATCAGTAAGACCAAGTCTGACTATCTCTGTGATTAGATAAAAATATTCTGGGGGAATAACAGTTCCTTTGTTTGTAACTCGCTTTAAGCCTTTGAAATACTTAGGGAACGTAATAATTTCGGGATGGGGGTATGGATGACAGTGATATTCCCCCAATTTCTTGAAGTCAATATCTTCTTCGAGAGCTTTTCCATCGTCTCCAAAGAAATTTACCGTTTTAAGTTTTCCATCGATAAACACTGGTATGTCAATACTCATCGAGTGAATTCGATGGAAAACCACCCCTGGTCCTTCAACAGGTTCTCCTCCGTGCGCATGATACAGGTCAATAGAATCCATCTCATCAAGAAAATGGTCAGCAGCGAATTTGACTAGTAAATTGGAGATTCCAGGAGAACTACCCATGCCTATTAAAGCAGTTATGTTTGCCTGTTTGGCATCCTCATCCATCTTAAGGACTTCAATTGTTGCGTCTACATCATCATTAACATCGACATAATTTTTTCCTGCAGCTATTGCAGCCTTAAGAATTAATGGTGCAAACCTATAAAATGGCCCAATACAGTTCAATACGATATCAAAATCTTTCATTGCGCTCTTAAGGCTATTTGGGTCAAGCGCGTCAACTTTTCTGATTTGAATTTTCTCACTGCCAATATTCTTAGCGATATCCTGGGCTTTTTCAATGTTAATATCCCCTATAACCACTTCTGAGAACTCAGGAAAAGTTATGAGATTTCTAACTGCTATACTACCAACAACCCCACATCCACCTAAAATAATAATTTTTGCCATCTCTTTCAATCCCATTATGATTAGTAGAAAATGGAAAATCTATTCACGTATTCGATCCTTCATCCTGAAGGGTAGATCTCCATATTCTTCTGTTAATAAACGAATAAATCGTATTTTATACTTTTCTTTTGGTAATGGACTATCTCTCTTAAATTTTAACGTAGCTATCGTATCAACAGTGAAATTAGCTGGATTTTGAGAAGATATTTCCTTATTACGGATAGTTCCTCCTCCCATTTCAACAGTAAAATCGGTGTACTTCTCTTTTTCCACTGATTCACCCTGAATTTCAAATTTGATCGGGAAAATAATTGTCGCATCACTAATTGAATTCTTCATCTGAAGCTCGAATCCATTTTCATTATTCTTAAGGGATTTTTTAACAAATAAACTCCTTAATAATTCCTCGTTTACCATAGTCAGACACTCCATTATGGAAAGAAAGTTAGTTCAGCTTCTCTTACAACACTTTTTAGTAAATAAGAAGTAGAAGAGAAGTTTTCTTTAAAAATTTAAAAGAAAGCTTCGTAATAATATCTTTTTCTGATGATTTAATATGTATTCATCATTGATTCAAAACATTAAAGAACAAGCGTTTAGTGGCAATATCTAGTATGTTTGCTTTTTTAAGGAGAATCAAAGATTCACTTCCAGGTTGGAAAGGATATTTTATATTTATAGGTGTATTGATTATCTGGATATTTGTTATCTTAGCAGTTATTGTAAATCTATACAATGCTCAAATTCTTACTGCTTTTTTAATGTTCTTTTCAGGATTTGTGTTTTCATTTATCCTTTGGTTATCGCTAACTATTATTGATAGAATTTTTCCTCAAATTGTCCGTGAATAAAACAGTAAGAACAAATCAGGCTGACTTTAACGTAATAATAAATTTAGCTCCACCAAGTTTTGAATCCTTTATACTTACACTCCCTCCATAATTCTCAGCAATCCTATTTATAATATAAGTTCCTATTCCTTCTCTCTTTCCTTTAAATGATTTATCGTGCAATTTTTCTATAATATCCCTCTCAATTCCTTTCCCATCGTCCTCAACAATTACTTTAATGTTCTCATCTTCCCTGTAACCAGATATTTTGATTTTACGACACTTAGAATGCTTTATTGCATTTTCAATAAGGTTATGGAAAAGCTCTTCTAAAAGTGGACCACCTAAAACGTCATATGGAACTGCTTCATACTCAATTTCGATCTGATTTTCCTTGGCTATACCTTGATTTTTTGTGATTACATTCTGTATATGAGTGTCAAGATTAACCTCTGTTTGTTCTTCCTTCTGATCGATTTCGCTAAGCATCCAAACTTTTTCCAACAAGTGTTGGCATTCTTTACTTGCATTACTGGTTCGTTTAATGATTTTCTTACCCTCTTCTGAAAGGTCAGTATCTTGCAGAAGTTTGAGGTATCCTTGAACCACATGAATTTTGTTTGTTAAATCATGCCTAAGTAAAGTTCTAAGAAATTCTTCTCGCTCTTTTGCTTTTTTACGATCGGTAATATCCATTATTGAAATCAACGCACGTTTTTCGGCGTCTTCAGATGAAATATTGAGTCCTAAATCAACATATATTGTACCTCCCTTCAAAGTTTTATTAACTACTTCAATCGCTATCTTATTACGGTTTTCTGCTAGAGCAATCAGTTCTTCTTTGAAAGCCGGATATGTCTCTTCAGTGAAAACTTTGTCTAGATTTCCTAATAGTTCTTCTTTGGATTTAGCTCCATATAAATCTAGGGTAGCTTGATTAACATCAATTATATTTATCAAAGAAGCGCATTCTGACACTGCTTCAGGATGCTCATCGAAATATTTTCTAAAATCTTCGAT
This sequence comes from Candidatus Hodarchaeota archaeon, assembly GCA_048887065.1. Classification (GTDB taxonomy): domain Archaea; phylum Asgardarchaeota; class Heimdallarchaeia; order Hodarchaeales; family Hodarchaeaceae; genus Hodarchaeum. The sequence continues at coordinate 4,505 of JBHLKC010000224.1, forward strand.
CCCTGTTAACTTTAAATCATCAATGAACCGTTTTACGTCTGAAAATTCTTCCTCCCAAAGTGAAATGGGTGATTCCTCAAAGAGTCTTCGATAACGGGCCTCACTTTTTCGTAACTCTTCCTCTTTCTGCTTACGTTTGGTAATATCAGATAAAACTCCTCTCAGACCAACTACCTCATTACCCTCATAAACTGGCTTGCTTGAAGTAAGAATCCAGCGAATATCCCCAGATTTGGTTAAAATCTGATATTCATTCGGTTCCAAATGACCAGACATGACATTGCGAACTCCTCTTAGTGTTCTTTGTTTATCATCTGGATGAACAAGATCAATAAAGGGCTGACCAATAATTTCCGAGGGTAAATATTCAAGAATTGATTTAATTGGAGAGCTAACATATTGTACTATTCCATTTTTGTCGATCTCATAAAGAACATCATTGATATTCTCTACAAGCTCTCTAAACCTTTTCTCACTCTCGTGAAGTCTTTCCTCAGCCTGTTTGCGCTCTGTAACATCTCTAAGAACCCCTACTAAATAAGATTTACCACTAAATGTAATATGAGAGCTATTTATATCTGCATAAAAAATGGAACCATCTTTTCTCTTCACAGGGATATTCTGTGAGAACGAAACCTCTCTTTTTGATTGTTTTTCAAACTCTTCTAGAATTAATGAAAGTTGTTCTTGGGGATGAATATCCTCTACTGTCATTGTTTTTAATTCTTCAAAACTATAACCAAGCATATTAACGATTGTAGCATTACCAAGTAATAATTCTCTACTTTCCAATTCTGCTAAAAGAATCCCATCATTGGCATTATCAAAAATACTCTTAAAACGTTCTTCAGACTCTTTTAATTTCTGTTCTGCTTGTTTAATTTCAGTAATATCCCTGAAAAGAGCCGCCATTCTTCCTGGAGACGTCTGAAACGCATGAACTTGAAAAGCTCCCTTAATTTGATTCTCTTCCCATTCAATTTGATCAATTTGATAAGGTTCTCCAAGTTTAGCTGCACGTCGATATCTATCAGGAATCTCTGTTTCTATGCTATAAGGGAATGCTTCTTCAATAGGTTTTCCTACAAATTGGCTATTATCCACTCCAAGAATCTCGTCAGCTGCTCGGTTTGCATCACTAAAAACGAGATTTCCATCATCCTTTAATTCATACATGTGCATTCCTAATGGAAGTGAATCAATAATGTTACGAAGCTTCTCTTCAGAGAGTTGTAGCGCTTCCTCTGCTCTTTTACGATCCGTGATATCAATTGAACTGTTACATAA
>JBHLKC010000225.1:0-5766 GCA_048887065.1 Candidatus Hodarchaeota archaeon
ATTGTCCAAATGGCTCATAAAAGTGGTGAACCAGGCATTATCTTCTTGGATCGGATTAATGCTGCTAATTCTATTCCCAATGTTGGAGAAATCGAAGCTACAAATCCTTGTATAACTGGGGATACCTTGATAGCAACAGCTGATGGTAGATCAGCAGTTCCAATAAAACAACTAGCTGAAGAAGGAAATGATATTCCTGTATTTACTGAAGATGAACAAGGTAAAATAATAGTTAGAATCATGAGAAGGCCAAGATTAACAGGAAAAAAGGTTCCTGTATATCGGGTACTACTAGATTCTGGGGAGATCTTAAAGACAACAGCCAATCATAGATTTTATCTTAGAAATGGAACTATCAAACGAACAGATGAGTTGAAATCTGGGGATAGTTTACATGTTTTAACTAAAGTACTACAGCATCAAAGAGGGAAATATTCAGCTAATCCTCACAAAAAATATATGAGAATTTATAATCGTGGTCGGTCTGAAAAATCAGAACATACGCTTATTGCTAAATTTTTCCATAATAACGATGAACCAATACCTGAAAATCATGTAGTTCATCATATAGATTTTGATTCCGAAAATAACTTACCTGAAAATCATGTAGTTCATCATATAGATTTTGATTCCGAAAATAACTTACCTGAAAATCTTAAGATAATGCGTGTTGATGAACATGATTCATTCCACAGCAAATTAATAAAAGGGATTAAGAATCCTATTTTCAAAATAAAAGCTGATCCAGGGAAGTGGAAAAAGTACAAGGCACAAAATCCCTTCTATCACCCCATCGGGGAAAATAATCCAAGATATGGTGTTAAAGTCTCAAAAGAAACAAAGAAAAAAATTAGCTTGTCACGGAAAAAATCTTTTGAAAAATATCCAGAGCAAAGACTTCTCTTATCAGAGATTTCTCGTGAAAAATGGAAAGATCCAAAATACATCAAAAAAGTTCAGAAAGGGTTTCATCAGAGAGCATTAAAAAAACTAGAAGAATGTACGAGAAAAACAGATCTTAAATGCTTTTTAGATGGCAATAGTGTAATGGTAGAAAAGACTTGTGAGTATTGTGGTGAGGTATTTCATATCAGTTTTAACAAAAGAGAAATCAGTTATTGTAACAGAAAATGTTTCATGAAAAATTTCAATTCAGAAAAGAAAATGATTATTAAGAGAACTACTGGTATAAGGGAGACATACAAAAGTCTTGCTGAAGAAAAAAGATTGAAACAGATACAGTGTTATCTTGAGTTGAAGGAAAAATTAGATAGAGAACCTTTTAAAAGAGAATGGGAAATTCTATGTAAACAATCTTCTATCCCATTCAGATTAGGAACAGAATTTGGATTTAAAACCTATGGAGAGCTTAAAGAACATTCATCCATGTATAATCACAAAGTTGTGAAAGTTGAATATCTTGGGAAAAGGGATGTTTATAATGGTACAATAGATGAATTTCATTCTTTTTTCATCGGAGGGTTTGAAGAACAAGTTAGAGGGAGGAAGAAGATCAAATTCGTCAAAACGCAGAACTGCGGGGAGCAACCCTTACTTCCATGGGAATCGTGCAATTTAGGCTCCTTAGACGTCGGAAAAATGGTTAAACCCGATCCTCTCGATCCTTTGAAATACCGAATTGACTATGAAAAGCTTAAGGATCGTGTTACTCTAGCTGTACGATTTTTAGATAATGTCATTGATGTATCGAGTTTTCCCTTACCTAAAATTGAAGAGATGACGAAAGCCAATCGTAAAATTGGTCTAGGGGTGATGGGTTTTGCAGATTTACTGATAAAACTTGGTGTTTCCTATAATTCTGAACACGGGCTTGATACTGCCAAGAAAATCATGAAATTTATTCATAAAACAGCGCTTCAAACGTCTCAGATGCTTGCTCAAGAACGGGGTTCATTTCCTAATTTTGAACAGAGTATTCTGGCAGATAAATACCCAATGATGAGGAATGCTACATTAACAACTGTTGCCCCAACAGGAACACTTTCCATAATTGCTGGTTGTTCTAGCGGCATTGAACCATTATTTATGCTAACCTATGAACGACGAGTTCTCGATGATGATATACTTGTTGAAGGGTATCCCTTCTTTGTCGAAACAGCGAAAAAACGCGGTTTTTATTCAGAGGAATTAATGGAAAAAATCGCAAAAACGGGATCACTGTTAGGAATCGAAGAAATTCCCGAATATGTTAGAAAAATCTTTGTAACTGCTCATGATATAACACCAGAATCGCATGTTCAAATGCAAGCAGCGTTTCAGGCATCTGGAGTAGACAACGCTGTTTCCAAAACTATCAATTTTCCCAAAGAAGCAACAGAAGAAGATATTGAAAAAGCATATATGTTAGCATATCAGCTTGGATGTAAAGGATTGACGGTATATCGATCTGGGTCTCGAACATATGATGTCTTATCTAAAAAAGGAACTAATGAGATAGAAGTCAAGGAGAAAGTGGACTTAAAACTATCAAAGAAACCAAGATACAGGCCTGAAGTGACTCGTGGAATCACCGAACGCATCCGTGTTGGGTGTGGAACGAACTTATTTATTACCATCAATGAGGATGATGAGGGATTAGCTGAATTGTTTCTGTCACTGGGAAAATCAGGAGGATGTGTAGCGTCGCATATAGAGGCGATGGGTAGACTTATCTCTTTAGCGTTACGTAGTAGAATTGAACCTGATGAAATCATTATCCAGCTTAAATCGATTCGATGTCCATCACCTACTTTTGGGGGAGAAGGGCCTATTTTATCGTGTGCAGACGCTGTAGCAAAGTCAGTTGAACGCTTTCTCGATCGATATAGTAAAAATGGGAATAATCAAAGTAGATTAACGGTTCAAAATCCAAAGAGCGATATTAAGTTTTCAAATAATAACGCAATTTATTTAACCCATATTACATCTGGATTACGGCCTGAATGCCCTGAATGTGGGAATATTGTTGAACATAGTGAGGGGTGCATCTTATGCCGAGTCTGTGGGTATTCCAAATGTGGCTAAAACAATCCATATAAACTGAATCGAAGCCTGCGCCCCAGCAATACCACCTGATCAATCGGGGGAGCTATTTTTCCAAAAGTGGATCAAAGAACGCTGTTCTGACAAACATGGTGGATATTAGATTTTCCTTGCCAGGTTCGGGGACGCGCAAAAGCATGGATACTGTAAAACCGCAGATCCAGTTGGCAATGGGTATAGCTGCCATGTACCCATCATTCCATAGTGCGAAGCAGTGGGGAGTGCCTTGACAAGTTTTATGATAACTTCATCCTCGCGTACCCTCAAATAATGGTACTATCAGCGCCTGAATATGGGGTTCAAGGCAGTAGACGATACCCCGAGCCTCCTGCTAGTGACTAGATCTTTATAAAGCAATGGCACCTTCGCAATGATGGCAACTGGTATAAGTGGGATCTGGATGAGTAAAAATATCACGAACTGGAAAATGTTCTTGGGAATCCGTATAATAGCGGGTAATTCCTTCTTGTTAGCATCATGTTCTGGCATGGTTAACCCTCTTATCTACTTAGTAAGATACCTATAAGTTATTTACTCTTTTTATTTATCTCCTGATGAATCCATTTCTTTCGTTCAGGATTGTGAAGATAGTTTCTTGATAACCCTGTTATTCTCGAAAGATTTGTTATAGATATTTCCTTTCCTTCTTTCTTATAAGATTATATTGCATTAAGTACGAGTTCCTTCTTTTCTTCTTCATATTTTTTCTGATGATCTAATACCAGTTTATGATAATATTCATTTTCTTCAATTCGTCTACGTGGGATACCTGTTGCTCGATGAATGGCTATAAATGTGACTTCTTCACCTTTTTTAACCAAAGAATGATATACTGATCGAATGAGGTTGTCTTTCTTGTTTTCTTGTTTTTTTATATAGGTTTGAATGAGGTTTCTATACTCCTCAGTATACCTTATTTTCTTGGCAAATTCATTTGTACCCAGTCGTTTTGTAACCTGTCGAAAAATGATATCATATTCTTTTCTAGCATGTTATCCAAGATTTTTTGCAGGTTTTCTCTAAATTCCTCCTCAAACTTTTTTGCTGGCGTTGGACTTCTTGCTGGATAAATGAATCTATGTCCTGGGAAAGTAAGTCTTCTGTAGAACAATCTAACTCTGATGTAGGTTTCAAGTTTTTGATAGTTCTCACGTGAGATTTCAAAGCTCTAAGAAGTTACCAATTTTTGACGAGGTACAAGATTGATTGAGGGATAATTGACATTTTAATCAGAATTTTGAAAAGCGTGATTGATGAGGAATATAATTCTGTATTAAAGACTTACTATTGTCTATTTCTGAAACTAACGCCTAATATTACTATAATTCACCAATACTCCAAGGAAGAAGGTTTTCTTGAAGCTTCAATAGTAAAAGGTAAAATTTTTGAATAATCTATCTTTAATCGAATTGCAGGTGCATTACAAGGTTGGATGATAAAGCGTGAAATGGACAGATAAAGAGAGCCCAAAAACAGCGATGGTAACACTCAATCTTGTTTCGGGTATTACTCTATGGGAGGAGATGGTTCGAGATAGAAGGGAATTCTGTTTAAACGCTTGTCAAAATAATAAGGTTGTGAACATGCTTAGACCTAAATGCACTGACCGTCGTTACTTAGATGTTCTTTTGTTAAAACGTGAGTCTAAAAAGAATATGCCATTATTCTGTTATTCACAAAGGATAAAAGGGCTGACAAGATCTTTTCAGGAGGGTGAAAGCTTACTCCCTGATGTCTACATCTATATAGATGACTATTGGAAGATTGTTCATGAAAAAAAACCGAAAACACGACGATCTGCTTCTTATTTTGTCAAACGAACTTTAACTCGAACTCCCAAGGTTAAGGAAGTCTTGCCAATAAGGAGCCCAGATCAACTAATCGAAACCCACTATCTCAGAGATCATATCTTTATTCTTTGGCCCAAACTTGAATTATGTCTAGTAAATGCTTATGAAACTAGTATTCATAGTATGAAAATGTTTAAATCGATTGTTGATGCTTTAGCAGAATTTTTTGGCTTGGATGTTTCAATGGATATTGAAGGTAACTTTATTGAACTTAAATTTGAAAATCTAAACTTAAAGGATTCAGTTATAGTGGAGGAGGAACTTCAGAAGTCATCTGCGTTCACAGGATTCTCAGCTACCGAGATTTGGGTAGAGATTCAATTACCATCATTTGAAGAGGAGGAACCTGATTTTAGAGTTAAAGATTTGCATTTCATCTTCAAAACTGTGGCAGATGTTACAGAAATGGTAGAGGAGGATGAAGAAGATCAAAAGGTTGAAGAAAGTCTAACAGAAATTTCTGATGTTAAAACAGAACAAGATCGAGATTCCAAGGTTCAATAATCATCTAACGGAGCATTGAAATACTCGAGGACTTCTCTCATTGAAACTTGCTTCTGTTCACTCAAAATACGAGCCATAGCCATTGCTACTTCTTTCCAAGGTTCATCGATGCCTTCTTGGATAGATAATTTTCGAACTTTTTGGCGTTCAGCCATTAAATCTCTTTTTAATTCTTCAAGTTCAAGTTCTAACTGTTTTGTTAAAGATTCGAGCCCTGTTGATTGAGGAGGTTCAGAAGTTACTTTCCAGTAAACATTCATTCTACCAATCTTTTTACTCTTTAGTTTTTCAGTCATCAATAATTGATTCAAATCCTTTTTTTTGACTGATAAGCCCATTCTTTTTAGTTCAGTGAGAATGAAGGGTTCTT